>NZ_PSVZ01000001.1:0-516428 GCF_002932315.1 Rathayibacter sp. AY1C9
GGCGGAGACCGGGCGGCTCGTGGTGCGGGCCGGGAGCAAGACCGGCCGGGCTGCGTGGGGGAACGGCTCGAGAGCGGAGGCGGGAGCGGGTCGGGGAGAGATCGACGATCAGGCGGGGCGGAGCATCTCCGACTGGGGCCCCGGCAGTGCGATCGGCCCGGGATCCCGCTGCGGTGGCGCACCCCTGGAGGTGCATCGACGGGAGAGCGCGATGGCAACCTGCCGCTGCGAGTCGGGACGCCGCCTACGGTTCCGGTCCGAGGCGGCGGTGATCGCACGGGGACAGCGGTGCACCCTCGGGGACAGCGGTGGACGGCTCCGAGCGAGCGCCCCCTCGGCCTGAGCGGCCGCCGTCAGGATCAGAGGGAGCGGCGTCCCGCGATGACGCCGGAGACGACGGCGAGGACGCCGAAGACGATCGCGACGACCGGCTGGCTGAGGTCCAGCCACGCCAGCGCGGCGGCGCCCATCACGAGCAGCTCGATCAGCGAGCGGCCGTAGACGTCGATCGCGAGGACCGCGCGCGGCGAGAGGAAGAGCGCCCAGATCAGCGCGGCGACCACCGGAGCGCCGATGCCGAGGACGATGTTCCACGGGAGGTCCCACGACGCGAAGCCCCAGAGGGCGAAGGTCGCCAGCGCGACGAGCTCCAGGAGGAACCGGAGGATCGCGTTCGGGCCGATCCTGATGTCGGTGCCCGCGGTGTCCGCTCCTGCTCGATTCACGCCGACCATGCTAGCCGCCGGAGGTCAGCGGAAGATGATGGTGCGGGCCCCGTCGAGGAGCACCCGGTCCTCCGCGAACCACTTGACCGCCTGCGTGAGCGTACGGCTCTCCTCGTCCTGCCCGATCGCCACGAGCTGGGCGACCGAGTGCGAGTGGTCCACGCGCACCACGTTCTGCTCGATGATCGGCCCCTCGTCGAGGTCGCTGGTGACGAAGTGCGCGGTCGCCCCGATCAGCTTGACGCCGCGGGCGTGCGCCTGCTTGTAGGGGTTCGCGCCCTTGAAGCCCGGCAGGAACGAGTGGTGGATGTTGATGGCGCGGCCGGCCAGTCGCGCGCAGAGCTCGGGGGAGAGGATCTGCATGTAGCGCGCCAGGACCACGAGCTCGACGTCGTGCTCCTCGACGACCTCCAGCACGCGCTCCTCGAACCCGCGCTTCGACTCCGGCGAGACCACGGGTCGCGACTCGAAGGGCACGCCGTAGAACTCGGCGAGGTCGCGAAGGCTGCCGTGATTGGACAGGATCATCGGGATGTCCACCGCGAGCTGCCCGGCGCGCTGGCGGAAGAGCAGGTCGTTGACGCAGTGCGCGGCGGTGGAGGCGAGGACGAGGGTGCGCAGCGGCCGGCCGACGACGTCGAGGCGCCAGGTCATCCCGTAGTGCTCCGTGATCGGCAGCAGGGCGGCGGCGAACTCCTCGCGGCTGATGGGCGACTCCACCTGCAGGCGCATGAAGAAGCGGCCGGTGTCGGCGCTCGAGAACTGCTGGCTCTCGGTGATGTTGCCGCGGGCCTGGACGACGGCACCGGACACGGCGTGCACGATGCCCGGCTGGTCGGGGCAGGCGAAGGTCAGGGTCCAGTGGTTTCCCGCGGGCCGGGCGCCGGACCACGCGGCGTCGCTGCCCGTCGGACGGGTGCTCACGGGGGCGGGCCGGGGAGTCGCGGACGCGGCGGGTTCGGGCTGCATCCGCCCAGGATAACGGTGGGGCACAGGGCGGTCCGCGCGCCTCAGCCCGCATCGACGGACACGGCGGCGACGGGTCCCGTCCGCCCGTCCGGGGAGGAGTAGCGGACGCCGATCGTGTGCCTCCCGGGACCGACCTCCAGGGTCGCGGCGAGGACGGGGGCTCCGGGAGCGAGGGACCGCACCTGCTCGCCGTCGACCAGGAGGTCGAGGCCGTCCGCGTCGGGGTCGGCGAGCACGAGCACGCCGACCGCGCCCCCGCTCGACGCGGCCCGGGCGAGGAGCACCGGAGCGCGCAGGTCGACCGTCTCAAGGGCGCTGACTCCTGCGGCGGTGCGCGCCAGCACCGTGGTCGTGCCCGCGGGGAGGGGGAGCGCCGGCGCGGTCCAGGAGCCGTCGGCGTCGGCGGTGGCGGAGCCCACGCGGCGTCCGTCGGAGGCGTCCTCGAGGAGCACCGCGGCGCCGGGCGCGGCGGTGCCCAGGGCATCGGGCAGCAGCCGGCCGTCGGTGTCGAGCGCGAGGGTCGGTGCGGCCGGAGCGGGAGGTGCGGCCGGAGTGGGGGTCGTGACCGGCGCGGGAGTCGAGACCGGAGCGGAGGTGCTCGGCGCCCCTGTAGGGACCGGCGCCGGAGTGCTCGGTGCGTGCGTCGCTGCCGGAGCCGGAGTGTCCGGTGGGGGAGTCACGGTCGGAACAGGAACAGGAACAGGAACCGGGACCGGAGTGCTGGGTGCGGGGGTCGGGACCGGAACGGAGGGCAGGCCCGGGCCGTTGCCGATCGGGCCCGGCGCGGAGCTCCCGGTCGTGGTCCCCGGCGGCCCGGAGGGGGCCGGAGCCTCGGTGACGGCAGGGGAGGGCGCCGGTGCGGGGCTGCCGGTCACGGCAGGGCGGGACGGGGCGGGCTCGGCGGCAGGAGTCGGGGAGGCGGTCGCCTCGATCCCTCTCGACGCCGGTGCGCCGACGGGATCGTGGGACGGCTCCTGTTGCGGCGGGCGTCCCGTCCTCCCGGGGGTCGCGCGCGTCGCTCCGGCATCGTCCGACGCGGCCCGTCCGGCCACGGCCGGCACCGTGCTCCTCGGAGCAGCGCCGGAACCCCTGGACCGCCCCGCCGGATCGCCGTCCGCTGCACTCGTCCGGTCCGCGGCCTCCGGGTCCGTCTCCGGTCGGTCGGCGCTCGCCGTCGCTCCTCCGCTCGACGCCGGCGCAGCCGCCTCGGCCGTTGCGCGCTCGTCCACCCGCGCGGAGGCGTCCTCCGCCGCCACGAGCGCGCCGCCCCCGTTCCCGGACAGCAGCACCACCGCGCCGACGACTCCCGCGACCGCGAGTGCCGCCGCAGCGGACGCGGCGACGACTACTCCTGTTCCGCTGCCCGCTCTCGACGCTCGGACCGCTCTCGACGCTCGAACCGCGCTCGACGCCCGGACCGCGCTCGGCAGCGGACCGGAGGCCGCGCCAGAGCCCCCGCCCGCCGCCCAGGCTGCCGCACCGCTCACGCCGGCCGAGAGCGGCAGCAGCACCGACGCGAGGCGGCGCGCAGTGCTCTCGGCCTCCGCCAGCGCCTCCCGGCAGGAGAGGCACCCGTCCAGGTGCCGGTCGATGCGGTGCCTGTCCCGGACGGGGGCTCGTCCTCGCGCGTACGTCCCCGCCCGCTCGAGCACCCACTCGCACTCGCCCGTCGCCGAGGCGTCCGCCACGTGCTCCCGGATCCACGCGGAGCGCAGCCCCTCCCGCGCCCGCACCCCGAGCGCTGCGACCGCGTTGGGCCGCAGGCCCATCAGCGGTGCGGCGGCGGCGGGGGACAGGCCCTCCACCTCCGTGTACCAGAGCACCTCCTGCCAGCGCGGCGGCAGCGCCCGGAACGCGCGCGCGCCCAGGTCGCGCTCGAGGGCGGCGAGGGCGTGCGCCTCGGGATCGGGGCCGGCAGAGGGGAGGGCGCGGTCGGCCTCGTCGAACGGCCGCTCGTGCCGGTCCCGCCGGGCCCAGGATCCCGCGACGTTGCGGACGGTGGTGAAGAAGTAGGGGCGGAAGGCGCCCTCGGGTCCGCCGCCGCGCTCGATCGCCCGCAGGACGCGGAGGAACGCCTCCGAGACCAGGTCGTCGGGGTCGGAGCTGCTCGCCCACGCCCGGGCCACGGTGCGCCCGGCCGAGGAGTGGCGGCGCCAGAGCTCGGAGACCGCGTCGGTGCGGCCCTCCCGGACCAGCGCGACGAGCTCCTCGTCGCTGCGGCCGTCGATGCGCTCGGAGCGGCGTCGAGGACCCACGGCGACGCCCTCCCTCCCGGTCCCGCGCCGGGACCGCCCGAGGGATCGTCGCACGATCGCGCGTGCCCGCCCCCGACTGGCGCGACTCCCGCGCCACCCGGCCCGCTTGCTAGAGTGAGCCCGCCGCGACTGGCGTTCGGATGGGTGACCATCAGGGAGCGGCACCTCCTCCGGGGCAGCGCCCCGGACACTTTTCCCGCCGCACGCCTGGGCTGGAACGGATACCGTAGATCGGGTCGCCCGAACGAGCCGTGTCGCGCCGCAGCGACCTGCCGGGCCCCTTCCGTTTCCCAGCCAAGGAGCGTCCGTGTCCTCTTCCCCCGCCAGCCCCGGCGTCGCCGCCTCGTTCGACCAGCCCGTGTCGGTGGTCGACCCCGAGATCGCCGCCGTGCTCCAGCAGGAGCTCGACCGCCAGCGCGGCTACCTCGAGATGATCGCGAGCGAGAACTTCGTGCCGCGCGCGATCCTCGAGTCGCAGGGCTCCGTCCTGACCAACAAGTACGCCGAGGGCTACCCCGGCCGCCGCTACTACGGAGGCTGCGAGTACGTCGACATCGCCGAGCAGCTCGCGATCGACCGCGCCAAGGCCCTCTTCGGCGCCGAGTTCGCCAACGTCCAACCGCACTCCGGAGCCTCCGCCAACGCCGCGGCGCTCGCCGCGCTCGTGCAGCCCGGAGACACCATCCTCGGCCTCGAGCTCGCGCACGGCGGCCACCTGACCCACGGCATGAAGCTGAACTTCTCGGGCAAGCTCTACAACGCGACCGCGTACGGCGTCGACCCGCAGACCTTCCGCATCGACATGGACGCGGTCCGCGAGAAGGCCCTCGAGGTCCGTCCGCAGGTGCTCATCGCCGGCTGGTCCGCCTACCCCCGTCAGCTCGACTTCGAGGCGTTCCGCGCCATCGCCGACGAGGTCGGCGCGAAGCTCTGGGTCGACATGGCCCACTTCGCAGGCCTCGTGGCGGCGGGGCTGCACCCGTCGCCGGTGCCCTACGCCGACGTCGTGACGACCACCGTCCACAAGACGCTGGCCGGCCCGCGCTCGGGGCTCATCCTCGCGAAGCAGGAGTACGCCAAGAAGCTGAACTCGGCCGTCTTCCCCGGCCAGCAGGGCGGCCCGCTCATGCACGTGATCGCCGCGAAGGCGACCGCGTTCAAGCTCGCCGGCGAGCCCGAGTTCGCCGACCGCCAGGCACGCACCATCCGCGGCGCGCAGATCCTCGCCGAGCGCCTCACGGCGGCCGACTCGAAGGCCGAGGGCATCGACGTCCTGACCGGCGGCACGGACGTCCACCTCGTCCTCGCCGACCTGCGCGACTCGCCGCTGGACGGCAAGCAGGCCGAGGACCGCCTCCACGAGGTCGGCATCACGGTCAACCGCAACGCCGTGCCGTTCGACCCCCGCCCGCCGATGGTCACCTCGGGCCTGCGCATCGGCACGCCGGCGCTCGCGACCCGCGGCTTCGGCGACACGGAGTTCACCGAGGTCGCCGACGTCATCGCCGAGGCGCTCAAGCCCTCGGCCGACCTCGAGGCGCTGCGCGGCCGTGTCGCCCGCCTCACCGACGACTTCCCGCTCTACCCCGGGCTGTAGTCGATCCGCTGCACCACCCGCGCGGCGGAGGCCGGGGCACCGTCCCCCTCCGCCGCGCCACGACCGAGGAGCCCGAGATGACGGCACAGGTACTCGACGGCGTCGCGACGGCGACGGCGGTCAAGACGGAGATCGCGGAGCGGGTCGCCGCTCTGCGCGAGCGGGGCGTCGTGCCCGGGCTCGGAACGCTGCTGGTGGGGGACGATCCCGCCTCCCGCTCGTACGTCGCGGGCAAGCACCGCGACTGCGCGGAGGTCGGGATCGAGTCGATCCGCGTGGACCTCCCCGCGACCGCGTCGGCGGACGACATCCGCGCCGCCATCCGGCAGCTCAACGACTCGGAGGCCGTGACCGGGTACATCATCCAGCTCCCGCTGCCGAAGGGCATCGACGAGAACGCGATGCTCGAGCTCATGGATCCGGACAAGGACGCCGACGGCCTGCACCCCACCAACCTCGGCCGCCTGGTTCTCGGTGTCGAGGGCGAGCTGGACAGCCCGCTGCCCTGCACGCCGAACGGGATCGTCGAGATGCTGCAGCGCCACGGCATCCCGACCTCGGGCCGGCACGTCGTCGTCGTGGGCCGCGGGCTCACCGTCGGCCGACCGCTCGGGCTCCTGCTCACGCGGAAGGGCCTCGACGCCACCGTGACCCTCACCCACTCCCGCACGGCCGATCTCGCCGCGGAGGTGCGCCGCGCCGACATCGTGGTGGCCGCCGTGGGCGTGCCCGGGCTCATCCGCGCCGACTGGGTGAAGCCCGGCGCCGCCGTGCTCGACGTGGGCATCACGCGGGTCGAGAACCCGGAGACGGGCCGCGCGAAGCTGACCGGCGACGTCTCACCGGAGGTGGCGGAGGTCGCGGGCTGGCTCTCGCCTGTGCCCGGCGGCGTCGGCCCGATGACGCGCGCGATGCTCATCCACAACGTGGTGACGGCGGCCGAGCGCGCCCTGCGCTGACCGGCCCCGCGCCACGGGACCCGCGCCGGACCGCGCTCGGGGGCGACGTCCAGTCGCCTGCCGGTAGCGTGGCCCGGCGCTCTCGCGTCCCCCACCCCGTCGGACACGTCCTCGGAGCGCGCCCCGCCCCACGAGGAGAACCCATGCTCACCGTCACCGCCTACGCCGCCCCCTCCGCGACCGAGCCGCTCGTCCCCACCACCATCGAGCGCCGCGACGTCGGACCGCACGACGTGCTCATCGAGATCGCCTACTCCGGCATCTGCCACTCCGACATCCACACCGTCCGCGGCGACTGGGGACCGGTGGCGTACCCGCTGACCGTCGGCCACGAGATCGTCGGCGTCGTCGCCGAGGTCGGCTCCGAGGTCACCAAGCACTCCGTCGGCGACCGCGTCGGCGTCGGCTGCATGGTGAACTCCTGCCGCGAGTGCGAGAACTGCCTCGCGGGCGAGGAGCAGTACTGCCTGAAGGGCAACACCGGCACCTACGCCTCCGTCGACCGCGACGGCACCATCACCCAGGGCGGCTACTCCACGCACGTCGTCGTCGTCGAGGACTTCGTGCTCCGCGTGCCGGAGTCGATCCCCTACGAGGCCGCCGCTCCGCTGCTGTGCGCGGGCATCACGACCTACTCGCCGCTCTCGCACTGGGAGGCGGGCCCCGGCAAGCGGGTGGCCGTCGTCGGCCTCGGCGGGCTCGGCCACATGGCCGTCAAGTTCGCGCACGCGATGGGCGCCGAGGTCACCGTGCTCTCGCAGACCCTCAGCAAGAAGGAGGACGGCCTCCGTCTGGGCGCCGACCACTACTACGCGACGCGCGACGAGGCGACCTTCACCGATCTCGCGAACACCTTCGACCTGATCGTCAACACGGTCAGCGCGCCCCTCGACCTCGACGCCTACCTGGGGCTCCTGCGCCGCAACGGCACGATGGTGAACGTGGGCGCTCCGGCCGAGGCGCTGCCGCTGCACGTCTTCACGCTCTTCGGCGCCCGTCGCTCCTTCGCGGGCTCGGGCATCGGCGGCATCCGCGAGACCCAGGAGATGCTCGACTTCTGCGCCGAGAAGGGCATCGCGAGCGAGGTCGAGGTCGTCTCGGCGTCGCAGATCAACGAGGCCTACGAGCGCGTCCTCGCCTCGGACGTCCGCTACCGCTTCGTGATCGACGCCTCCACGTTCGAGAAGTGAGGGCGGCCGGGGCGCTAGCCTCGGCGGCATGAGCGAACGGAGCCACCCGGCCGTCGACCGCGTCCTCGCCGACCTCGACCGGCACGGCGTGCACCCGACCGTGCGCTGGCTCGATTCGGCCGCGTCGACGGCGGCACTGGCGGCCGAGGCGCTGGGCGTCGACGTCGGCCAGATCGCCAACTCGCTCGTGTTCCTGATCGACGGTGCGCCGCTGCTGGTCCTGACCAGCGGCGGCCACCGCGTCGACACCGCCTGGCTGGGCGTGCAGCTGGGCGGATCGATCACCCGGGCGCCGGCCGCGGAGGTGAAGTCCGCGACGGGCCAGACGATCGGCGGGATCGCGCCGGTGGGCCATCCCGCGCCGCTGCGCACCGTGGTCGACACGGCCCTCGCCGCCTACGACGTGGTCTGGGCTGCGGCCGGGCACGCGCACACCGTCTACCCGACGAGCTTCGCCGAGCTGGTTCGGGTCACCGGGGGAGAAGGGCGCGCCGTCGTTCCGCCGGATCCGGCGCCGTAGCGGCTGGACGAGGAACGCCCCCTGCGACGCGAGGTCGCAGGGGGCGTCGACGGAAGCAGAGGTCAGAGCACCCGACCCGCGCCGTCGGCGGCCGTGACCAGGAAGAGCTCCGGAGTCGTGAAGCCCTTCTCGGCGAAGGCGGCGAGGACCGCGGCGCGGACCTCCTCCTCCTTCTCCACCGGGGCGAGGGCGATCGCGGAGCCGCCGAAGCCGCCGCCGGTCATCCGGGCGCCGATCGCTCCGGCGCCGCGCGCCGCCTCGACGGCGGTGTCGAGCTCGGGCACCGAGATCTCGAAGTCGTCGCGGAGGGAGACGTGGCCGGCGTCGAGCAGATCGCCGATCGCCCGGGGACCGTGCTCGCGCAGGGTGCGGACGGTCTCGAGCACGCGGACGTCCTCGGTCACGACGTGCTTCACGCGCCGGTAGGTGACGTCGTCGAGGAGCTCCTGGGCGCGCGGCAGGTCGTCGACCGTCAGCTCGCGGAGCGACGGCACGCCGAGGGTCGCGGCGCCGAGCTCGCAGGAGGCGCGCCGCTCGGCGTAGCCGCCGGTGGCGTGCGCGTGCTCGACGCGCGTGTCGACGACGAGCAGGACGAGGCCGGCCTCCTCGAAGCCGAGGGGGACGACCTCGGTGTCGAGGCTGCGGCAGTCCAGGAACACCGCGGCGTCGCGCTTCCCGAAGAGGGAGGCGGACTCGTCCATGATCCCGGTGGGGGCGCCGACCGCGACGTTCTCGGCGCGACGGCCGACGCGGGCCATCGTCGCGCGGTCGAAGCCGAGGTCCCAGAGCTCGTCGAGGGCGACGGCCATCGCGCACATCAGCGCCGCCGAGCTCGAGAGCCCCGCGCCGACCGGCACGTCGGAGTCGACGTACGCGTCGAAGCCCGAGCGGGAGCCCAGGTCGACGCCGTACTCGGTGAGCGCCCAGACCACGCCGAGCGGGTAGGCCGACCAGCCGGTCACGGCGCCGGGGCCGAGCTCGTCGAGAGCGACCTCGACCACCTCGGGGGAGAAGGCGCTGCTGATCCGGATCAGGCGGTCCTCCCTCGGAGCGACGGCCATCGCCGTGGCGCGGTCGATCGCGAAGGGGAAGACGAAGCCGTCGTTGTAGTCGGTGTGCTCGCCGATCAGGTTCACGCGGCCGGGGCCGGCCCAGACGCCCGCGGCGGGGCGGCCGAAGGTGCGCTCGAAGGCGGCGGCCGCGCTCTCGGCGACGGCGGTCAGGGATGCGGGAGCGGCGGTCATCGGTTCTCCTCGGCGATGTCGGCGGCGGTGGTGGCGGGAGTGGCGGCGCCGCCGGGAAGCGAGTCGTCGCTGTGCGCGGCGACCGGCAGCGCCGCGTCGGGGCGCTGTGCGATCCCGGCCTCGAGCACGGCCGCTTCGGCCCGCTCGATCGCCGCGCGCAGGGCCGCGGCGCTCGTCTCGGGGGCGATGTCGCCGATCCAGGCGCCCATCGCGGCCTCGCTCCCCGCGAGGTACTTGAGCTTCGTCTCGGCGCGGCGGGGCGAGGTGATCTGGAGCATCAGGCGCACCTCGTCGCGGCGCTCGTGCACCGGGGCCTGGTGCCAGGCGGCGATGTAGGGCGTCGGGGTGTCGTAGAGGGCGTCGATGCCGCGGAGCAGGCGCTGGTACATCACAGCCAGCTCGTCGCGCTCCTCCGGGGTCGTCGCCGCCAGGTCCGGGACGTGGCGGTGCGGCAGGAGGTGCACCTCGACGGGCCAGCGCGCGGCGAACGGCACGAACGCGGTGAAGTGCTCGCCGCGGAGGAGGACGCGCTCGCCGGCCTGCTCGAAGGCGAGGACGTCGGCGAACATCGACGGCCCGTAGCTGTCGAGCGAGGCGAGCAGGCGGGTCGTGCGCGGCGTGACGTAGGGGTAGGAGTAGATCTGCCCGTGGGGATGGTGCAGCGTGACGCCGATCGCCTCGCCGCGGTTCTCGAACGGGAAGACCTGCTGCACGCCGGGAAGGGCCGAGAGGGCGCCCACGCGGTCGGCCCAGGCCTCGACCACGGTCCGGGCTCGGGAGGCGCTGAGCGTGGCGAACGAGCCCTCGTGCTCGGGGCTGAAGCAGACGACCTCGCAGCGGCCGACGCTGGTCAGCGTCCGGCCGAGCCCGAGAGTGCGCAGGTCCGCCAGGGAGGCGGGCGCGTCCGCGTCCTCGAGGAGCGGGCCGAAGGAGGGGGAGCGGTTCTCGAAGACGGCGACGTCGTAGCGGCTGGGCACCTCCGACGGGTTCGTCGGCGACGCCGGGGCGAGCGGATCGAGCTCGGCCGGCGGCAGGAACACGCGGTTCTGGCGCGACGCGGCGATGGAGACCCACTCGCCGGTCAGCACGTCCTGGCGCATCCGCGCGGTGGCAGGGCGGGGGTCGAGGTGGCGGGCGTCGGCGGCGCGCTCCGGGGGGAGGGTCGTGTCGGCGTCGTCGAAGTAGAGGAGCTCGCGGCCGTCGGCCAGCGTGTGCGGGCGCTTGACGACGCCGGCGGAGAGTGTGATCGCTTCGTTCATGGCAGGAGTCAGACTAGGGCCGCACCTTCGAAAAGGAAAGCTCGTTTTCCCTTTGACAAGTCCACCGGCCCGCGGGCACGATGGGCGGATGAGGACGGACGGCGAGCAGGAGTCCACGTCGGCGATCGAGCGCCGGCTGCGGCTGCGTCTGGCCGCCGAGAGCTCGGGCTTCGTCGGGGTCGCCCCGATGGCCGACATGCTCGGGGTCTCGGTCGTCACGGTCCGCTCCGATCTCGCCCTGCTCGCGAGCGAGGGCGTCCTCCAGCGGGTGCGCGGAGGGGCGATCCCGGCGCCGAGGCCCACCGGTGAGCGCTCGCTCGAGGAGGGCCTGAGCGCCGCCTCCGACGAGAAGGCCGCGATCGGCGAGGAGGCCGCCGCCTCCGTCTCCTCCGGGCAGAGCATCGTGCTCGACGTGGGCACCACCCCGCTCGCCATCGCGCACGCGCTCGTGGCGCGGGAGGAGCTGCGCGACGTCACGGTGATCACGAACGGCCTCTCCACGGCGCTGGCGCTCGAGCCGGCCATCCCGCGCTTCACGGTCGTCGTCACCGGGGGCACTCTGCGGCCGCTGCAGCACTCGCTGGTCGAGCCGCTCGCGTCCGAGCTGCTCGAGCGGATCCGCGCCGACATCGCCTTCATCGGCTGCACCGGCGTGCACCCCGAGGCCGGCGTCACCAACGTCAACCTCCCGGAGGCGACCCTGAAGCGCCGGATGCTGCAGGCGGCGACCCGCCGGGTCGTGGTCGCGGACTCCTCGAAGCTCGGAGTGGTCGACCTCGGCCGGGTCGCCGCTCCCGACGAGTTCGACCGTCTGCTCACGGGGGCGGGGGCCGCCGACGGAGTCGTCGCCGCTCTGGAGGAGGCGGGGCTCGCGGTCACCCGCTGCCGGACGCTCGGCGAGCGCGTCAGTCCGTAGGATCAAGGAATGGCCGACTTCACCCCCGCCCCCGCCACCGGGCGCCAGTTCTCGCTCGACCTCACCGCCGAGGGACGCACCCTGCACGCCGTCGTGACGGAGGTGGCCGCAGCGCTGCGCCACCTCTCGGTCGACGGAGTGGAGATCACCGCCTCCTACCCGGAGAGCACCGTCCCGCCGTTCGGCTCGGGCATCGTCCTGATGCCCTGGCCCAACCGCGTCAAGGACGGGCGCTGGCACCACCGCGGCGAGACGCTCCAGCTCGCGATCACCGAGCCGAAGTACCACAACGCCATCCACGGCCTCCTGGTGAGCACCCCGTACCGCCTCGTCGACCAGGGCCCGTCCTTCGTCGAGCTGGCCGCGCCGGTCGTGCCGCAGGCGGGCTACCCGTTCCACCTCGAGACCTCGGTCCGCTACGAGCTGCAGGCCGACGGGCTGAAGGTCGTCCACCGCGTCGTCAACGTCGGAGCCGACGAGGCGCCCGTCGCCATCGGCACGCACCCCTTCCTCGCCATCGGCGACGTCCCGACCGACGAGCTCGAGATCACCGTCGACGCGGCGGTGCACATCGAGGTCGACGAGCGCCTCAACCCCACCGTGCAGAACCCGGTCGAGGGCACCGAGTGGGACCTCCGCTCCGGCCGCCGCATCGGCGACCTCGAGCTCGACGACGCCTGGGCCGACGTCCGGATGGTCGACGGCGAGAGCGTGCACGGCCTCCGCGCCGCGGACGGCCGCCGCGTGCTCCTCTGGGCCGACGCCTCGCACAACTTCATCCAGGTCTTCATCACCCGGATCTTCCCCGACGGCGACGACGTGAAGACCGCGATCGCCGTGGAGCCGATGACCGCTCCCGCCGAGGCGTTCAACAGCGGGCAGGGCCTGCGCTGGCTCGAGCCGGGCGAGGAGTGGACCGTCGCGTGGGGCATCCGCCACGAGGGGTTCCCCACCGCGTCATGACCACCCTCGCGGCGGTCGGGCGCGACGACGAGGCCAAGCGCGTCGCTCTCGTCCGGATGAAGCGGCTCGCCACGGGCCTGCTCGTGGTGATGGCCGTCGTCTTCGCCGTGTCGTTCGCCCTGCAGGAGCGCTACCCGTGGCTGCAGTGGGTCCGGGCCGCGAGCGAGGGCGGGATGGTCGGCGCGCTCGCCGACTGGTTCGCCGTGACCGCGCTGTTCCGGCGGCCGCTGGGCCTGCCGATCCCGCACACCGCGATCATCCCGACCAAGAAGGACGAGATCGGCGCGAGCCTCGCGCAGTTCGTCGAGGAGAACTTCCTCCGCGGCGCCATCGTGCGCGAGAAGCTCGACTCCTTCGGGATCGCCCGGCGGGCGGGGCTGTGGCTCGCCGAGCCGGAGAACGCGCACCGGGTCGGCGGCGAGAGCGCCGCGGCCGTCCGCTCGGCGATCGCCCTGCTGGACGACTCCGACGTGCAGCGCGTGATCGAGGCGCTGGCACGGCGCCACCTCCTCGACCCGCAGTGGGGCCCGCCGCTGGGCTCGCTGGTGGGAAGCGTGGTCGAGGCCGGCCACCACCGGCGCCTCGTGGACACGCTGGTGGAGCAGGCGGAGGCGTGGCTGACCGCGAACCCGCAGAGCTTCACCCGCATGGTCAGCGGCCGCCTGCCGAGCTGGCTGCCCTCCGCGGTCAGCCGAGCGGTGGACGAGCGGTTGTACCGCGAGGCTCTCGTCTTCGTCGCCGCGGTGCGCGAGGACCAGGTGCACCCGTTCCGGATCGCGATCGACGGCTACCTCGCCACGCTCGCGCAGGATCTGGGCACCGACCCCGACCTGATCGCCCGGGTCGAGGAGATCAAGAACCGCGCCTTCGACAGCCCGCGCGTCCGCGAGCTCGCCGGGGACGCCTGGGAGGCGACGAAGGCCTCCCTCCTCGGCGCGATGGACGACCCGTCGAGCCCCCTCCGCGGCAGCATCGAGTCGATCGTGGTCGATCTGGGCCGCCGGCTCTCGACCGACGCCGGTCTCGCGGCGACCGTCGACTCCTGGATCGGATCGGTCGCGGCCAACCTGGTCGACCGCTACCGCACCGACATCGCCAGCATCATCGGCGACACCATCCACCGCTGGGACCCGCGCGAGACGTCCGAGAAGCTCGAGCTGCAGGTCGGGAAGGACCTCCAGTTCATCCGGATCAACGGCACCGTCGTGGGCTCCCTGGCCGGGCTGGTCATCTTCACCGTCGCGCACGCGCTGCTCGGCTCGTGAAGCGGGGCGCCCGGGCCCGCTCCGCAAGCCCTCGTCGGCGTCGGTGGTCGGGCGTACGGTCGCACCATGAGCGATGACAACACCACCGATCCCGATGTCAAGACCGAGGGCGACGTCCTCGGCGCCCGTGCCGACGACGGCAGCGACACCAGCGCCAGCAAGGACCCGTCCGACTGGGTTACCGGCGACGAGCCGATGACCGGCCCGCAGCGCAGCTACCTCGACACCCTCGCGCGCGAGGCGGGCGAGACCCTGCCCGCCGACCTCACCAAGGCCCAGGCCTCCGAGCACATCGACCGCCTGCAGTCCTCCACGGGCCGTGGCGACGGCAGCAACGGGCACGACTGATCCCGCCGGGGCGCCCCGGGGCTGAGCATCAGTCCCCGTCGGCGCCCCCGTCCGGGGCGCGCACACCGCGCCCCGGCGTCCCTAGGGTTCCGTCATGGCGATCTCCCGCACCACGCGCAACGCCCTCGACCTCATCGACGCGATCCGGATCCCCGGCCGCATCGATCCCCGTCTGGCCCGGCAGGTGACCCTGTCCCTCCGCCAGCTCCTCGAATCCGGAGCCTTCGGCCCGAGCGAGCGGCTCCTCCGCCGCCGCGCGAGGAGGCTCCGCTCCCGCACCCGCGAAGCGGCCGCGTTCCGGCAGACGCGCTCGGCCGGCTGCACCGTCCAGCCCTGAGTCCGCTGAACGGAGCCGCTCCGCTGTGACCGGCGACGGGACAGACACCGTTCGCGCGGTCGTCTAGAGTTCCTGGCATCCGGTCCGCCGGATGCCCGCCGCAGTCTCCCGGCCGGTCGACAACGGAGTCGTCCCGGTGCGGGTCATCCCCCCGTTCGCGCGTCGAACGCCCCGCTGGTTCCAGCACCCCGCTCCCTCCTCGAGAAGGGACTCCCGCGATGACGACTCGCGTCTCGCACACCGCGACGACCGTCCGCCTCGTCCGCTGGTACCGGATCGACTCCGACTGGCTCTCGGAGGTCGTCACCGGCCGCCTGCTCGAGCACCAGGACGGCCGCTGGCGCCTGCTCGTCGGCGAGAAGGTCCGCGACTACCCGGACGAGGTGTGGTCGCTCTGCCACGAGTGACGCCGTCGCGGAGCACCGCGGCCCGGACGAGCCGTCAGAGGTAGAGGTAGTACGTCTTCGCGCAGTCCGTCGAGCAGAACGGGTCACGGCGGCGGGCCGGCCGGACGCGGCACGCCTCGCACAGCCGAGGCCGGCGCAGGAGGACGCGGAGGACGGTCAGCACCTCTGCACGGTAGTGCGGCGACCTGGCTGCGCCCTGGCACTGTCCGGAAAGCGCGACCAGGCGGTCGTGTGGTGGGCCCCGTCGGGCTCGAACCGACGACCCGCGGATTAAAAGTCCGCTGCTCTGCCAACTGAGCTAGAGGCCCGCGCGCTCCAGGGTAGCGGGCCGTCGACGCCCCCGGAGCAGGTGTGGCCCGTAGCAGGTGCGGCCCGGAGCGCGGACGATCCCGGAGCGGACCGCGTCCTCCGCGCGGGCATACCCGCCCAGCCGCGGGCGTTACCCTCCTCGAACCCCCTACGGAGCGCGAGCGCGAGAGCGTCCGCGCGCACGACCGCGGAAGGCGGCCCCATGACAGACGGCTTCCACAAGCCGACCAAGTTCCCCTCCCACGTCTTCGAGGCGTTCCAGGGAGGAGAGGACCCGGCGCAGATCAGCCGCGTCGCCCACGAGACCGCGATCGCGCTGCTGAGCCGTGTCCGGAACGACCCCGACCCGGTGGTCATCGACCGCCTGGTCGAGTACACCGACCACAACGGCATCGACGCGCTGGCCGAGCTCTGGGCGCGCTCCAGCGCGGCGAGCCTGCCGGGCGCCCTCTGGCGGATCTACCTGCTGCGGCTGGTCATCCGGCAGGACCCGGAGAGCACGAGCTTCCTCTACCAGCGCGGAGTCGAGCTGTCCGCCACGATCGACCCGGTGGTCGCCGGAGCCAGCACTCCCACGGGGCCGGCCGAGATCACCGAGCTGGCCGACCGGATCCTCCGCGGCGTCTTCGACGGCGACTTCGCGGTGGCACTGGACCGCGCCGCGGCGTTCTGCCGCGTGAGCGCCTCCGGAGCCGTCTCGGTCGCCGACGACGTGGAGCCGGTGAACCCCGCCCGGGCGAGCGAGCTGACCACCCGCGCCCTGCGCCTCTCGACCACCGCGGCCGAGCTCGTGAGCTGCGCGCGGCTGTGGCGGAGCGACTCCTTGGAGTGACGCGCAACTCGCGTTCACCCACTGCGAACGCCGCTCGCCGCCACCGCGGAGGCCTTTGGTAGACTGGCGGAAGCCGGATCGCAGTAACCCCGGGCTCCACTTATAGCCGCTTCGAGCGGCCTCGCGCCGAGAGGCGTTCCTGCGGTCCGGCCCCTTCTCTGCTCGCATCGAGGCCACGGTGCGCGAGGCGAGGGCCCAGGAGGAGTCGATCCTCGCCCGAGTCCCCACAGACAGGCGCCAGCGGAATGAAGAACAGCAGAGCTCTCCGGATCGGCGCGCGCGTCTGGGCGGGGACGGGGCTGCTGGTCGTCGCCGCCCTCTACCTCCTCGCCGCGCCGAGCGTCGACGACGCGGAGGGCGCCCAGTTCGCCGCGGGGGTCTCGCTCTCGCAGGGCACGGTGATGCGCGTCCTCGCGGTCCTCGACGTGCTCGCCGGGCTCTGGGTCCTCATCCGCCCGCGCAGTTATCCGGGCATCACCGCTGCGGCGGTGGCCGTGATCTCGCTCTGGCTGGCCCCCCGGCTGGGCGACCCCGCGCTCGTGCCGATCGGCACGTTGGCGCTGGATGTCCGATTCGTGACGCACCCGATCGAGGTGTCGGTCGTCGTTGCAGGCCTGGCCGTGACAGCCTTCTGGATGACGCGGAATCTTTCAGCCCGGGCGCGGGCGAGGCGGGGCTGATGACGGACGACACCACAGCGGAGGCGGCTGTCCTCCTCGAGCGCATCGCCGGGGGAGAGCAGGCCGCGTTCGCCGCGCTCTACGACCAGATGGCCGGCCGGGTCCTCGGCCTGATCATCCGCGTCCTCGTCGACCGCTCCCAGTCCGAGGAGGTGGCCCAGGAGGTCTTCCTCGAGATCTGGCAAACCGCTGGGCGTTTCGCTCCGAATAAAGGAAGCGCGACGACCTGGATCCTCACGATGGCACACCGCAGGGCCATCGACAGGGTCCGCGCGGCTCAAGCCGGCCGTGATCGGGACATGCGCATCGGAATCCGAGACCTCGGACGCGACTACGACCAGGTCTCCGAGCAGGCGGAGGTGTCCCTCGAGCACGAGAAGGTCGCGGCCGCCATGGGCCGCCTGACGGAACTGCAGCGGCAGGCGCTGCAGCTCGCTTACTACGGCGGATACTCGCACAGCGAGATCGCGGGGATCCTGCAGTGCCCCGTGGGAACCGTCAAGACACGCCTGCGTGACGGAATGATCAGACTTCGAGAAGAGATGGGGGTGGCCCTGTGAACGATGTGCGACTCCCCGACGGGATGGACGACCCGCGCGATCTCGCGGCGGGTCACGCACTGGGCATCCTGACGCCCGAGGAGCAGGAGCGCTACGAGCGCTTCCTCTCCGAGCACCCGGAGGCGCGCGGCGAGGCCGACGCGTTCGCCGAGGTGGCGGAGGCGCTGGTCGCCGACGCACCCGCCGTGGAGCCCTCGCCGGGCTTCAAGGCCGACCTGATGGCGCTCATCGCCACCACTCCGCAGCTGCCGCTGGAGGAGCCCGACGAGGACCACGAGGCGCCCGCCGCGCCCCGTCTGGTCCCCGTCGCCTCCGAGGGCGAGCGGAGCGGTCCGACGGCTCGCCGGGACGGTGGCGGCAGCGCCGCGAACCGCGCCCGGAGCCGCTGGTTCGCCCGCCCCGCGGTCTACCTCTCGGCTGCCGCGGCCGCCGCGGTGATCGTGGTCGGCGGAGTGACCCTTCCGCCGCTGCTCTCGTCCGGCCCCGGCCAGACGCAGCAGCAGACGGCTCTGGAGCAGATCCGCAGCGCCCCCGACGCGCAGGAGACGACCGGCACGGTCGCCACCGGCGAGCAGGCGACGCTGGTCTGGTCGAGCTCGCTCGGCCGCTCCGCCCTCGTGGTGGACGACCTGGCGCCGCTGCCGGAGGACAAGACCTACGAGCTCTGGTACATCGGCTCGTCCGGTCCGGTCGCCGCAGGGACGTTCGATGGGGGAGAGGGCAGCACCGTGGCCCCGCTCGAGGGGAGCCTGACCGAGGGCGGAGTCGTCGCCGTGACGGTCGAGGACGCCGGCGGCTCGCCGACTCCGACCACCGATCCGATACTGGCGATCGACATCGCCTGACGGCCCGAGCACGAGAAGAGCCGCACTCCCCTCACGGAGTGCGGCTCTTCTCGTTCCCGGAGGGCACGCGGTGGAACGAGAGCGAGCCGCGACCCCGGAGGGACGCGGCTCGCTCTCGCCTGCGGCGGATCAGCCGAAGCGGCCCGAGACGTAGTCCTCGGTCGCCTGGACGGACGGGCGCGAGAACATCGTCGCGGTGTCGTCGTACTCGATGAGCTTGCCCGGCTTGCCGGTGCCCGCGATGTTGAAGAACGCGGTGCGGTCCGAGACGCGCGAGGCCTGCTGCATGTTGTGGGTCACGATGACGATCGTGTAGTCGTTCTTGAGCTCCTCGATGAGGTCCTCGATCGCGAGGGTCGAGATCGGGTCGAGGGCCGAGCAGGGCTCGTCCATCAGGAGGACGTCGGGGGAGACGGCGATCGCGCGGGCGATGCACAGACGCTGCTGCTGGCCGCCGGAGAGACCGGAGCCCGGCTTGTCGAGGCGGTCCTTCACCTCGTTCCAGAGGTTCGCGCCCTGGAGCGAGCGCTCGACGAGCGCGTCCGCGTCCGACTTCGAGATGCGGCGGTTGTTGAGCTTCACGCCGGCCAGCACGTTGTCCCGGATGGACATCGTCGGGAACGGGTTGGGGCGCTGGAAGACCATGCCCACCTGCCGACGGACCTGCACCGGATCGACGCCCGGGCCGTACAGGTTGTTGCCGTCGATCAGGACCTCGCCCTCGACGTGCGCGCCGGGGATGACCTCGTGCATGCGGTTGAGCGTGCGGAGGAAGGTCGACTTGCCGCAGCCGGACGGGCCGATGAAGGCGGTGACCGTGCGGGGCTCGATGGCGAGCGAGACGCCCTCCACCGCGAGGAACTGGCTGTAGTAGACGTTGAGGTCGTTGACCTCGATGCGCTTGGACATTGCTTCCTTCGGGGATTCCGGCCGGAGCCGAGTGGTGGGTGTCAGCGGCCGAGCTTGGGGGCGAAGATCTTCGCGATCAGGCGGGCGACCAGGTTCAGCGCCATGACGATCAGGATGAGGGCCAGCGCGCCGGTCCAGGCCCGGTTGAGGAACGCCTCGGCGTCGGGGCCCTGGTTCGCGTACTGCGTGTAGACGAAGACCGGGAGGGTCATCATCCGCTCGCTGAAGAGGTCGTAGTTCATCGACGCGGTGAAGCCGGCGACGATGAGCAGCGGGGCGGTCTCGCCGATGACGCGGGCGATCGCGAGGGTGATGCCCGTCGTGATGCCGGCGATGGAGGTCGGCAGCACGATCTTGACGATGGTCAGCCACTTCGGCACGCCGAGGGCGTAGGACGCCTCGCGCAGCTCGTTCGGGACCAGCTTCAGCATCTCCTCCGACGAGCGGACGACCACGGGGATCATCAGCACGGCGAGGGCGATCGAGCCGGCGAAGCCCATCCGGACGCCGGGGCCGAGGAGCAGCGCGAAGAGCGCGTAGGCGAACAGGCCCGCGACGATGGAGGGGATGCCCGTCATCACGTCGACGAAGAAGGTGATCGCCCGGGCGAGGTGGCCGCGGCCGTACTCGACGAGGTAGATCGAGGTGAGCAGGCCGATCGGCACCGAGATCAGCGCGGCCATGGCCGTGATCTCGAGCGTGCCGATGATCGCGTGGAGGGCGCCGCCGCCCGCGTCGATGACGTTGCGCATCGACGAGGAGAAGAAGAGCGGATCGAACCGCGCGACTCCGTTGGAGACGACCGTGTAGAGCAGGGAGATCAGCGGGAGCAGCGCGATGATGAACGCGGTCGCGACCAGCGAGGTCACGAGGCGGTCGACAGCCTTGCGGCCGCCCTCGACCAGGCGCGAGACCACGTAGATGGCGACGTCGAAGAGGACGGTGCCCCAGAAGATCGCGCCGACGAGGCTGAAGTCATTCATCATGCCGGCCGCCTGGAGGATCAGGAAGACGGCGGCGAACACGACCCAGCTGCCGACGAGCAGCATCCAGGGGGTGCCCTTGGGCAGCTTGCCCGCCTGCAGCGAGAAGGGCATCGACGAGGTGGCGGCGGACATCAGTTGGCTCCCGAGAAGGCCTTGCGGCGGTTGACGATGAACCGCGCGACCGAGTTCACGACGAGGGTGATGACGAAGAGGATGAGGCCCGAGGCGACGAGGACGTTGACGCCGACTCCGCTCGCCTCCGGGAACTGCAGCGCGATGTTCGCGGCGATGGTGTTCGAGTTCTGCGAGGTGAGCAGGAGGAAGGAGACGACCGTCGCAGGCGAGAGCACCATCGCGACGGCGAGCGTCTCGCCGAGGGCCCGGCCGAGGCCGAGCATGGCGGCCGAGACGATGCCCGGGGCGCCGAAGGGCAGGACGGCCATGCGGATCATCTCCCAGCGGGTCGCGCCGAGCGCGAGCGCCGCCTCCTCGTGCAGGCGCGGGGCCTGGAGGAAGATCTCGCGGCAGACCGCGGTGATGATCGGGATGACCATGACGGCCAGCACCACCGAGGCGGTGAGGATCGTCTTGCCGGTGCCCGACGCCTGGCCGCCGAAGAGCGGGAACCAGCCGATGTTCACGTTGAGGAAGAGGTAGAAGGGCTGCACCATCGGCGCCAGCACGGTCGCGCCCCAGAGGCCGAAGACCACCGAGGGGACGGCGGCGAGGAGGTCGACCACGTAGCCGAGGGCCATCGCGATGCGGCGCGGCGCGTAGTGCGAGATGAAGAGGGCGATCGCGATCGAGAGCGGCAGGGCGATCACCAGGGCGATCACCGCCGACCAGACCGTGCCGAACACCAGCGGGCCGACGTAGGCCCAGAAGCTCGTCGCGTCGCCGGGGAGGCTGCCGGCCGGCGCGGTGAACGCGGGGATCGACTGCGCGATGAGGAAGATCGCGACGGCGGCGAGGACGAGGAGGATGAGGGAGCCGGCGGCGACGGTCGAGATCGAGAAGACCCGATCTCCGACACGCACCTTCGCCTTCGGGCGGACGACGGTCTCAGTTGCCATTCCAGGGGACTCTCTTCAGACGAGGGGGTTCGGCGGGGCGCACAGGGAGATGCTAGGGCTCGGAGGGGCGTCCGGTGGGTCGAGCCCGGCACAGGCGGGGCCCGTCCCGCGGATCGTGCTGCGAGACGGGCCCTGCCGGTGGGACTACTTGATCGACTCGATCGCGGTGGCGACGGTCGAGGCGAGCTCGGAGCTCAGGGGAGCGGAGCCGGCCTGAGCGGCGGCGGCCTCCTGGCCCTCCTCGCTCGCGACGTAGGAGGCGAAGGACTTGACGACCTCGCCCTTCTCGGCGTCCGCGTACTCCTGGCACACGATGAGGTAGCTGACCAGGACCATCGGCCAGGCGTCCGCCTCGGTGCCGGTGCGGTCGATCTTGATCGCGAGGTCGTTGTCCTCGCGGCCCTCGGCGATGGGCGAGGCGGCGACGACCGCCGCGGCTCCGTCGGCCGAGATGGTCGAGAACGCGTCGCCGACCTTCAGCTGGGCCATGTCCATGCCCTGGGCGCCGGACTCGTCGGCGTAGCCGATCGTGTTGGTGCCGTTCTTGACCGCGTCGACGACACCCGAGGTGCCCTTGGCGCCGTCACCGCTCTGGTACGGGAAGGTCTGCGCGGCGGGAGCGTCCCAGACGTCACTCGCGGTGGCCGCGAGGTAGTCGGTGAAGTTCTGCGTGGTGCCCGAGTCGTCCGAGCGGTGCACGGAGGTGATGTTCGCCGACGGGAGGGTCGCGTCGGGGTTCAGGGCCTTGATCTCCGGGGCGTCCCAGGAGGTGATGGTGCCCTTGAAGATGCCCGCGATGGTGGCCGCGTCGAGCTTGAGCTCGTCGACGCCCTCCACGTTGAAGATGACCGCGATCGGCGAGATGTAGACCGGGAGGTCGATCGCCTTGGTGTCGGGGGCGCAGGCGGCGAAGGTGCCCGCGAGCTCCTCGTCCTTGAGCGCGGAGTCGGAGCCGGCGTAGTCGGCGGCGCCGTCGATGAAGTTGGTGCGGCCGGCGCCGGAGCCCTGCGGGTCGTAGTTGACCGTGACTTCGGGGTTCGCGGTCTGGAACGCGGCGGCCCAGGTGGTCTGCGCGGTGCCCTGAGCGGACGAGCCGATCCCGGTGATGGTGCCGGAGAGCGTGGAGGTGGTGGCGGAGCCGGAGCTGCCGCCTGCGGCCGGTGCCTCGTTGGCAGCGCAGGAGGTCAGCGTGATCGCTGCGACGGCGGCGACGACGGCCGCCTGGCCGAGACGCGAGAATCTCACAAGTATCCCTTTCGGGTAGGAAAGCGTGGAAAACAGAACAGGACCTGGTGCAGCCCGCGAGCGAGAGTACGGAGGGGTCGTGTCCTGCCACCGACCGCTCGGTGAACGCGCGGTGAACGGGTCCGCCTCGGGATTGCGGAGCGACGGGGCGGCGGGGAAGGCGCGGTGCGTCGGGCGCGTCCCGGCGGCGCGACCGGCCCGGTGCGGACGGACCCGTCGAGCCGGTCGCGCAGCGCGCCCGGGCGGTCAGGCCAGCGGCGTGTGCGTCTCGATCGCGACGATGCCGGAGCCGGGGTGGCCGGTGGAGAGGTGCACCACGGCGAAGCCCCCGGTCGGGAGCGCTGCCGCCTCGTCGAGGTAGGCGCCGAGAGGAGTCGCCGTGGCGAGGGCGATCTCGCGCAGGATCTCGGGGATCACCGGCCGGTGACTGCAGAGGACGGCGGTGCGGCGGGCGCGGACCCGCTTGCCGACCAGGGCGCGGACGTCGGCGGTGCCCTGCTCGTGCGACTCCTGGCTGAGGTCGTCGCGCAGCTTGACCGGCTTCCTGACCAGACCGGACAGCGGGGCGATGGTCGACCGGCAGCGCTTGGCGGTGCTCGAGACGAGGCGGCGCGGGCGCCAGGCGGCCACGGCCTGAGCGGCGGCAGCGGCCTCGACCCGGCCGCGCCCGGTGAGGCGGCGGGTGGAGTCGCGGCCGTCCCAGGAGGAGGCGGGCACCGCCTTCGCGTGCCGCAGGACCACGATCGCGAAGGTCTCGAGCGCACCGCGTGCGGCTATCCGGGCGAACTCGTCGACGATCGTCACGTCGTGCGGATAGGTCAGGTAGCTCCGGGCCCGCTTGAGCGTCACCCACTCGAGCGCCTCGACCTCGTCGTTCGGGAGGAAGTCGGACGCCAGGACGGCCTTCTCGGTCACCTGCGCCGCCCAGTAGTAGACGGCCTTCGGGCGCCCGCTCGGCAGCGTGTACTCGGTGCACCCCAGCGGCACCCCGAGCGCCACCGAGAGCCCGGTCTCCTCGCGGATCTCGCGGACCGCGGTCTCCGGGAGGGACTCGCCCGCGTCGACCTTGCCCTTGGGCAGGCTGACGTCCCGGCGGTGCGGCCGGTGGATCACGAGGATGTGCGGGCGGCCCTCGATGACCCGCCAGCACACCGCTCCTGCTGCGTAGACGGTGCCCGTCACGGGCGTCAGCGGCTGGAGGCCCGGTTGGCGGACCGTGTCGCCGCGCGCTTGCGATGGGTGATGTGCTGCATCAGCTGGTTCTGGAGGTCGGCGAGCGGAGCGCCCTCCTCGTCGAGGTGGTGCCGCGTCCAGTCGCCGTCCGGGCCGAGCCACCAGGAGGCGGTCCGCTCGTCCATCGCCCGCTCGAACATGTCGTCGATCTCGCTGAGGTGCGCCGGCTCGACGATCCGCACCAGAGCCTCGACGCGGCGGTCGAGGTTGCGGTGCATCATGTCGGCGCTGCCGATGAAGACGTCCGGCTCGCCGCCGTTGACGAAGCTGAAGATGCGGGAGTGCTCGAGGTAGCGGCCGAGGATCGAGCGCACGCGGATGGTCTCGGAGAGCCCCTCCTGGCCGGGCTTCAGCCCGCAGATGCCGCGCACCCACACGTCGACCGGCACGCCGGCCTGGCTGGCGCGGTAGAGCGCGTCGATCACGGACTCGTCGACGATCGAGTTGACCTTGATCCGGATGCCCGAGGGGCGCCCCGCGCGGGCGTTCTCGGTCTCGGCGGCGATCCGCTTGAGCAGGCCCTTCCGCAGGTGGCGCGGCGCGACGAGCAGGCGCTTGAACTTCTTCTCGATCGCGTAGCCCGAGAGCTCGTTGAACAGACGCGTGAGGTCCTTGCCGACCTCGGGGTCGGCCGTCAGGAGTCCGAGGTCCTCGTAGATGCGCGAGGTCTTCGGGTTGTAGTTGCCGGTGCCGATGTGGGAGTAGTGGCGGAGCACTCCGCCCTTCTCCTGGCGGATGACGAGCGCGAGCTTGCAGTGGGTCTTCAGCCCGACGAGCCCGTAGACCACGTGCACGCCCGCCTTCTCGAGCTTGCGCGCCCACGAGATGTTCGCCTGCTCGTCGAAGCGCGCCTTGATCTCGACCAGGGCGAGCACCTGCTTGCCCGACTCGGCCGCGTCGATGAGCGCCTCGACGATGGGGGAGTCGCCCGAAGTGCGGTAGAGCGTCTGCTTGATCGCGAGCACGTCCGGATCGGCCGCCGCCTGCTCGAGGAACGACTGCACGCTCGTCGCGAAGGACTCGTAGGGGTGGTGAAGGAGCACGTCGCCGCGGGAGACGGCCTTGAAGACGTCCTGCCGCTGGTTGGGCTCGCTGGGCGAGAGCTGTACCGCCGTCGTCGGGACGTGATTGGGGTACTTCAGGTCCGGGCGGTCGATCTTCTGCAGGCTGAAGAGCCCGCTGAGGTCGAGCGGGGCCGGGAGCTTGTAGACCTCCTGCGTCGTGATGTCGAGCTCGCGGACCAGCAGGCCCAGCGTCTCGTCGTCCATGTCGTCGGTGACCTCGAGGCGGATGGGCGGGCCGAACCGGCGGCGCAGCAGCTCCTTCTCGAGGGCCTTGATCAGGTTCTCGGTCTCGTCCTCGTCGACCTCGACGTCCTCGTTGCGCGTCACCCGGAACACGTGGTGGTCGAGGATCTCCATGCCGGGGAACAGGTCGTCCAGCTGGTTGGCGATCAGGTCCTCGAGCGAGATGAACCGCATCGGCTCGCCCGGCGCCGCGACTCCGGCGATCCGCACGAAGCGGGGGAGCATCTGCGGCACCTTGAGGCGCGCGAACTCGACCTTCTGCGTCTTCGGGTTCCGCACCCGCACCGAGAGGTTGAGCGAGAGGCCGGAGATGTAGGGGAACGGGTGCGCCGGGTCGACCGCGAGCGGCATCAGAACAGGGAACACCTGGGCCGAGAAGTAGTCGTCCAGCACGGTGCGCTCGGCGTCGCTCAGCTCGTCCCAGCGGACGAGGTCGATGCCGCCGGCGCGCAGGGCGGGCTCGACGAGCTCCTTGAACGCTCGGGAGTGGCGCTGCTGCAGCAGGTGCGCCTTCTCCGAGATGTCGGTCAGCACGTCGACCGGCACGCGGCCGATGTTCGTCGGCAGGGCGAGCCCCGTGAGGATGCGGCGCTTGAGGCCGGCGACCCGGACCATGAAGAACTCGTCGAGGTTGGACGAGAAGATCGCCAGGAAGTTCGCCCGCTCGAGCGCCGGAACCAGCGGATCCTCCGCGAGCTCGAGCACGCGCTGGTTGAACGCGAGCCAGCTCAGCTCCCGGTCGAGGTAGCGGTTGTCGGGGAGGAGCGGGTCCGAGTGCTCCTCCTCGTCGTCGAAGTCGTCGTCGAGGTCATCGCTGAGACCGTCTTCGAGAAGCAGGTTGTCGCCGTCCATGCGACCATCCTGGCACCGCGTCCGTCCGCTCCGCGCCGCCGCTCGTGAATGCCGGATGAACGGGGCCGGGGGAGGCCCTGTGGAGGAGTGCCGGCTCAGCGCAGCGGCGCGGCGCGCTGCAGGTACTGCACGTCGACGGAGGCGTCCGTGAACCCGAGCGAGCGGTAGAGCGCCACCGCCGACCGGTTCTCGGCCTCGACGTAGAGGTCGGCCGTGGTGCAGCCGCGCTCGAGCATCCGCGCGAGCCCGGCGTTCAGCAGGGTGCGGCCGAGTCCCCGTCCGGCCGCCTCGGGGGCGATCCCGAGGACGTAGATCTCGCCGGTCGTCGATCCGGGCTCGATCTTGAGCCAGTCGTAGCCGAGGAGCGTGCCGTCGGCGTCGCGGAGCAGGAGGAAGTCGCCCTCGTCGAACCACGGCTCGGCGCGGCGGGCCGCCAGGTCCTCCTCCGTCATCCGCCCCTGCTCGGGGTGCGCGGCGAAGACCCGCGCGTTCAGGGCGATCCACTCGGCCGGAGCGAGGTCGCGGGCGTCCGAGAGGACGACGCCCTCGGGGACGCGGACCTCGGGGGCGGCGAGCGGCTCGAGCTCGAGGTGCAGGAGGGTGCGCACCGGGGCGAAGCCGTGGGAGGCCGCGAGGGCCCGGGCGGCGGGGTGGTCGCCGTGCGCCCAGGCGAGCAGGCCCGTCCGGCCGCTCGCGAGGACCTGCTCGAGGGTCGCGGTGCCGAAGCCGACCCCGCGCCACTCCGGATCGACGACGAACTCCAGCTCGCCCTGCCCGAGGATCGCCGCCGCCACGACCACGTCGGCGCGCAGCCCCACGAGGAGGGTGCGCGAGCCGGCCCGGGCGTCGACGAGGGTCTGATCGCTGAAGGGGGGCTGATGGTCGAACCAGGCGGCGCGCCCGATCAGGTGCTCGAGGCCGGCCGCCACCGCGGGATCGGCCAGGTCCTCAACGGACAGGTTGAGCGACTCGCTCATTGTCCTCTTCGTACACGTTGAAGCGGTATCCGACGTTGCGGACCGTGCCGATCAGCGACTCCAGGTCGCCGAGCTTCGCGCGGAGGCGCCGCACGTGCACGTCGACCGTGCGGGTGCCGCCGAAGTAGTCGTAGCCCCAGACCTCGCTCAGCAGCTGCTCGCGGGTGAAGACGCGCGAGGGGTGCGTGGCGAAGAAGCGGAGGAGCTCGAACTCCTTGAAGGTGAGGTCGAGCGGGCGCCCGTGCACCTTGGCGGAGTAGCTTGCCTCGTCGATCACGACGCCCGAGGCCTGGATGCGCGAGGTCGACTGCTCCTGCGCCAGCCGGCCGATCACCAGGCGGATGCGGGCGTCGACCTCGGCGGGGCCGGCCGAGTCGAGGATGACGTCGTTGACGCCCCAGTCGGCCGAGACGGCCGTGAGCCCGCCCTCCGTGAGAATCAGGATGAGGGGGACGTTGATGCCCGTGGTCGTGAGGATCTTGCAGAGCGACTTGGCGCTGGCGAGGTCCTGCCGCGCATCGACCAGGATCAGATCGCAGCTCGGGGCGTTCACGAGCTGGGCGGGCTCCGCGGGGATCTGCCGGGTCCGGTGGCTGAGGAGCCCCAGTGCGGGGAGCACCTCGGCGCCTCCCGCCGAGGTCAGTATCAACAACTGCGCCACGGATCCTCCAGAACTGGTCTGCCCGCAATACTAGCGGCGGGCCGGGAGGGGCGTCCGCCTGGGGCACAATTGTCGGATGGGCAGGGATCGGGTGGGCATCGGAGTCGTCTGGGCGCTCGCACTCGCGGGCTCCGTGCTGACTCTGGCGATCGCCGCTCCGGAGTCCCGGCAGCTCTGGCTCGCGCTGACGTTCGGCGGATGCGTGCTCGCGACCTTCGCGGTGCAGCTCGCCGTGGCCCGCGCCGAGGGGTACCTCCTCCGCGCGATGACGAGCATCGTCGGGGCGATGGCCGTGGTCGCGGTCGCGAGCGGGATCGCCCTCCTCCTCCCCGCCTGAGCGGTCGCGCCCTCCCGTCCCGAGCGCCCGGATCCGCACCGCCTGAGCGGCCGCGTCCGCCCCGCCCCTGCGTCGGAGGCGGCGGGTAGGATGAGCGCATGCTTCTCGCCCTGGAACTCTTCTACCTCGGTCTGCTCGGGCTCGCCTCCCTCGCCATCGCGTGGGTCTCCGGCGTGGTCGTCTACAAGCTCTACCGCGGCCAGCGCTAGCCGCCGCCGGAGCCCGAGTGATCTCGCTTCCGTCGGGCCTGCCGCCCGAGCTCGTCCCCCTGTCCTGGCTGCTCGGCGTCTGGGAGGGCTCGGGCGTCATCGACTACACGATCGGCGACGACTCCGTCCAGGCCGAGTTCGGCCATCGCATCAGCTTCAGCTACGACGGCCTCCCGTACCTCAACTACAACTCCTACACGTGGCTGATCGAGGAGGGCGCCGAGGAGGCGCCCCGGCCGCTGGTCACCGAGACCGGCTACTGGCGCCTCAGCCGCGCTCTGACCGACTCCGACGCGGGCCCGGGAATGCTGCCCGGCCGCGGCGCACCCGCCTTCCCCGACGCGGAGTCCGTCGAGACGCTGCGCAACGCCGCCGGCGGCTTCGACATCGAGGTCTCGCTCGTGCACCCGGACGGGGTCAGCGAGCTCTACCTCGGTCAGGTCAAGGGGCCGCGGATCGACCTCGCGACCGACGCGGTGATGCGCACCGCCGCGGCGAAGGACTACGCCGCCGCCACGCGCCTCTACGGCCTGGTCGACGACCACCTGCTCTGGGCGTGGGACATCGCCGCGCTCGGCCAGGGCCTGCGGACCCACTCCTCCGGACGGCTCGCCCGTGTCGACTGACGCGCCCTCCCCGCTCCTGGCCGCCCCGGGCGCCGTCGCGACGACGAGCGTCGCCGAGCCCGGCGTCGCCGCCCACTACGGCGAGCCCTTCCGCGAGCAGCGCGCTCTCGCCGCGGGCACCGCGCTCGTCGACCTCTCCGGCCGCGGCGTCGTGACCGTCACGGGGCCGGACCGCCTCACCTGGATCGACTCGCTCACCAGCCAGGCCGTCTCGCGCCTCGCTCCCGGCGCGTCCGCCGAGACGCTCCTGCTCGACCCGACCGGCCGGATCGAGCACGTCATCCGCCTCGTCGACGACGGCGAGACCGCCTGGCTCCTGCTCGACCGCGACGAGACGGCCGGCCTGGCCGCCTGGCTCGACCGGATGCGCTTCATGCTCCGCGTCGAGGTCGCCGACCGCACCGACGACTTCGCGACCCTCGCCGCCCTCGGCGACGGGCCGGCCCTGACGCTCGCCCTGTCACTGGCCGAGGAGCCCGTCGTCTGGAGCGACCCGTGGTCGCAGGTCCAGCCGGGCGGCTGGCAGTACGCGCTGACCACAGAGCACCCCGGGGGCTCCTGGGAGCTCCGCGAGGTCCTGGTCCCGCGAGCGGCCCTCGAGGCCCTCGCGGAGACGGCCGTCGGGGTGGGAGTGGCCCTCGCGGGAGTCGACGCCCTCGAGGCGCTGCGCATCGCCGCCTGGCGCCCGCGCCACGCGACCGAGGTCGACGAGCGGTCCATCCCGCACGAGCTCGACCTCCTCCGCTCGAGCGTGCACCTCGCCAAGGGCTGCTACCGGGGCCAGGAGACGGTGGCGAAGGTGCACAATCTCGGCCACCCGCCCCGGCGCCTGGTCCTGCTGCAGCTCGACGGCTCCGACTCGGTCCTCCCCGCCCACGGCGACGTCGTCACGGCGCTCAAGGGCGGCGAGCCGGTCGACGTCGGCACGGTCACCTCCAGCGCCTGGCACTACGAGGACGGACCGGTCGCCCTCGCGGTCGTCAAGCGGAGCGTCCCGGTGGACCTCGAGCTGACCGTGCTGGCCGGCGACTCGCGCGTGGCCGCGGCCCAGGAGGTCGTGGTCCCGCCCGGAGCCGGAGCGGAGGCGGGAGTGCCCCGCCTGCCCCGCCTCGGGGCGACGACCAGGTAGGCCACGCCGTGGTGGCCGCACGTCCCGCCGAGCGGGGCCGGGCGGCCGAGCGGCTGCGCGGTCTCGTCCGGACCCCCGAGCTGAGTCCCGCGCGCGCCCTCGCCCGCGCGGGGGCGTCGCTCCCCGCCGTGCTGCAGATCGTGCTCGCGGCGACCCTCGCCTACTCCGCCGCGCACTTCGTCCTCGGGCACCCCGCGCCGGTGCTGGCGCTGACGGCCACGATCTCGAGCCTCGGCATCGCGCGCGACACCCGCCCCAAGCAGGTGGCCGAGACAGCGACGGGGATGCTCATCGGCATCACGGCCAGCGAGGTCCTGCTCCTGCTGTGGGGGAGCGGCGTCTGGCAGCTCGCCGTCGTCCTCGCGATCGTCTTCACGCTCGGCCGGGCCCTCTCGCCCTCGCCGGGGTTCGCCGTGGCCGCCGGGACCCAGGCGATGCTGGTGATGGTCCTCCCTGCGCCGGACGGAGGCGTCTTCACCCGGAGCGTCGACGGCCTGATCGGCGGGCTCGCGGCGCTGCTCTGCACGGCGATCGTGCCCCGCCCGCCGCTGCGCACAGCGCGGGCCGAGGCGCACCGGCTCCTCACCGCGCTCAGCCGGACCGTGGAGGAGCTGGCCGAGGCGCTCCGCCGGGGCGACTCCTCGGCGTCCACCGCAGCCCTCGAGCGGATCCGCGGGACGCAGCCGGTCATCGACGGCTGGACCGCGGCGCTCGACTCCGCGACCGTTTCGCCCGGATCTCGCCGTTCGTCCGCCGGCACCGCGGCGAGCTCTCCCGCCAGGCCGTGATGCTGTCCGCGCTGGACCTCGCGACCCGCAACCTGCGCATCGTCGCGCGCCGCACCGACTTCCTCGTCCGGGACGGCGCCCCGCGGCCGGAGCTCGCCGGAGCGGTCGCCGCCCTCGGCCCGGGCATCGCGCTGCTCGGCCGCGCGGTCGCCGATCCGTCGGTGCTCGCCCTGGCGCGTCAGGACCTCGTGCTGCTCGCGACCACGCTCGACCCCCAGCGGCTGATCCCGGAGGCGCGCCTCGCCGAGAAGACGGTGCTCGTCCTGCTCCGCCCGCTCGTCGTCGACCTGCTCACGGCGACCGGCGCCGCTCCCGCCGAGGCGCGGGCCGCCCTGCCCCCGCTCGCCTAGGGCTCAGGAGGTCCGGTGCTCAGTCGGGCGCTCAGGAGGAGGGGGCGACCGCCTCCCACGCGACCGTCACCTCGCCCAGGCGCCAGCGCCGCGGCCCGCCGAGGACCGGCCACTCCGGCCGGAGGTCCCGGACCGCCGCGATCCAGCGCTGACCCGGACCGTAGACGGCGAGAGGGGCGTTCAGCGTCCACGCCCGCTCGAGGGAGGAGAGGAAGGCGTGCACGCCCTCGCCGGGCACGTTGCGGTGGATGAGGGCCTTCGGCAGGCGCTCGGCCGCCGTCATCGGCGAGGGGATCGCCGCGAGCCGGAGCGAGAGGGTCAGCGAGCGCGGGCCCTCCCGGCCGACCTCGATCCAGGTGCAGATGCGGCCGATCTCGTCGCAGGTGCCCTCGACCAGGACGCCGTCGGGCTGCAGACGGTCCGTCATCGTCGCCCAGGCTCCCTCCGCCGCGTCCTCGTCGTACTGGCGGAGCACGTTGAAGGCGCGGATGACGCCCGCCCGCCGCCCCGCGGGCAGGGGCACCTCGAAGCCGCCGCGCTCGAAGCGCACGCGCGCGTCCGCGGGGAACGGCGTGCCGCCCTCCCTCACCCGGGCGAGCTGGCGCCGAGCGGTGTCGACCCGTGCGGGCTCGATCTCGAGGCCGAGCACCTCGACGTCGGGCGCGGCCCGGACGAGCCGGCGGTGCAGCTCGAGCGTGGTGACCGCGCTCGCCCCGAAGCCGAGATCGACGACGAGCGGGGAGGCGGTGCTGCGCAGGACGGGCAGCTCGGCGAGCCGGCGGTCGACCCGGCGGAGGCGGTTCGTGCCCGTCGTTCCGCGGGTGACGGCTCCGATGGGCATGCTCTCCAGCGTATCCGCGGGCGAGGGGGCCGCCTCTAAGCTGGACGCATGTCCGAGACCTACACCCTCATCCTCGTGCGCCACGGCAACAGCGAGTGGAACCAGAAGAACCTCTTCACCGGCTGGGTCGACGTGCGCCTGACCGAGCAGGGAGTCGCGGAGGCCACCCGCGCCGGCGAGCTGCTGACCGAGGCGGGCCTGCACCCCGACATCGTCTACACGTCGCGCCAGACGCGTGCGATCCAGACCGCCAACATCGCCCTCGAGGTCGCCGACCGCCTGTGGATCGACGTCAAGCGCTCCTGGCGCCTCAACGAGCGCCACTACGGCGCCCTGCAGGGCAAGGACAAGGCGCAGACCCTCGCCGAGTACGGCCCCGAGCAGTTCCAGACCTGGCGCCGCTCCTTCGACGTGCCGCCGCCCCCGCTCGACGACGACGACCAGTACTCGCAGGCGCACGACGAGCGCTACGCCGACCTCGGCGACGCCCTGCCCCGCACCGAGTCGCTGAAGCTCGTGATCGAGCGGATGCTCCCGTACTGGGAGTCCGACATCAAGCCGGACCTCGCCTCGGGCAAGACCGTCATGATCACCGCGCACGGCAACTCCCTCCGCGCGCTGGTGAAGACCCTCGACGGCATCTCGGACTCGGACATCGCGGAGCTCAACATCCCGACCGGGATCCCGCTCGTCTACGAGCTGAACGAGGACTTCGAGCCCATCGGCGAGGCGCGCTACCTCGACCCCGAGGCCGCGGCCGCCGGTGCCGCCGCCGTCGCCGCCCAGGGCGCCAAGAAGTAGCACCGCCCCGCACGCGCGAACGGCCCGCCCGAGTCCTCGACTCCGGCGGGCCGTTCCCGTAGCCCCGGAGGCGGAGCGCACGGACACGTCCGGCCCGCAGGAGACGCTCGTTCCTGCGGGCCGGACGGTGAGACGGGCCGGAGCCCGAGGTGTCGACTAGGAGTAGTCGCCCGAGATCAGGTACTGGACCTTCTTGGCGATCGACACGGCGTGGTCGGCGAAGCGCTCGTGGTAGCGGCTGGCGAGGGTCGCGTCGACGGTGTCGGCGGCCTGGCCCTTCCACGCCTCGCTGAGCACCTTGTCGAAGACGCTGACGTGCAGCTCGTCGATCTTGTCGTCCTCGTCGCGTATCTCCTCCGCGATGCGCGGGTCCTGCGAGCGGAGCAGGTCGGTCAGCTTGTGCGCGACGACCACGTCGAGGCGGCCCATCTCGACGAACGTCGGACGCAGGCTCTTGGGGACCACCTTGTCGGGGAAGCGGTAGCGCGAGAGCTGGGCGATGTGCTCGGCGATGTCGCCCATCCGCTCGAGCGATGCGCTGATGCGCAGCGCCGAGACGACGATCCGCAGGTCGCGGGCGACCGGGTTCTGCCGGGCGAGGATGTCGATCGCGAGCTCGTCGAGGCTGATGGCCAGCTCGTCGATGCGCGCGTCGCTCGCGATGACCTCCTCCGCGAGGGTGACGTCGGAGTGGTTGAACGCCTGGGTCGCCTTCTCGATGGCGATCTCGACGAGTCCGGAGATCTCGACGAGTCGTTCCTGGACCTCGGCCAGCTCCTGCTGGAAAACTTCGCGCATCTGTGTTCGACCCTCTCTACGGCGCGCGCGGACGACGGCGCCGGATCTGCGGCGAGCACCTCGCACGCCGCTGCGACTGCACTCCGTGGGCGCAGGCGCAGTCATGATGACCACGGCAGGTTAACGGACGGTGCCGGGCGTTTGAACAGTACTCGACCCCCGGAGGATCGACGGGCGTCCGGTAGGGGGACGCCCGGTGGATGGTTAGCCTGGGTCCGTGGATTCGGGCTTGATCGTGGTTCTGTCGCTCGTTCTCGGTGTCGCGATCGGGATCCTTCTGACGACCGTGCTCACGCTCGCCGCCCGCCAGGGCCGCATCGCGCAGGACGTGATCTCGGTCGGGCTCCCCGAGGGGATCGAGGCGATCATCGACGCCGTCGGCTCGCCCGCCTTCGTGACCGACCCGTCGCACAACGTGCTGAAGGCGTCCACCCGCGCCGTCGCGCTCGGCCTGGTCTCGCAGGACACGCTGCTCCACCCCGACCTCGCCGCCATCGTCGACCGCGTCCGCCGCTTCGGCGACGACATCGTCCAGGACCTCGAGCTCGCGACCAGCCCGCTCTCCGACGCCGCCGTGACGCTCGTCGTCCACGCGACCCGCCTCGGCTCCCGCTACGTCCTCGTCATCGCCGAGGACCACACCGAGGCGCGCCGGCTCGAGGCCGTCCGCCGGGACTTCGTCGCCAACATCTCCCACGAGCTGAAGACCCCGATCGGCGCCGTCGGCCTGCTCGCCGAGGCCCTCGACTCCGCCGCCGACGACCCCCAGCAGGTGCGCCGCTTCGCGCACCGGCTGACCCAGGAGTCGCACCGCCTCGCGAAGATCACCCGCGAGATCATCGAGCTCTCCCGCCTCCAGGCCGCCGACGTCGCCGGCTCCGCCGAGATCATCCGCGTCGACGACGTCGTCACGGCGGCGCTCGAGACCACCCACGTCATGGCGGAGTCGCACGACGTCACCCTGGTCAAGGGCGGGATGAAGAAGGCCTACGTCGTGGGGCAGGAGAAGATGCTCGTCTCGGCGCTGCACAACCTCCTCGCCAACGCCATCCAGTACTCGCCCGCCGGCTCCCGCGTGGGCATCGGCGTCCGCTCCACCGGCGGAGTCGTCGAGATCGCCGTCACCGACCAGGGCATCGGCATCCCGGAGGAGGACCTCGACCGGGTGTTCGAGCGCTTCTACCGCGTCGACCAGGCCCGCTCCCGCCACACCGGCGGCACCGGCCTCGGCCTCAGCATCGTCAAGCACGCCGTGCAGAACCACGGCGGCGACGTCCGCGTCTGGTCCAAGCCCGGCCGCGGCTCCACCTTCACCATCCGGCTCCCCGAAGCCGACCCCGCCCGGACGCCCTTCGCGGCGACCGCCCCGATAGGAGAACACGCGTGACCAGCATCCTGCTCGTCGAGGACGAGAGCGCCCTCAGCGAGCCCCTCAGCTACCTGCTCGAACGCGAGGGCTACGACGTCACCGTCGCCGAGGACGGCAACCGCGCCGTCGCCGCCTTCGACGAGAGCGACTACGACCTGATCCTCCTCGACCTCATGCTGCCCGGCATGCCCGGCACCGAGGTCTGCCGCGAGATCCGCACCCGCTCCTCCGTCCCGATCATCATGGTCACCGCCAAGGACTCCGAAGTGGACATCGTCGTCGGCCTGGAGCTCGGCGCGGACGACTACGTCACCAAGCCCTACTCCACCCGCGAACTGCTCGCCCGCATCCGCGCCGTCCTCCGACGCCGCACCGAGGAGCCCGGCGAGGAGCGGATCGTCGTCGCCGGCCCCGTCCGCATGGACATCGAACGCCACACGGTCGAAGTCGACGGCGTCGAGACCCCGATGCCCCTCAAGGAGTTCGAGCTCCTCGAGATGCTCCTCCGCAACGCGGGCCGCGTCCTCACCCGCGGCCAGCTCATCGACCGCGTCTGGGGCAGCGACTACTTCGGCGACACGAAGACCCTCGACGTCCACGTCAAGCGCATCCGCTCGAAGATCGAGAAGACGCCGAAGGAGCCGGTGCTCCTGGTTACTGTCCGCGGCCTCGGCTACCGCTTCGACGCTTGATCGCGGGCCCTGGCGGGGCGATCTGCGGCGTTGTCGTCGGTTGCGATACCGCTGGTATCGCGCCCTCCTCCGCCTTGCAGCTCACCCCGCCAGGACCCGCGATCAACCCTGTGCTGGAGGGGTGAAGTGCGGGGCCGTCGCTGCGCGACGAGCCGCGGGGTGGGGCCGTCGCTGCGCGACGAGCCGTCGAGGGTGGGGCCGTCGCTGTGCGACGAGCCGGGCGGGGGCGTCGCTCAGGGCGTGGTGCTCGAGTGGTCGGCGGAGTCGGCGTATCGAGACGCGCGCAGCCGGACGTCGCGCGAATGGTGGTCGAGTAGCCGACGGAGTCGGCGGATCGAGACCTGCGGGGACGACGAAGGGCCGCCCGCCGGGGTGGACGGCCCTCGAGGGCGGAGGGGGCTACTCCGCGGTGGGAGCGTCGACGCCGGGCTCGGCGGTCGGAGTGGGGAGCGCGGTCCGGGCGGGGTCGGCCGTCGGGGTGACGGTCGGCGTCGCGGAGGGCGCGGGGGTCAGCGTCGAGTAGGCCTCGAGGGCGTTCGTCAGGACGGGGACGAGGAGCTCCTTGCCCTGCTCGGAGCCGTACTGGAAGTAGACGGGGAGCAGGCCGCCGGGGATGGTGTCGATGTCGTCCATCTGGACGGCCTCGGTGCTGTCGGGGCGGACCTCGGTACGGCCGGGGACGGCGTCGACGGTGTCGCTGCTGCGGCCCGCGGAGCCCTCGTACTGCACCTCGACGCTCAGCGCCTCATCGGTGGAGTTCACGAGCGTCACGATCAGGGTGCCGGCCTCGCCGTCGTCCGAGACGATCATCGCGTTGCGGATGGCGAGATCGCCGATCGTCGCGCCGACTCCGTCGCTCGGGTCGTAGATCTTGCGCGTCGCCTGCGGGGCGACGAGGTTGCAGCCGGCGGTAGCGAGGGCGACGCCGACCGCGAGAACGACGGATGCAGCGATACGCGCCTTCACAGGAACCTCCAGATCGTCGGCCCCGCTCGCCCCGGACAGGGCGACTTCACTGTGCACGAGCCGACACCAGGCTAGCGTAGCGAGCACCGCGGCTCCGCCCGTCCGGACTCCCGTCCCGCTCGGCGCGCATGGTAATCTTTCCGCCGCTGAAAGGACGTCGCATGCAGTTCGAGGTCGGAGAGACGGTCGTCTACCCCCATCACGGAGCCGCCACGATCGCCGAGGTGAAGACCCGGACGATCAAGGGCCAGGAGAAGACGTACCTGAAGCTCCGCGTCGCGCAGGGCGACCTCGTCATCGAGGTGCCCGCCGACAACGTCGACCTGGTCGGCGTCCGCGACGTCATCGGCCGCGAGGGCGTCGAGCGCGTGTTCGAGGTCCTGCGCGCCGAGGTCGTCGAGGAGCCGACCAACTGGTCGCGCCGCTACAAGGCCAACCTCGAGAAGCTCGGGTCCGGCGACGTCGTCAAGGTCTCCGAGGTCGTCCGCGACCTCACCCGCCGCGACCGCGACCGCGGCCTCTCAGCGGGGGAGAAGAGCATGCTCGCCAAGGCCCGCCAGATCCTCGTCTCCGAGCTCGCCCTGGCCGAGAAGACCGACGAGGACGCCGCCTCCGTGCTCCTCGACGAGGTCCTCGCATCCTGAACGGTCCGGCCGGCGCGCCGACCGCGGCCGTCGTCGTCGTCGCCGCCGGCAGCGGCACGAGGCTCGGCCGCGAGCGCCCCAAGGCCTACGTCGACTGCGCGGGGCGGACGATCCTCGAGCGCAGCCTGCGCACGGTGCTGCTGCTCGCGGAGCCGGTCCAGATCGTCGTCGTGGCTCCCGCCGCCCTCCTCGAGGAGACGGCCGCTCTCGCGCACGCCGCCGGCGCCCCGGACGGCTCCGTCAGCGTCGTCGCCGGAGGCGCCAGCCGCCAGGAGTCGGTCGCTCGGGGGCTCCGGGCGCTCGGCCCGGCCGTCGAGACGGTGCTCGTGCACGACGCCGCCCGCGCCCTCACGCCAGTCGACCAGTTCGAGCGGGTGATCGCGGCGGTCCGGGAGACGCGCGGTGGAGTGATCCCGGGTCTGCCGGTCACCGACACGATCAAGCGCATCCGCGCCGACGGCGGGATCCTCGGCACGGTGGACCGCTCCGAGCTCGCCGCGGTGCAGACGCCGCAGGGCTTCCCGCGCGCGCTCCTCGACGAGGCCTACGCCTCGGCGGAGGAGGACTTCACCGACGACGCGGCGCTCCTCGCCTCGCGCGGCGGCCCCTCGATCGTCGTCGCCGGCGACCCGCTCGCCTTCAAGATCACCACCCCCTGGGACCTGGCCCGCGCCGAGCAGGTGCTCGCACCGCCGCCCGTCGTCGTCGTGCCGCGCGTCGGCATCGGCACGGACGTGCACGCCTTCGACGACGCGTCGCCGCTCTGGCTCGCCGGGCTGCACTGGCCGGGCGAGCGGGGCCTGTCCGGGCACAGCGACGGCGACCCGGTCGCCCACGCGATCTGCGACGCGCTCCTGGCGGCGGCGGGTCTCGGCGACATCGGCTCCCGCTTCGGCACGGCCGACCCGCGCTTCGCGGACGCCCACGGCGAGGTCTTCCTCCGCGCGACCCGCGAGCTGGTGGAGGCCGCCGGCTTCGCCATCGGCAACGTCTCGGTGCAGCTCATCGGCAACCGCCCGAAGTTCTCGCCGCGGCGCGAGGAGGCGCAGAGGCTGCTCTCGGAGCTGCTCGGCGCACCGGTCAGCGTCGCCGCCACCACCTCGGACGCGCTGGGCTTCACCGGCCGGGGCGAGGGGGTCGCCGCGACCGCGACGGCACTCGTCCTCCCCACCCCCGCTGTCACCCGGTAGTCCCCGGGCGGAGCCGCCGACCCGGCCGGGAGCGGTCCGCCCGGTAAACTCGCCCGCGTGACTCTGCGACTGCATGACTCGAAGGCCCAGGCCCTCGTCGATTTCGTCCCCCTCCGCGAGAACGAGGTCGGGATGTACGTCTGCGGACCCACCGTTCAGTCCTCGCCCCACATCGGGCACCTGCGCTCCGCCCTCGCCTACGACCAGCTGCGCCGCTGGCTGGCGTACCGCGGCTTCCAGGTCACCCTGGTGCGCAACGTCACCGACATCGACGACAAGATCCTCGCCATCGCCGAGGACGCGCGGCGTCGGGTGCCCGAGGGTGCGCCGTTCGAGCAGTGGTGGGCGCTCGCCTACCGCGTCGAGCTCGAGTTCACCGCCGCGTACACGGCCCTCGGCATCCTCCCGCCGACCTACGAGCCGCGCGCGACCGCGAGCATCGCCGAGATGATCACCCTCATCCAGACCCTGATCGAGCGCGGTCACGCCTACCCGGCGCCCGACGACTCCGGCGACGTCTACTTCGACACGCGGTCCTGGCCGGACTACGGCTCGCTCACCCACCAGCGCCTCGAGAGCATGGAGGCGGCGACCGACGCCGACCCGCGCGGCAAGCGCGACCCGCACGACTTCGCTCTCTGGAAGGGCGCCAAGCCGGAGGAGCCCGAGTCGGCCGCCTGGGCCTCGCCGTGGGGCGCCGGGCGCCCCGGCTGGCACATCGAGTGCTCCGCGATGTCGACGAAGTACCTCGGCACCCAGTTCGACATCCACGGCGGCGGGCTCGACCTGCGCTTCCCCCACCACGAGAACGAGCTCGCCCAGTCCAGCGCCGCCGGCCACGCCTTCGCCAGCTACTGGCTGCACAACGGCCTCGTGTCCGTCATCGGCCAGAAGATGAGCAAGTCGCTCGGCAACTCGGTGTTCGCCTCCGAGCTGCTCGAGGCGGCCCGCCCGCTCGTCGTCCGCTACTACCTCGGCTCGGCCCACTACCGCTCCACCCTCGAGTTCCACGACGGGGCCCTCGAGGAGGCCGAAGCGGCGCTGGAGCGGATCGAGGGCTTCCTCGAGCGCTCCCGCCGCCGCCTCGACGGCACGCGGTTCGCCGCGCTCGGCGAGCCGGTGGTTCCGGAGGAGTTCGCCGAGGCGATGGACGACGACCTGTCCGTCCCGCAGGCCATCGGCGTCCTGCACGAGACAGTGCGCGCCGGCAACGCCGCCCTCGACGCCGAGGACCTCGGCTCCGTCTCGGCCCTGCGCAGCCAGGTGCTCGCGATGGCGGCCGTGCTCGGCATCGACCCGGAGGCGCCCGAGTGGGCGCGCTCCGACGACGAACCCTCGTACCGCGCGCTCAGCGTGCTGGTCGACCGCCTGGTCGCCGAACGCCAGACCGCGCGCGAGCAGCGCGACTGGGCGAGCGCCGACCGCATCCGAACCGATCTCGCCGCGGCGGGAATCACGATCGAAGACACCCAGACGGGTGCGCATTGGAGTCTCGATGGCGAATAAGCCCGGCCGCCCCGGAGCGGTCCGAAAGAAGAGCAAGGGCAAGGCCGTCGGTTCCGGCGGTCAGGGCCGTCAGGCCCTCGAGGGCAAGAAGCCCACGCCCAAGGCCGAGGACCGGCCCTACCACCCCGCAGGCAAGGCGAAGCTCGCGCGCGAGCGCTTCGTCGCCGCAGGCGGCAAGGGCCGCCCCGGCGGAGCCCTCTCCGCGGCCGCCCGCGGACAGGGGCGCCCCGCTCCGTCGCGCAAGCCCAAGAGCGGCGACGACTTCGAGATGGTGACGGGCCGGAACTCGGTCCTCGAGGCGCTGCGCGCCAGCATCCCGGCCACCACCCTCTACCTCGCGACCCGCATCGAGATGGACGACCGGGTCAAGGAGGCGCTCAAGATCGCCACCGCCCGCGGCCTTCCCGTGCTCGAGGTCATGCGCCCGGAGCTCGACCGCCTCGCCGGCCCCGACTCCGTGCACCAGGGCCTCGTGCTGAAGGTGCCGCCCTACGAGTACGCCCACCCGAGCGACCTGCTCGAGCGCAGCGTCTCCCGCGGAGCGGTCCCCCTCCTCGTCGCCCTCGACGGCATCACCGACCCGCGCAACCTCGGAGCGATCATCCGCTCCGTCGCCGCGTTCGGCGGACAGGGCGTCATCGTCCCGCAGCGCCGCTCCGTGGGCCTCAACTCCGCCGCCTGGAAGACCTCCGCCGGAGCCGCCGCACGCATCCCCGTCGCGATGGCGTCCAACCTCACCGCCATGATCAAGGACTTCAAGCGCGCAGGCGTCTTCGTCATCGGACTCGACGGCGACGGCGACGTGATGCTGCCCGGCCTGGAACTCGCCGACCGGCCGCTCCTCGTCGTCGTCGGCAGCGAGGGCAAGGGCCTCTCCCGCCTCGTCACCGAGCAGTGCGACGCCGTCGTCTCCATCCCGATCAGCTCCGCCACCGAATCCCTCAACGCCGGGATCGCGGCGTCGGTCGCGCTCTACGAGATCTCCAAACTCCGCTCCGCCTCCGAGTAGCGCGGGCGCCGGCACGGCGATCTGCGGCGTTGTCGTCGGGCGCGATACCGCCGGTATCGCTTCCTCCTCCGCCTTGCAGCTCCCCGCGCCGGCACCCGCGCTACGGGTCTGGATGTCAGAGGCGCCGCCTGCGGCGAGCGGATAGAGGGGCGCCGCCTACGGCGAGCGAGCCGGGGGGATGCGAAGAGGGCCCGTGCTGACAGCGCGGGCCCTCTTGCGGTGGTGGGGGGGGGGTCAGACGTTCTTCGTCCAGTCGACGTCGGCGTCCTCGTCGGTGAGCTCGGCGTCGCCGGACTCGTCGAGGACGAGGTTCGGGAGGGTCAGCGCCTCGGTGGGAGGAGCGATGACCGTCGCCTCGTCGCGGCGGTGACGCAGGATGTCGTTCACGTAGGCGGTGACCGCCTCCGCCAGGGGGACGTCGCGCGCCTGCTGCTGCGACATGAACCAGCGGTGCTCGAGCAGCTGGTGGAACATCTCGGCCGGCTCCAGGCGGCCCTTGAGATCACGGGGGATCGAGCGGATGACCGGCTCGAACACCTGCGCCAGCCACTCGTGCGCCACCATCTCCTCGTCCAGGCCCTGCTTGTCGTAGGTCGCCGTGTACGAGTCGAGGTCGTTGAGCAGGCGTCGCGCCTGGTTCTCCTGCGCGTCCAGCCCGGTGAGACGGAGCAGCCGCCGCTGGTGGTGGCCGGCGTCGACCACCTTCGGCTGGATGCGCACCGTCGACCCGGCCTCGTCGGTCTTGATCGCGAGCTCCTCGATGTCGAAGCCCAGCTCGTTCAGCCGGTTCACGCGGTCGTTGATCCGCCAGCGCTCCGACGTCGCGAACGACTCGGCACCGGTCAGCTCCTTCCAGAGGCTGCGGTACGCCGCGACGATGCCGTCGGAGACCGTGATCGGGTCGAGGTCGTCGTCGACGCGACCGCCGGCCTCGAGGTCGAGCAGCTCGCCGGCGATGTTGACGCGGGCGATCTCCAGATCGTTCTCGCGCTGGCCGTTCGAGAGGCCGCCCGAGTAGAGCTGCCCGGTCTCCGCATCGACCAGGTAGGCGGCGAAGGCGCCGGCATCGCGCCGGAAGAGAGTGTTCGAAAGGGACACGTCGCCCCAGAAGAAGCCGATCACGTGCAGGCGGACCAGGAGGAGCGCCAGCGCGTCGACCAGACGGGTCGCCGTGTCCGGCCGCAGCGTCTGCGAGAAGAGCGCCCGGTAGGGGAGCGAGAACTTGAGGTGACGGGTGACCAGCACGGCGGGCAGGGCCTCGCCCTCGTCGTCGGTGCGGTTCGTGATCACCGCGCCCGGAACCACGCACGGCACGTCGAGGCGCTGCAGCGTCTTCAGCATCTCGTACTCGCGCCGCGACATCTCGGCGGTCGTCTCCTTGACGGCGACGACGTGACCGGAGAGGTGGGCGAAGCGGACCGTGTGCCGCGAGATGCCCTTCGGCAGGGCGGCGATGTACTCGTCGGGCCAGTCGTCGAGCCGCAGGTTCCACGGCAGGTCGAGCAGGGCCGGGTCGACGGTGGCCGAGGTGATGTTCAGGGAGCCGGACATGGTGCGCCGTTCGTGTCGCGTGTCGGACGGTGGGGGAGCCGCAGACGACGCTGCCGCCGCCCTGGGGGGGACGGCGGCAGCGTGCGGTGCAGGAGGATGCTCAGGAGAGGCGCTCGCCCGACTCCGCGTCGAAGACGTGCACGCGGTGGTTCGCGGTCACGTACACGCGGTCGCCCGCGGTGGGGTGCACGCGGCCGTCGACGCGCGCGACGATGTCGGTGCGGCGGCCCTCGACCTCGGTGTGGCCGTAGAGGTAGCCGTCCGAGCCGAGCTCCTCGATGAGGTCGACCTCGATCGGCAGTCCGCCGGGCTGGGTCGAGACGGTGACGTCCTCGGGGCGCACGCCGAGCGTGACGACCTTCTGGCTCGTCTTCGCGAGCGCCTCGCGGGCGATCGGGAGGACGGTGTCGCCGAACTTGACGCCGCCGTCGGTGACGTCCGCGTGGAACAGGTTCATCGCGGGCGAGCCGATGAAGCCGGCCACGAAGACGTTGTTCGGGTTCTCGTACAGGTCGCGGGGCGAGCCGACCTGCTGGAGGAGGCCGTCCTTGAGGACCGCGATGCGGTCGCCCATGGTGAGCGCCTCGGTCTGGTCGTGGGTGACGTAGACCGTGGTGATGCCCAGGCGGCGCTGCAGCGTGCCGATCTGGGTGCGGGTGGACACGCGGAGCTTGGCGTCGAGGTTCGACAGCGGCTCGTCCATGAGGAAGACCTGGGGCTTGCGGACGATGGCGCGGCCCATCGCGACGCGCTGGCGCTGGCCACCGGAGAGCGCCTTCGGCTTGCGGTTCAGGTAGGGCTCGAGGTCGAGCATCTTCGCGGCCTCGAGGACCCGCGCGGCGCGCTCGTCCTTGTTGACGCCGGCGATCTTGAGCGCGAAGCCCATGTTCTCGGCGACCGACATGTGCGGGTACAGCGCGTAGTTCTGGAAGACCATCGCGATGTCGCGGTCCTTCGGCGGAACGTCCGTGACGTTGCGGTCACCGATGAGGATCCGGCCCTCGTTGACCTCTTCGAGGCCGGCGAGCATGCGCAGGGAGGTGGACTTGCCGCAGCCGGAGGGGCCGACGAGGACGAGGAACTCGCCGTCGCCCACCTCGAGGTTGAGCTTGTCGACGGAGGCGCGAGTGGCCCCGGGGTAGACGCGGGACGCGTGGTCGAAAGTTACGGACGCCATTGTTCTTGCTCCTTCACCGGCAGGTACGTGCCGGACGATCCGAGTGAATGGAAGTGATGGTCATCATCGCGTGGGCGACTCCGACCAACCGTCACAGTATGCCACGGGGCCGACAGTCGTCGGTCGGGCACCGCGTATCCGTCGTTTGGAGGTTTCCCAGGGCTCGCGCGTAGGATTCCGGCGAGTCGCGCCCGGCGACCCCCTTCTTCCCCCTCTCTCATTCGGAGCGTTCTTGTCATGACCACCGGCGGAGCCAACGACCGTCTCTCGAAGAACCAGCGACGAGAGGCCGCCCGAGAGAAGGCGCGCCGCCTGCGCGAGCAGCAGAAGCGCCGCGACCGCGTGAGCCGCTTCGCCCTGCAGGGCGGGCTCGCCGCCGTCGTGATCGCGGTCGTCGTGATCGTGGTCTTCGCCGTCACCTCGAGCATCCGCCCCGCGGGTCCGGGCCCGGCGAACATGGCGAGCGACGGTGTCGTCATCGGCGAGAACATGGTCGCGCAGACGAGCGGCGCCGTCGCCGCCGACGGGACGCCCACCCCCAGCGCGCTCGACACCTCGGCCGGCACGGTCGACATCCGGGTCTACCTCGACTACCTCTGCCCCTACTGCGGCCAGTTCGAGAAGACCAACGGCGACCAGATCAAGGAGTGGGTGACCAGCGGTGCCGCGACGGTCGAGATCCACCCGATCGCCATCCTCACGACCCGCTCCAACGGCACCAAGTACTCGGAGCGCTCGGCCAACGCCGCCGCGTGCGTCGCGGACCGCTCGCCCGACTCGTTCTTCGACTTCAACTCCCTGCTGTTCGCCAACCAGCCGGCGGAGGGGACCGACGGACTCTCGGACGATCAGTTGAAGGACTACGCCTCGCAGGCCGGCGTCGAGGACACGGCGGCCGTGAACACCTGCATCGACGACCAGAGCTTCGTGAGCTGGGTCCGCGCCGCGACCGAGCGCGCCACCTCGGGTCCGCTGCCCGGCACGGACGTGCCCGCGGTCACAGGCACCCCGACCGTCCTGGTCAACGGCGAGGCGTACTCGGGCTCGCTGACCGACCCGGACGCCTTCAGCTCCTTCGTGCTCTCGGCCGCCGCCGACTCCTACTCGTCGGCGACTCCCGCGCCCACCTCCTCCGAGACTCCGGCGCCGAGCGACACGCCCGCCTCGACCGAGGCCCCCGCGTCGACCGAGACCCCGGCTCCCGGCGACGCCCCGGTCTCCACCGAGGCTCCGGCCTCCTCCGAGCCGACTCCGGCCGCCGCGGGCTGAGCCCCGGACGCGCACGAGCCCCGCGCATGCAGAAGGCCCCGACCGCATACAGCGGTCGGGGCCTTCTTCTCTCCTGAGCCGACGACGGGACTTGAACCCGTAACCGCCCGATTACAAGTCGGGTGCGCTACCAATTGCGCCACGTCGGCAGGTGCGCTCGCGCGCCCGGCCACCCTATCGCGGGCCCCGGATCCGCCCGGATCGGGGCCCGCCGCGTCTCACGGTTCGAGGATGCTGAGGTGCCGCTCGGCGGGAGCGGGACGCTTGGGGCCGCCGATCTTCCCGTCGGGACGGCCGACGTAGAGCCAGCCGAGCAGCTCCTCGCCCTTCTCGAGGCGATGCGCCTTCCGCACGGCCTTGTCGCGCGTGTAGGAGCCGGTGCGCCAGAAGACACCCCAGCCCGCCTCGTCGAGCAGCAGGCTCAGGAGGTGGGCGACACCCGAGGCGACGGCCTCCTGCTCCCAGGCCGGCACCCTCGACTTCTTGACGCTGACCACGACGGCCAGCAGCAGGGAGGCGCGGTGCGTCTTCTCGATGTACTTCCGCGGGTCCTTCTTCGCCCCCGAGGCGACCGCGAAGCTGCGGCCGACCCGGTCGCGGGCGGCGCCGCGGATCTCGATGACCCGCCACGGGCGCAGCGAGCTGTGATCGGCGAGACGCGACGCCGCCGAGACGAACGCCGCGATCTCGTCGTGCCCCGGAGCCTCCGGCGTCACCTTCGAGCGCGATCGGCGCGCGAGGACGGCCTCGAGCACGGGGGAGGAGGACACGGTCACTCGCCCTCGGCCTGGAAGTTCAGGGCGATCGAGTTCATGCAGTAGCGGTCGCCGGTGGGCGTGCCGAAGCCGTCGGGGAAGACGTGTCCCAGGTGAGATCCGCAGTTCGCGCAGCGGACCTCGGTGCGGACCATGCCGAGGGTGCTGTCCTCGATCAGCTGGACCGCGTCCGGGTTCACGGACTCGTAGAAGCTCGGCCAGCCGCAGCCGGAGTCGAACTTGGTGCCGCTCTTGAAGAGCTCGGCGCTGCAGGCGGCACAGGTGTAGAGGCCGGAGCGGTGCTCGTCGAGCAGCTCGCCGGTCCACGGGCGCTCGGTGGCCGCTTCGCGCAGGACCGCGTACTGGTCGCGGTCGAGCTCCTCGCGCCACTCGGCGTCGGACTTGTTCACGGAATACGACGACATGGGTCTCCCTCGGAATCCTCGTCAGTGTACGGGGGCGGTCGCGCCCCTCCACCTGGTCCAACCCCCGGGGCGACGGCTCCATTCCGCCTCCGCGGGCTGTGGAGGAGACTCCCCGCCTCCATGCCGCGACACGGTCACGAGGTGTTCGGAGCGCCTCCCCGGCGGCGGCCGTGGGCCTGCCTACCCTGGACGGATGAGCAGGACGACGGACCCGAGACCGGGCACCGGTCTGTCCGAGCGCGAGTTGCGGGTGCTCGCCTTCGAGCGCGAGTGGACGGCCCGCTCCGGGGACAAGGACGACGCGATCCGCTCCCAGTTCGGACTGTCGGCCGCCCGCTACTATCAGGTGCTCAGCGCGGTGCTCGCCTCTCCGGCCGCCCTCGCGCACGACCCGATGCTCGTCACGCGGCTGCAGCGCATCCGCGACCAGCGCGCCGGCGCCCGCGCCTCGCGACGCCTCGGGCGCCTCGAGTAGACGAGCTGCTCGAGTCCACCAACGGAAGGCCGGCCGTACCCCCGATGTCGAACACGCACCCGAGAGACCGCTTCGACGAGGTCCCGGCGACGGAGGCGCGCGTCGGCGCCCACCGCCGGCCGCCGGCCCCTCACGCCCGCGCCGTCGCCCTCGCCTGGGCCGCCCTCGCCACCGGAGTCATCGTCCTGCTCGGCTTCATCGGGCTGCTGGTCATCGACGACCGGGTGCAGTTCACGGATGTCTTCACTCCGCCGACCGCGACCGCGGAGGCGACCCCGACCGCAGCCGCGACGCTCGATCCCGATCTCGCCGTCGCCGTCCTCAACGGCACCGCCACCGTCGGACTCGCCGCCAGCGCCGGCGACGCCCTGACGACGGCCGGATGGAGCGTCCCGACCGTCGCGAACGCGAACACCGAGGACATCGCCGCCACGACCGTCTACTACACCGACCCAGCGCTCGAGGGAGCGGCCCTCGGTCTCGTCGACTCGCTCGGAACGGGGACCGTCCTGCTATCGCAGGACTTCGTCGAGACGGGCTCCGTCGTCGTGGTCCTGGGGGCCGATTACGCCTCCGAGCAGGGCTGATCGGGGCCCTCTGTTACGGGCACGTTTCCTCCGTGTTGAATCCCGGGCAACTCTTCCCCGCGAGGCCCTTTCCAGCCCCTCCCGGGGCCGATAGCCGGATTAGTATTCCTGACCAGGCACCAGCACATCGCTCGTGCCGCGGGCATCACAGCACTGGGGAGTACAGAGATGGCGAACGGAACCGTCAAGTGGTTCAACGCTGAGAAGGGCTACGGCTTCATCACGGTCGACGGCGGCGGACAGGACGTCTTCGTCCACTACTCCGCGATCGACATGTCGGGGTACAAGGTCCTCGAGGAGGGGCAGCAGGTCGCGTTCGAGGTCGGCACGGGGTCGAAGGGCCCCCAGGCCGAATCGGTCCGCCCGGCCTGACCACCGAGCCTCCCGGGAGCCGTCGTCCGCCTCGTGCGGGCGGCGGCTCCTTCGTGTCGGAGCGCGTGCCGGTCGCTTGCACTCGTCCACCGCGAGTGCCAGAATCGACCTTGGCACTCGCTCCGGTCGAGTGCCAGCACAGACATTTCACGACGTCCGGGAGGGACGAGAAACACACATGGCCAAGATCATTGCTTTTGACGAAGAAGCCCGCCGCGGCCTCGAGCGTGGACTCAACACTCTGGCCGACGCGGTCAAGGTGACCCTCGGCCCGCGCGGCCGCAACGTCGTCCTCGAGAAGAAGTGGGGCGCTCCCACCATCACGAACGACGGCGTCTCCATCGCCAAGGAGATCGAGCTCGACGAGCCGTACGAGAAGATCGGCGCCGAGCTCGTCAAGGAGGTCGCCAAGAAGACCGACGACGTCGCCGGCGACGGAACCACCACCGCGACCGTCCTCGCTCAGGCGCTAGTCCGCGAGGGCCTGCGCAACGTCGCGGCCGGCGCCGACCCGATCAGCCTCAAGAAGGGCATCGAGAAGGCCGTCAAGGCCGTCACCGCCGAGCTCATCGCCGGCGCGAAGGCGATCGAGACCAAGGAGGAGATCGCGGCGACCGCCTCCATCTCCGCCGCGGACCCCGAGATCGGCGCGATCATCGCCGAGGCGATCGACAAGGTCGGCAAGGAGGGAGTCGTCACCGTCGAGGAGTCGAACACCTTCGGCACCGAGCTCGAGCTCACCGAGGGCATGCGCTTCGACAAGGGCTACCTGTCGCAGTACTTCGTGACCGACCCCGACCGCCAGGAGGCGGTGTTCGAGGACCCCTACATCCTCATCGTCAACTCCAAGGTCTCGAACATCAAGGACCTGCTCCCGGTCGTCGACAAGGTGATCCAGGCGGGCAAGCAGCTGCTGATCATCGCCGAGGACGTCGACGGCGAGGCGCTGGCGACCCTGGTCGTCAACAAGATCCGCGGCATCTTCAAGTCGGTCGCCGTCAAGGCCCCCGGCTTCGGCGACCGTCGCAAGGCGCAGCTCCAGGACATCGCGATCCTCACCGGCGGCCAGGTCATCTCCGAGGAGGTCGGCCTCAAGCTCGAGAACGTCACCCTCGACCTGCTCGGCTCGGCCCGCAAGGTCGTCATCACCAAGGACGAGACCACGATCGTCGAGGGTGCCGGCGACGCCGAGGCCATCGCCGGCCGCGTCGCCCAGATCCGCGGCGAGATCGAGAACACCGACAGCGACTACGACCGCGAGAAGCTCCAGGAGCGCCTCGCGAAGCTCGCCGGCGGCGTCGCGGTCATCAAGGCCGGAGCGGCGACCGAGGTCGAGCTCAAGGAGCGCAAGCACCGCATCGAGGACGCCGTCCGCAACGCGAAGGCCGCCGTCGAGGAGGGCATCGTCGCCGGTGGTGGCGTCGCCCTCATCCAGGCCGGCAAGCTCGCCTTCGAGAAGCTCGAGCTCGTCGGAGACGAGGCGACCGGCGCGAACATCGTCAAGGTCGCCATCGACGCCCCGCTCAAGCAGATCGCCCTCAACGCGGGCATGGAGCCCGGCGTCGTCGCTGCGAAGGTCCGCGAGCTGCCCACCGGACACGGCCTCAACGCCGCGACCGGCGAGTACGTCGACCTCATCGCCGCGGGCATCATCGACCCGGTCAAGGTCACGCGCTCCGCTCTGCAGAACGCGGCGTCGATCGCCGGTCTCTTCCTCACCACGGAGGCCGTCGTCGCCGACAAGCCCGAGAAGAACCCGGTCGCCGCGGGCGGCGACCCCACCGGAGGCATGGACTTCTAGTCCGTCCCCCCACCACGCAGAAGGCGGTTTCCCTCCGGGGGAGCCGCCTTCGGCGTTTCCGGAGGCATCTGAGCGAGCAGCGGGGGACCCCGCCGGCAGGCGGTCGTGGACCGGCCCCGCGACCACAACGGCGGTCCTCCTGCGGTGGCACCGCCCTCCGCGCCGCCTCGGTCTCCTCAGCGGACACCGGCACCAGAAGCGCGTGGAGTGCGCCGGTGCGGGTCGCGACGTCCGGGGTCAGGGCGGAGATGTCTTCGGCCGAACGGATGCGGACGGCGATGCCGCAGGATCCGGTGACGCGGCATCCGTCGAGCGTCGGGTCTCATCTCCAGCGGTCTGGGCGGGCTCGCCGCCCGTTGGTCCCCAAGAGGAGAGAGTGAGCCGTGCGCGGCCGTGCGGGCCTGGTCGGCGAGGTCACGGTCGCTCGAGCGGATCGATCTGTGCCGCTCGCGGACGTCGACGGGAGAGCTCGGGCCGAAGAGCCCCCCGATGGGAGACGGGCGGCGGTGCGGATCAGACCGAGGCGGGGGAGGTCTCGCCGTTCTGGCCGACCGTGAGCAGCGGCAGCGCGACGCGGAAGGTCGCGCCTCCGCCCGGCGTCTCGACGACGTCCACGCGGCCCTTGTGCGCGGCGACGATCGAGGACACGATCGCCAGTCCGAGGCCGCTGCCGCCGGTCTCGCGGGTCCGCGACGTGTCCGCGCGCCAGAAGCGCTGGAAGATCTTCTCGCGGATCTGCGGCGGGATGCCCTCGCCGTGGTCGATGACCTCCAGCAGGGCGAGGCGGCGGGAGCGGTCGACGGCGACGCCGATCTCGATCGGAGTGTCCTCGGGCGTGTAGCGGACGGCGTTGCCGATCAGGTTCGTCAGGACCTGGCGGATCTTGTTCTCCTCCGCCATCACCATCGCGGGCACGCCCGGCTCCTCGGGGGCGGTGGCGGTGCCGGCGGCGATCTCCTCGGCGTTGACCCGGCGCGGACGCCGGCGGAATCGGGCGAGCCTCGCTCCTGCCGCGGCGATCGGGCCGGTGAGCCCGGGGTTCGTCAGCTCCATGGTCTGAGTGGCGGAGGCGCCGGCCTCGTCGGGCTCGAGCGCGGGCGTCTCCACGGGGGTGTCGTCGCGGGTCTCGACGCCGAAGTCGCGGTCGGGCCAGGAGGCCATCGCGTCCATCGCGGCGTCGCGGGCGAGCGGCATCAGATCGACGGGCGCGAGTGCGAGAGGCTTCGTCTCGTCGAGGCGGGCGAGCTCGAGGAGGTCCTCGACCAGGCCGCCCATCCGGATCGCCTCCTTCTCGATGCGCTCCATCGCCTGGCCGACGGCCTCGGGCGTCTGCAGAGCGCCCATCCGGTACAGCTCGGCGTAGCCGCGGACGGAGACCAGCGGGGTGCGCAGCTCGTGGCTGGCGTCGCCGACGAAGCGGCGCATCTGGTCGATCGTGCGGGCGCGGTCGCGGAAGGCGGAGTCGATCCGCCCGAGCATCGCGTTCAGGGAGCGGTTGAGGCGTCCGACCTCGGTGTTGGGTGTCGTCCCGTCCAGGCGCTGGCTGAAGTCGCCGTCGGCGATGGCGGCGGCGGTCTGCTCGACCTCGCGCAGCGGGGCGAAGGTGGTGGTGACCAGCAGGCGGGTGAGGAGTGCGCCGATCACGACGATCGCGACTCCGAAGCCGAGGAAGATCGTGAGGTACGTCGTCATGATGACGTCGACGCTGCGGGTCGACACCGCGAGCAGGAGCGTCTGGTACTCGGTGCCCCTCGTGAACACCGTCGACATGACGTGGTACTCGACCTTGCCGTTGGAGCTCCAGATCTCCATCGGCTTGTCGCCGCCCTGCAGCGCCTGCTCGAGGGTGAAGGTCTGCGGGAAGGCGGGGTCGGCCGCGCCGGACGCGTTCGTGTTGTCGAGCGTGCCGTACTGGTCGTAGACGGCGCCGAAGTCGGCCTTGGACTCGTCGATCGCGGCGAGGTCGTTGACGGAGAGGTCGCTCGCCGTCCGCTGGACCTGGTCGGCCAGCTGCGCGTCGAGCTGGGCGACGAGCTGCGGCTTCAGCATCGTCATCGTCCCGATCCCGGAGACGAGGAGTCCCAGCGTGAGCAGGAGGACCGTGACCGCGGTGATCTTGGTGCGCAACGAGATGGAGTTCCACCGCTCGGCCAGACCCTGGTGCATGGCGGTGGAACTCCCTCGGGATCGGCGGGCGCCGCGCCTCCGGCGGGAGGTGGCGCCGAGGTGGCGGAGGCTAGGCCTTCGCGACCTTCAGCATGTATCCGAATCCTCGCTTGGTCTGGATGAGCGATTCCTCCGAATGCGTGTCGAGCTTACGTCGCAGGTACGAGATGTAGGACTCGACGATGCCCGCATCGCCGTTGAAGTCGTACTCCCAGACGTGGTCGAGGATCTGCGCCTTGCTGAGCACCCGGTTCGGGTTGAGCATCAGGTAGCGGAGCAGCTTGAACTCGGTGGGGCTGAGCTCCACCGGCTCGTCGCCGACGAGGACCTCGTGCGTGTCCTGGTCCATCGTCAGCTCGCCGGCCCGGATGACCGCGTCCTCCTCGGCGTGCATGGTGCGGCGGAGGATCGCCTTGATGCGCGCGACGATCTCGTCGAGGCTGAACGGCTTCGTGACGTAGTCGTCACCGCCGACGGTGAGGCCCGTGATCTTGTCCTCGGTGTCGTCCTTCGCCGTGAGGAAGAGGATGGGGGAGGTGTACCCGGCCGAGCGGAGGCGCTTGGTCACGCCGAACCCGTTCATGTCGGGGAGCATCACGTCGAGGATGATCAGGTCCGGCTCCTCCTCGAGGACTGCCGAGATGGCCTGGGCCCCGTTGCCGACCGCACGCACGGCGAAGCCGGCGAAGCGGAGGCTTGTGGTGAGCAGGTCTCTGATGTTGGGCTCGTCGTCGACGATGAGAATGCGGGGTCCGTCCATGCAGGACAGTATCTGGCCGTCGGCTGCACGGAGTCTGGGAGTCGGTTGTCCAGGCGCTCGGTGCCGGCTCGGCGGCGGGGAACGCCTGACGAAAGGCGGTGCGGCAGGAGGAGACCGCGTCCGATCAGGACTGCGCGCGGCGGCGCCGGACCCCCACGATGAGCATCGTGATCATCATGAGGAACGCGATGGGCAGGCCCACCAGCGGCACGGCGAAGACGAACTGCCAGAACGGGCCGGCGTACTCGCGGATCCCGAGCGCGGGGGCGACCAGGATCGCGAGGAACGCGAGGACCGTCACGACGATGATCGCGATGAACATGTAGGCGAGCGTGCGCTCCGCGCGTCCGACGCCCGCCGGCTCCTGTGGCTTCACCCGTCAAGGATAGAGCGGCCCCGGTCGACTAAACTGATGGCTGCTTCATTTCCAGGAGGGGTCTGCATGCCTACCGGCAAGGTCAAGTTCTACGACGAGGAGAAGGGCTTCGGCTTCATCAGCACTGATGACGGCCAGGAGGTCTTCCTGCACGCTTCCGCGCTGCCCTCCGGGACCGCGGTCAAGGCCGGCACCCGCCTCGAGTTCGGCATCGCCGACGGCAAGCGCGGGGCGCAGGCGCTCTCGGCGCGCGTCCTCGACGCTCCGCCGAGCCTGGTGAAGCTCAACCGGAAGTCCGCGGACGACATGTCCGTGATCGTGGAGGACACGGTCAAGCTGCTCGACGGGATCGGCGCCGGGCTCAAGCGCGGCCGCTACCCCGACAAGGCGCACGGGCGCACGATCGCGGCGCTCCTGCGCCGGGTTGCGGACGAGCTGGATGCCTGACGCCGACGGCACGACCGACGAGCAGGGCCCGGTCGAGGAGACCGTCGCCGCTCCGACCACGGAGGACGCTCGCGTGGAGCAGTCCTCGGGAGAGGGCGTCTCCGGCGCCGAGCCCGACGCGACTCCCGCCGATTCTGACTCCTCCGCTGAGGACGCGCGCGGAGCCGACGAGGAGACCGACGCTGACCAGGCGGCTCCTGTCGACGAGGCTCCCTCCGGCGAGGGTGAGAGCGACGCGGCCCTCCCGGTGACCGAGGCTTCTGGCGAGGACTCCGCCTCTGCGGAGGAGACTCCTCCGGCCGACGACGTCGCCGCGGAGGCGGGAGTCTCCGGCTCGGGCACTGCTTCTGCTGCAGTGCCGGCTCCTGCTGAGGATGCGGCTCCTGCTGAGGATGCGGCTCCTGCTGAGGATGCGGCTCCTGCTGAGGATGCGGCTCCTGCTGAGGATGCGGCTCCTGCTGAGGATGCGGCTCCTGCTGAGGATGCGGCTTCTGCTGAGGATGCGGCTTCTGCTGAGGATGCGGCTTCTGCTGAGGATGCGGCTCCTGCTGAGGATGCGACTTCTGCTGAGGATTCCGCCCTCGTCATGGACGAACCTTCCGACGCCGATGGCGCACCGGCGGCGGACGCGACGTCAGCCGACGACGACGCTTCCCCGGGGGAGGCGGACGAGGCCGCCGCGGACGAGGCTCCCGAGCCCGTCTACGAGGCGGACGCCGTGCTCGCGGGGTCTCTCGATGTCGCTCGCGCCGCGCTCGCCGAGATCGCCCCCGAGGGGACGATCGGCGAGCTGGTCACGACTCTGGCGCAGGGCGAGCACGTCGTGTCGCTGCAGTTCGCGAACCTCATGCGCGGCTACCCGGGTTGGCTGTGGACGGCGACGCTGTCCCGGATCGACGAGACCGAGGACGTGAACGTCCTGGAGGTCGAGCTGCTGCCGGGCGAGGGCGCGGTCCTCGCTCCGGACTGGGTGCCGTGGTCCGTGCGTCTCGCCGACTACCAGACCGCGCAGGACGCGCTCGGCGAGGAGGTCGAGGACGCGGACGACGACGAGCTCGAGGACGCCGAGGAAGACGACCTCGACGACGACTCGGACGACGACTCCGACGAGGACGAGGACGCGGGCGACGACGACGATCCGGTCGACGACGACGACGACTCGGACGACGATTCCGACGGCGACGACTCGGACGACGAGGACTCGGACGACTCCGACGACGACGACCCGGACGACGACTCCGACGACGAGGACTCCGACGACGTCGAGCCCGAACCCGCTCCCGCCCCGACCACCCGTCGCCGTCGCCGTCGCCGCTGATCCGGTCCGGCGCCGCCCGATGAGCATCGACTCCGATACCCGCATCGCCTATCCCGGCGGCGCCGTGCGCTCCTCCGGGCGCGTGCAGCACGTGGGCCGGCTGGAGGACGGCCGCTGGGCGGTCGTCCTCGATGCGACCTCCGCTCACCCCGTCGACCCGACCTGGCCCGACCAGGGGCCCGACCGCGGCGCGCTGGCCGTGGCGGGGGAGCGGCATCCCCTCATCGACTGCCGCATCGGGGCGTGGCAGGGCGGCGAGCTGCACGTCGGCGAGCGGCTCCCGGCGCGGCTCGGCACTCCGGAGTGGAGCTTCGTCGTCGTCCACATCGTCGACGACGCCTCCTCACTCCACGTGGACGACGAGGTCGACGTCGAGGTCGACGCGGACCACCGGCACGAGTTCTCCCGCGGGCACACCGCCTGCCACCTCGCCTCCCTCGCCCTCAACGCCGCTCTGGCCTCGTTCTGGTCGAAGCCGGCGCGCACCGACGCCCTGGGCAACCCGGACTTCGACCAGGCGGCGATCCAGACCTCGCGGATCCGCGAGTCCGGCTCCACCGACGTCTACCGCCTCGGCAAGTCCCTCCGACGCAGCGGGATGGACACCGCCCGCCTGCTGGCGGAGATCCTCGAGGTGCAGGAGCGGGTGAACGCCCTCCTCGCCGAGTGGATCGCCTCGGACGCGGAAGTGTTCATCGAGCGCGATGACGACCTCCTCAGCACGCGGCGGACATGGCGCTGCACCCTCCCCGCGGGGGACGCCGCGATCGCGTGCGGCGGCACCCACGTCGAGCGCCTCGGCGAGTTCACCGGCCTGCGCGTCCGTCTCGAGCCCGAGGCCGACGGCACCGGACTCCGGATGGAGACCGACGCGGTCTAGCGTCGGTTGCGGCTGTAGAACAGCCCGATCGTGCCGAGGACCAGTCCGATCACGACGGTCGACAGGACGACCGGCTCGATGACGGCTCCGACGGCCGTCGCCACGAGCACGGCCACGAGCGCGACCGCCCAGACGACGCACCCGACCAGCAGAGCCGTCGCGTCGTCGCTCGCGTAGGGCGGCGGCGCGGGCCGCCGCTCCTCCTCGCGCAGCCAAAGCCGCATGGCGTGCCTCAGACCGCCAGGCGCTCGAGGACGTGGTCGATGCAGCCGAGCAGCGAGCGGACGTCGTCCGGCTCGATCGCGACGAACGTCGCCACGCGCAGCTGGTTGCGGCCGAGCTTGCGGTACGGCTCCGTGTCGACGATCCCGTTCGCGCGGAGGATCTTCGCGACGAGAGCGGCATCGACGGAGGCGTCGAAGTCGACGGTCGCGACGACCTGGGAGCGGTGCTCGGGCACCTCGACGAACGGGGTGGCGAGGCTCGAGGCCTCGGCCCAGTCGTAGATCGCGGAGGAGGACTCGGCCGTGCGCGCCGACGCCCAGGCCAGGCCGCCCGAGGCGTTCATCCACTCGAGCTGCGACTCCATCAGCAGGAGGGTCGAGAGCGCCGGAGTGTTCAGCGTCTGGTTCAGGCGCGAGTTGTCGACGGCATTCTTGAGGCTGAGGAACTCGGGGATGTAGCGGCCGCTCGCCGCGATGCGCTCGATCCGCTCGATCGCGGCGGGGGAGAAGAGGCCGAACCAGAGTCCGCCGTCGGAGGCGAAGTTCTTCTGCGGGGCGAAGTAGTAGACGTCGGCCTCGGCGATGTCGACGTCGATGCCGCCCGCCGCGCTGGTGGCGTCGATGACGGTGAGCGCGCCCTCGTCGCCGCGGACCCGGCGGACGGAGGCCATCACTCCGGTGCTCGTCTCGTTGTGGGGCCACGCGTACACGTCGATCCCCTCGACGATCTCGACCTCGCTCCGGGACCCCGCGGGGGCGGAGACGACGTGGGCCGGCTCGAGGAACGGCGCGGAGGCGGCGGCCGCGAACTTCTGGCCGAACTCGCCGAACGTGAGGTTCTCGGCGCGGCGCTCGATGAGGGAGAAGGCCGCGGCGTCCCAGAAGGCGGTCGAGCCGCCGTTGCCCAGCAGGACCTCGTAGCCCTCGGGGATGCGGAACAGCGTGGCGAGGTGCTCCCGCACGCGCCCGACGAGGTCCTTGACGGGCGCCTGGCGGTGCGAGGTCCCGAGGAGGTGCGCGCCCTGTGTCGCGAGGTGGGCGAGCTGGTCGTGCCGCACCTTGGACGGGCCGCAGCCGAACCGTCCGTCGTGGGGGAGCAGCTCGCGAGGAATGGTGAGGTCCGGCATGCGTTAATACTAGGGTTCCCGGCCCGCACCCCTCCTCCGAGCGACGGAGGCCTGCGTCGCGCCGCAGCGCCGATGCTGCGTCGTGGCGACCACTAGGGTGGAGCGCGCCGAGACGGGAAGGCTGAGATGACGGATCTGATCGACACCACCGAGATGTACCTGCGCACCATCCTCGAGCTCGAGGAGGAGAACATCATCCCGCTGCGCGCGCGCATCTCGGAGCGGCTCAGCCACTCCGGGCCGACCGTGTCGCAGACCGTCGGTCGCATGGAGCGCGACGGCCTCGTCGTCGTCTCGGGCGACCGCCACCTCGAGCTCACCTCCGACGGCCGCCGCAAGGCGATCCACGTCATGCGCAAGCACCGCCTCGCCGAGCGGCTCCTCCACGACGTCATCAAGCTCGACTGGGAGTTCGTGCACGAGGAGGCCTGCCGCTGGGAGCACGTGATGAGCGAGCAGGTCGAGCGCCGCCTTCTCGAGATGCTCGACCACCCGACGGAGTCGCCCTACGGCAACCCGATCCCGGGCCTGGACGAGCTCGGCGACACCCCCGCCTCCCGCTTCGCCGACGGCGTCATCAGCCTGCCGCGCTTCGTCGCCGGGTCGAGCGAGCCCCGCCGCGGCGTCGTCCGTCGCCTCGGCGAGCCGGCGCAGGTCGATCCGGAGCTCCTCCTCCAGCTCAAGCAGGCCGGGGTCGTGCCCGGTGCCGAGGGCGAGTTCTCGGCCCTCAACGGCTACGTGCTCGCGCGCATCGACGGAGCCGAGGCGGGCATCGAGCTGCCCAACGAGGTCGCGGCGCACATCTTCCTCGTCGTCTGACCCCCGCCTCCCTGGGAGTGGCCCGTACGGTCCCTTACCGCATCCGGTGACCGGAGGCGAACGGGAGAGCGGTCTCTTCCCGCCGAGAAGGTGACAAATCGGTAACGGTCGCTTACGCTCTGTGGAGCCCTGCGGCCGAGCCTCGGTCTCAGGGCGCGGGATCCGACGCCCCCACACCCGTCTCGGATCCTGTGCACACCGATGCTTCGTGCATGAGACGGGACAGCTGCCTGGGCTGAGGGGACGTCGGAGGATCTCCCCCTTGCCCCAGAACCCCCTCACCCCGAACGAGGACGCCGGCTCACCCGACCGGTTCCGCTCCAACCACCCCGACCGCTCCGGCGACGCGAACTTCGAGAACCGGCCCCCGGTCATCCGCGCCCGGATCCACGGGGACGCACCCGTCTCCCGTCGCGCCGTTCCCGCAGCTCCTGCCCGCCGCGCGGACATCACCGACTTCGTGCCGTCGCCGGCCGGGACCCCGCGCAAGCGCCGGGGCCGTGTCGTCGGCAAGGTCGCGATGGTCGGCTTCGCCGGCGCGCTGGTCGCGACCATGGCGCTCCCCGCCTACGCCTTCACTCCGGGCAGCCAGGACGACGGCCTGTTCGCGGCATCGCGAGCCGACCTCCTCCGCCAGGGCTCCGCGCAGACCGTCGCCGTCGACGGCGGAGTGGTGCAGGCCGCGATCGCCCGAGACGGCTTCTCGGCCGAGGCAGCGCCCCCGCCGCCCGCACCGGAGCCCGAGCCCGTCGTGGTCGCCGAGCCCGTTGTCGACACGAGCGACGTCGCGGAGGCGCGCGCCGAGACCGCCGAGGAGTTCAACTCCTACGCCGGCGCCTCGGCCAGCGAGATCGCGGCCGCCGCCCCGACCACCAGCTACAGCCTCTCGGCGGTGTTCGACACGGCGATGCAGTACCAGGGCGTGCCCTACGTCTTCGGCGGAGCCGACCCGAGCGGCTTCGACTGCTCCGGCTTCGTGATGTACGTCTTCGCGCAGTACGGCATCTCGATGCCGCACTCGGCCGCGGGCCAGGGCGCCATGGGCACCCCCGTCTCGCTCGCCGACGCGCAGCCCGGCGACCTCGTCATCATGGACGGCCACGACGGCTTCTACGCCGGCAACGGCAACATCCTGCACGCACCCTACGAGGGTGCGAGCGTCCGCGTGCAGCCGCTGTGGACCTCCGACTACCGGATCGTGCGAATCAACGGCTGATCCGGTCGATCCGCTCGAGACCCCGTCCCCTCCTGGAGGGGGCGGGCTCTCGTCGTCCCGCCGTGTGAACGCCGCGTGACGAATCCGGACCGACCCCTGGTGTTCCGGGCGTGAAGGGTTAACCTGAACCCCAGTCCGCTCGCGTGGCGAGCGGATCGATTCGTCGAGGGACGGAGTGCCGGGATGGCCGAGCGGAGCGGGCGCCACAGCGTGGGGCTGCGCTCGCGCGTGCGGCCGGCCGATTCGATACGCGCGCGGGTCCTCACCGCGGCGGTGCACTCCTCCGACACGCGGATACGACTCCACGTCATCGCGCGGTACTCCGCCGCGGCCTCGCAGGGCGCCGTCATCACGACGGCGCCCTTGCTCGTGGTCGCGGCGCCTTCGCGCGACGGCGTGCGACAGCACGGAGGTCACTGATGCGCACTCTGGTTCTCAACGCCGGCTACGAGCCGCTCGCGGTGGTGTCTTTCAAGCGGGCCCTGGTCCTGCTGATGACGGAGAAGGCGACCGTGATCGCCGCGGACGAGGGCAATCCGGTGCACAGCGCGCACGGTGACCACGTGCGGCCCTCGGTGATCGTGCTGACACGCTACGTGCGCATCCCGAGCGGCCGGAGCGTGCCGGTGTCGCGCCGGGGCGTGCTCCGCCGGGACAACCACCGCTGCGGCTACTGCGGTCAGCACGCGGCGACGATCGACCACATCCAGCCCAAGTCGCGCGGGGGCCGGGACACGTGGGAGAACCTCGTCGCCTGCTGCCAGCGCTGCAACAACGTCAAGAGCGACCGCACCCCGCACGAGATGGGATGGCGTCTGCGCACCGTCCCCCGGATGCCGCGCGCCGGCTCCTGGCTCGTGCGCGGCGCGGAGCGGATGCAGCCCGACTGGGACGACTACCTGGCTCCCGCCGCCTGACGGGCCGCGGTCGCGCCGCTGGCGGCGTTGTCGTCGGGCGCGATACCGCCGGTATCGCTTCCTCCTCCGCCTTGCCAGCGACACGACCGCGACCCGTCAGTGGAGGGCGTGGTGCGCGACCCGGCGCTATTCGTTGTCGTTGCCGGTGCTCTGGCTGGCGTTGCCGGAGCGCTCGCCGGCCCAGGTCCAGTTCGCGACCTCGGGGATGTCCTCGCCGTGCTCGCGGGTGTAGGCGCGGGCGCGGATGCGGGCGTCCTGCATCTCCTGGCGGAGACCGGCGGCGCGGGCGCCGAGGCCGGGGGTCCGGTCGATGACGTCGATCACCAGCGAGTAGCGGTCGAGGTCGTTGAGCATCACCATGTCGAACGGAGTGGTGGTGGTGCCGTTCTCCTTGTACCCGCGCACGTGCAGGTTGCCGTGGCCGGTCCGCTTGTAGGTCAGTCGGTGGATGAGCCACGGATAGCCGTGGTACGCGAACACGATCGGGCGGTCGGGGGTGAAGACCGCATCGAACTCGCGGTCGGAGAGGCCGTGCGGGTGCTCCGACTCCGACATCAGGCGCATCAGATCGACCACGTTGACCGTGCGGATCGCGAGGTCCGGCAGCGTCTCGCGGAGGATGCTCACCGCCGCGAGGGTCTCGAGGGTCGGCACGTCGCCCGCGCAGGCGAGCACGACGTCCGGGGACTCGCCCTGCCGCTCGCTGCTCGCCCACTCCAGGATGCCGAGTCCGCGCGTGCAGTGGGCGACCGCCTCCGCCATCGTGAGCCACTGGGGCGAGGGCTGCTTCCCGGCGACGACCACGTTGACGTAGTCGACGCTCCGGAGGCAGTGGTCGTAGGTCGAGAGGAGCGTGTTCGCGTCGAAGGGCAGGTAGACGCGCACGACCTCGGGCTTCTTGTTGACGACGTGGTCGATGAAGCCCGGGTCCTGGTGGCTGAAGCCGTTGTGGTCCTGGCGCCAGACGTGGCTCGAGAGCAGGTAGTTGAGGCTCGCGATCGGGCGGCGCCACTCGATGTCGCGGGTGCCGTCCAGCCACTTCGCGTGCTGGTTGAACATCGAGTCGATGATGTGGATGAACGCCTCATAGCAGGTGAAGAGCCCGTGGCGGCCGGTGAGCAGGTAGCCCTCCAGCCAGCCCTGGCACTGGTGCTCCGAGAGCACCTCCATGACCCGCCCGGCGCGAGCCAGGTGGTCGTCGAGGGGGCTGAGCTCGGCGTCCCACTGCTTGTCGGTGGCGGCGTAGACGGACTGCAGCCGGTTGCTCGCGACCTCGTCCGGCCCGAAGAGGCGGAAGTTGGTCGGGTTGGCGCGGATGACGTCGGCGAGCCATTCGCCGAGCACCTTCGTCGCCTCCGCGACGGTGCCACCCGGCTGCTCCACGACGACCTCGTAGCGGCGGAAGTCGGGCAGGTCGAGAGTCTGCCGCAGCAGCCCGCCGTTCGCGTGCGGGGTCGCGCTCATCCGCAGCTCGCCCTCGGGGGCCAGCGAGCGGACGCGGTCGACCACGCCGCCCTCCTCGGTGAAGAGCTCCTCGGGCCGGTAGGAGCGGAGCCAGTCCTCGAGGAGGCGGGTGTGCGCCTCGGTGTCGCGGGCGTTGGGCAGCGGGACCTGGTGCGAGCGGTAGGTGCCCTCCACCTGGACGCCGTCGATCTCGGTCGGGCAGGTCCAGCCCTTCGGGGTCTTCAGCACGATCATCGGCCAGGCCGGGCGTGAGAGGTCGCCGGCGGCGGCGCGCTCCTTGATCGCCGCGATGCGGTCGAGCACCGTGTCCAGGACGTCGGCGAACCGCTCGTGCACGCGCATCGGGTCCTCGCCGTCGAAGCCGCCCTCGACGAGGAACGGCTCGTGGCCGTACCCGCGGAGGAGGCTGTCGAGCTCCTCCTGCGGGATGCGGGCGAGGACGGTCGGGTTCGCGATCTTCCAGCCGTTGAGGTGCAGGATCGGCAGGACGACGCCGTCGGTGAGCGGGTTCACGAACTTGTTGGAGTGCCAGCTGGTGGCGAGCGGGCCGGTTTCAGCCTCGCCGTCGCCGACGACCGCCGCGACCAGGAGGTCCGGGTTGTCGAAGGCCGCTCCGTACGCGTGGCTCAGCGCGTACCCGAGCTCTCCGCCCTCGTGGATGCTGCCCGGAGTCTCGGGGGCGGCGTGGCTGGGGATGCCCCCGGGGAAGCTGAACTGGCGGAAGAGGCGGCGCAGCCCCTCCTCCGACTCGTCGATGTGGGAGTAGATCTCGCTGTAGGTGCCGTCGAGGTAGGCGTTGGCGACCACGCCCGGTCCGCCGTGGCCGGGACCGGTGATGTAGAGGGTCGGCTGGCGGCGCTCGCGGATCGCGCGGTTCAGGTGCGCGTAGATCAGGTTGAGGCCGGGGGTGGTGCCCCAGTGGCCGAGCAGGCGGGGCTTGATGTCCTCCCGGCTCAGCGGGGTCTTCAGGAGCGGGTTCGCGAGCAGGTAGATCTGCCCGACCGCGAGGTAGTTCGCGGCGCGCCACCAGGCGTCGACGGTGTCGAGAGTGTCCTGCGTCAGCTCGGCGTCGGCGGGTCGGGCGATCCAGCTGTGCTCGGGGACGGGCAGGAGGGACGGAGCGGGGGAGTCGGCCATGTGCCCACGCTGGCATCCGGACGCCCGGGGCGGAAGGGCCTTGCAGGCCCGGCTCCGGAGGGGGTCAGGCGCGCGGCGTCGCCCGGCGGAGGACCAGCGAGCCGACCGCCGTCAGGAGCGCGGCGGGGACGAGGAGCAGAGCGGCGGCTCCGGCGGTGCCCGCGCTCTCGAGGACGTCCACCACGACCGGCCGGCCGCCGGCGAGAGCGACGACGACGACCACCGCGAGTGCCGCCGCTCCGAGGACGAGGAGGAAGGCCGTCACTCCGCGCTCCCGCCAGCGGAGGAAGACCGCGCCCGCTGCTCCGCCGAGGGCGAAGGCGGCGAGGAGCGAGCAGAGCAGGACGACGAAGCGCTCGAGCCACGGGCCGTCGAGGGGAGAGGCGAGGAAGAGCGCGCCGCCCAGCCACCAGCCCCTGGTCGCCTCCTCGATCGCCCCGAGGGCCACGACGATCGCGGACCAGAGCACGGACAGTGCCGCGAAGGCGAGGGCGCTGCCGAGGACGTGGTCGCGCCGGGTCGCTCCGTAGCTCAGCGCCAGCCCGAAGGTGGCGGTCGTGGCCTGGATGGAGCCGATGAAGAGGAAGACGACGATCAGCATCCCCGGCACCACGAGCAGGATGCCCGAGTCGCCGCCGCCCCGCTCGGCCCCGATCCCGCGGAGGACGAGCCACCAGATCACGAGGTTGCCGGCGAGGACGGCGAGCAGGACGAGCAGCGGCCAGCCGAGGACCGTCCCGGGGTGGGCGAGGTGGAGCCTCAGGACGGAGAGGATCCTCCGCGGGGAGGCGGAGCGGCGGGCGGGGGCGGTCATGGTCGGTCCTCTCGGATCGGTGGCGGTGGTGTCAGCTGCTGCGCGGGGTGGCGCGGCGGAGGATCGCCCAGCCCGCGACTCCGGCGATCGCGGTCGGGATGAGCGAGAGGGCGTAGCCGCCCGCGTATCCGACGCTGCCGAAGAAGGAGCCGACGGCGGGCCAGTTCTCGGTGAGGGTGAGGAGGGTGATCACGGCCAGCAGGAGGGCGCCGAGGATCCCGAAGAAGAGCAGCATCCCGCGCTGGCGCCAGCGCACGTAGACCGCCGCCGTCGCCGCTCCGATGAAGAAGAAGAAGAGCAGGGCGCAGAGCACCGCGACGGCCTGCTCGCCCACGGAGTCCCCGCCGAAGTAGATCGAGCGGAAGAAGCTGCCGCCGAAGCCCCAGCCGTCGGTAGCCCGCTCCACGATCCCGAGGACCACGAAGACGCCGGTGTAGAAGACCGAGAGGGCGACGAAGGTGAGGGCCGTGCCGAGGGAGAAGTCGCGGCGGGTGGCGCCGTAGCCGAGGGCGAGGCCGAAGGTGACGTTCACCGACTGGACGGCCACGACCATCATGTAGACGAAGAGGAAGAAGGACGCGCCGGAGTAGGTCATCCCCTCCTGCGCCTCGAGGCGCTCGCCGGAGTCGAGCCCGCGGAGGATCAGCCACCAGACGACCAGGTTGCCCGCCAGGATGACGGCCGTGATGATCAGCGGCGTGTAGAGGATGGTGGCGGGGTTCGCGAAGTGCAGGCGGACGATGCTGCCGAGGCGGCCGGCGGCGGTGTCGTGGCGCGCGGGGGCGCCGGTGAGGGCGGTCATTCCGAGGCCTTCCCGGTGGTGAGCTGGACGACGAGCTGCTGGAGGGGGACGGACTCGAGCTCGAGCCCGTGGCGGGCGGCGGAGGCGCGGCCCGCGTCGTCGAGCCGGGGGAGCGTGGCCGAGGCGCGGCTGCCGAGAGCGGAGCGGGCGATGACCTCGCGGCCGGCGGTGAACGACTCGACGGCCTGCCGGGGTCCGATGACCGTCGCCGCGGCACCCCGCAGCTCCTCCGCGTCGCTGTCCACGACGAGGCGGCCCTGATCGATGACGAGGACGTGCTCGAGCAGACTGCTGACCTCGTCGATGAGGTGGGTGGAGAGGACGACCGTGCGCGGGTGCTCGGCGAAGTCCTGGAGGAGGCGGTCGTAGAACAGCTGCCGGGCGACGGCGTCCAGCCCCAGGTACGGCTCGTCGAAGAACGTGAGCGGGGCGCGGGAGGCCAGGCCGACGATCACTCCGATCGCCGAGAGCTGTCCGCGGGAGAGCTTCTTGATCTTGCGGTCGACCGGGAGGCGGAAGTCCTCGACGAGCTCGCGGGCGAACGCCTCGTCCCAGCCGTCGAAGAACCAGGGGGCGCTGCGCAGGACGTGCTTCACCTTGAAGTCGTCCGGGTACTTCTGGCTCTCCTTGATGAAGCAGGTGCGGGAGAGGACGGCGGCGTTCTCCACCGGCGACTGCCCGAAGACGCGGATCTCGCCCGAGCTGGCGAACTCCTGGCCGGTGAGCAGCGACATCAGCGTCGTCTTGCCCGCGCCGTTGCGGCCGAGGAGGCCGTGGATGCGGTTCTCCTCCAGCGCGAAGCCGATGCCGTCGACGGCGCGCATGCGTCCGTAGTGCTTGGTGAGGTCGTGGACCTCGATGACCGCGCTCATCGCGATCCCCCTTCTGTGATCATGTCGGCGAGCTGCTCGGTGCTGAGGCCGAGCTTGGCGGCCTCGGCGAGCAGCGGAGCGACGAACTGGTCGCGGAACTGCGTGCGGCGCTTCTCGACCAGCCGGTCGCGCGCCCCCTCGGCGACGAACATGCCGATCCCCCTCTTCTTGTAGAGCACCCCGTCGTCGACGAGCAGGTTCACGCCCTTGCCGGCGGTGGCCGGATTGATGCGGTGGAACGCGGCGAACTCGTTGGTCGACGGGACCTGCGACTCCTCCGGCAGCGCGCCGTCGATGATGTCGTTCTCGATCTGCTCGGCGATCTGCAGGAAGAGCGGGCGGGAGTCGTCCACGCGGGCTCCTTCGGTGCTGGGTTGGGTGGTTGGTTGGTGTTGTAACTAACCATGGAGGCTCCGCGAGGCTGTGTCAAGAGGCGGGTGCCGCTCGGTCGGCGCGGGGAGGGCCGAGGCGCGCTTCGCGAGCGCTGTGGTGGGGGCCGGTCGGCGCTTCGCGGGCGGCGGGGCCCGGCGGGTACACTGGCTCGGCCAGCCTCTGTAGCTCAATGGAAGAGCGACTCCGTCCTAAGGAGCAGGTTGGGGGTTCGAGTCCCTCCAGGGGCACCAGGATCCGCAATCGGGATCAGTCCATCGGACGACCGCCGCCGTCGCTCCGTCTGACGCCAGGGTCTGCCCCCCCCGCCCAGCACTCCGAGCTCTGCTCGTCGAGGCGACGACGGTCCGAGCCCTCGATGGTCCTGCCCGGGTGGGGACTCCTCGGCGGCAGGGACGCACGACCGAGGAGCTCCTTCGCGGGTTCTCGGCCGTCCTCGTCCTGAGCCTCTCCGTTCAGCGGAACGCGTTCGCGAAAAGCCGACTCGCGGGATTCAGCGCGCTGCTCGCGATAGCCGGTCGCATGGCGGCCGTCCGCAGGCGGTCGCTGTCGGAATTCGAGACCCCCTTCCTCGGCTGGATGTGGCGGGCCGTCCTCCGCCCGCGGTGCGTGCGCGAGCTCCTCGATCAGGCGAGGCCGGAGAGGACATATTGGAGCGACGCCCACCGCCCGACCGCTCACGGCCTTCTGAGGGCGTCCCGCGGGCCTTCGTTCAGGCTGACTCGACATGATCGAGGCTGGTACTCGACGGAAGGTTCTCTGTGAGCATGTTCAAGCGCGTTCTCGGCATGGCGTCGAAGGCGCTCGATTCGAAGAGCGGCTCGGGGTCGTCCTCGAGCGGGACGACCGATTGGCGCGACCTGGTGCGCACCGCCGCCGACAAGGTGACGGGCGACTCGCGGAGCGGGCAGGCTCAGCCGCCCCAGCAGTACGGCTCGCCGCAGCGCCCCTCCGCGCGACCCCAGGACGCCCGGCCCGGGCAGCAGCCTGTGGTCACGCAGGAGGACCGCGCGGCGATCGCGCGCTACGACTACCTCCTCCGCACCGCCGACCCGGAGCAGCTCGAGCAGGTCCACCGCGACGCGTTCGCGAAGCTGACGCCGGCGCAGCGCACCCAGGTCGAGGCCCGGCTCCGCGACGAGCTGCCCGCGAACGAGCAGCCGCGGTCCTCCGCCCCCGACGACCTGGCGCGTGCGGCGACGCGGGGAGAGGCGAACAACCCGGGATTCCTCAGGAAGATGTTCTCGAAGCCGGGGACGCGCGGTACGCTCGCGGGCGCGGGCGTCGGAGCGGCGGCGGGCATCGGGCTCGGCGCGGCGGGCGGACTGCTCGCGGCGGTCGCAGGCGGTGCCGTGATCAGCAGCGTCGCCGGTCCTCTGCTCGCGCAGGCGTCCGGTCTCGGCGTGGACTTCGAGAACCTGGCCGGCGGATTCGGGGACCTGGGTGACTTCGGCGACATCACGGGCGGCGCGGGCGAGTTCGTCTCCGGCGCGGGCGAGCACGTGTCCGGGCTGGGGGAGCAGGTGTCCGAGTTCGGCTCGGACTTCCAGCTGCCGGGTCTCGGCGACCTCGGGAACCTCTTCGACCGCTAGGCGGTCCCGGCCGGAGCGCTCCGGCGGCGGAGGAACGGCGACGCGATCGCGAGCGCCGCTCCGACGACGAGCAGGACGGCGCCCACGATCGCGACGGCGGTCGTCGACCAGTCGGGGAGGTCGACGACCGTCGTGCCGTTGAGGAGCTTCCATTCACAGGCTGCGCCGAGCGGCCACCACGACCAGAAGCCGCGGACGAGCTCTCCCGCTTCGGGCGGGACACCGCCGAGGCTGACGCTGCAGACGTAGTCGAAGCCCTGACGGTCGATGTTCGCGTACTGCAGAGGCACGAGTGCGAGCGCGGCCAGGCCGGCGACGGCGAGGACGAGGCCGGCGATCAGGGCGAGACGGGCGGCCGTGAGGCGCTTCTTCACCGGTGTCGAGGCGGGGGCGGGCGGCGTCTCGGTCATCATCCGATGGTGTCATGAGCGCGGAAGGGCCGGGCGGGGGTGCGCAACTACGGCTGAGACGCGTGCATCGGTCTGATTCAGCGCTTCGCGAGAAAGTCAGCATCCGGTGCGCAAGAGTCGCCGGTGTGCTGGCGCGATCGGATGCCGTCACCAGCGTCCGCCGACCGCCCGCAGCGCGACGGCCAGCATCCCGGCCAGCGCCACCAGGACGGTCGCGATGACGAAGATCCCGGACGAGTAGCCCTCGACCATCAGCGGCAGCACTGCTCCGAGGACGGTCCCGACCTGCGTCACGGCCGTGTATGCGCTGGCGCCCGCGCCGACTCCGCCCCTGCTCGTTCGACCGAGCAGGACCAGGCCGGTGCTCTGAAAGCCGACGCCCACTACGGCGTAGAGCACCTGGGCCAGCAGCAGCACCGGATAGGTGGTCGCGAGGAGCAGGAGCGAGAACGATCCGACCCCGAAGAGGGCGATCACGACGAGGGTGACGGCGCTGCCGCGGGCCGCGCTGAGCCGACCGAGCAGAGGCAGCGCGGCCAACTCCAGTAGAGCCGATATCAGGAACAAAGGAGGCACCTCGGCAGGGCGGAGCCCGGACGAGACAGCGAACAGCGGCAGATAGATCCCCCGAAGGGTGTCGGCCGACTTGAGAAGCGCCACGAGGACAAGCGCAGTGAAGAACGCTCCGCTTCTCGCTCGAGGCGTTCCGACTTCTCCGCCATCGTGCTCGCGCGGGAACGCGCGTCCAGCGAATGGTCTGCAGGTCGCACCGATCATCGTGATGCCGCCGAACACGGAGGCGATCAAGAGAGGATCGAGCCCGAGCGCGGACACGGCCGAGTAGATGACGAGGCCGAGGATGTATCCGCCGACCGTCATCAGCCGAAGACGCGTGACCGCGGCGACCTGTTCGTCGTCACTCAGCTGCGCGGCGACGCGGCCGAAGATCTGCGGGACGATCGTGCTGACGAGGAGCAGGAGAACGCCGCTCAGCATGACGAGCACGAATGTACCTGCGGTCGCGCGGAGTGCAAGGAGGGCGACCGGGACGGCTGCGCAGGTCAGGACCAATGCGCTGCGCGGGTACCCGTGATGGCGAACTGTAGGGACGAGCAGGGTGTTGTAGACGATGGCGGCGGCCGCGTTGACGAGAAAGAACACGGCGATCTCGCCCTTTGAGTGACCGGCCGAGTCGAGGGAGACGGGAACGGCTACGCTCGTGAGGCCTCCGATGGTCGCGTTGCTCAGCAGGGTCAGGGCGACGGATTGTGGGACGCGAGCGCCAGACAGTGGTTCCTCCTTAGTCGCTGACCGGTCTAGTTGGCGCGGGCGGACGAAGGTGGATCCTCGATGTCGCCCGGGTCGTTGCGATCCGAAACTGATGCGCGCCACTGAATATCTCTCACCTAAAAGCCGTCCGACCCTATCCCCGTTGATTGAAATGCCGCGGCGAGACCGCGCCCCAGCAACAGGTCCTTCCCGCACCTCCGGGCCGTGGCCAGAAGATGCTCACCCCACACTGCAGCCAAGGGCGCCATCGCATCGCTCAGGTACACCATGTCGAATTCGCGTTCGGCGAAACCGCATCGGATCCCGATCGCGTTGAGATTGACCGGTCGCCGTGCAGTCGACCAGCCGCTCGGATGTTCGGACGCAATGGGAAAACCCGGCCCGAGCGCGACGACGGACCGTGAATGAGCTACTTCAGACATCAGTCCGACGAAAAGCATCGATGTGTCGTTCGGATGCTGACGAAGGATCTGCAGGTCAGCTCGGCTGTTCGTTGAATCTCGAGCCCACCTCGCGACGCGCTCCCACTCGGGCTGCTCCAATTGCGCCAGGGGCCTGTTGCAGATGAAGAACTCGATTTCCATATCGACACATCGATCGGCCCACTGTTCCAGGTTAGCTCGATTGCTTCTTGCTTGTTCGGCTGTATTTTCGGAGATGCTCGGCAGTTCTACGCCCCACGCGTCCTCTATCCAGTGAAGAGAAAGGCCCATCCGGCATAGCCTGTAGCCGAACTCCACATCTTCGACTCCATAAGTTGAGAAGCGCTCGTCGAAACCGCCCGCGGAGAAGAAATCCGATCGCGCCACTGCAATGTTCCGTCCCCAGTAGAAACGCCAGGGGACCGCCAGCGGAACCCGCCGGACATCGACATCCAACCACTTGTCCGATCTGTAATCAGCGTAGCCGGGCCGCGTAGCCATCTCCATGCGTTTTGTGCGCCAGTCCGGGCCGCTGACAAGAGAACGGAATGCATGGGCATCTTCGCCAGAGAAGTCCCAGCCGTAGGTCGGCCCTGCTGTACTGCGTTTACCGACTTCCACGTTCGCCGCATGGGACTGAATCAGGTTCTCGCCCGCGAGAGTGCCGCAATCGAGGAAGATCAGTGTTCTGCCCCGAGATGCTCGCGCGCCGAGATTCCTTACCGCGCTCAGGCGGAACCCGTCGTCTCGTTGGCGAGTGTATGAGATGTCAATCGCGTGTTCGAAGGCCTTGACGACCGCAACGGTATCGCTCGAAGAGCCGTCGTCTGCGACGATGACCTCATAGGTGAACGACGCCTCTTGTTGCGCTAATGTCGTCAGAGTTCTTCTCAACTCGTCAGGGCGGTCATAGGTCGGAACGACGACTGAAACCTCCGGAGAAACACCGTCTGCTTTCTGCGGGAAGATCAACGGTCCTGACATGCCTTCATCCTTTCTCGCGTACCTGGAGGCATCGCAGAGCCGGCCCTCATTGTACGTTGCGGACTGCACTCCGCGATGTCGCGGTAAAGGAGTGATCGCTTCACGTCAGTTCGCTTGTGACTTCGCAATTCGATGTGCGAGACCGTAGCAGGCTGTGCCCTTCGGCGACCAGAGTGTGGCGCGCGTGGCACCCCTCGGGTCGTGAACACCGTGCGCACGCGCAGACGTGGCGCCAAGGCTCGCCCGCTGTCCAGCTCTCACAGAGCCAGGCGCGGCGAGTTTCATTTCGTGCCAGTCGTCGGCGTGGATGGCTGTGGGATATATGTTCATCATCACATCGAACCGACGAAGACCCACACGAAGAGGTGCGGAGTGATTTATCTCGATTCTGCGGCCACGTCTTTTCCCAAGGAGCATCATGTAGTGGACGCCATGAAATCCTATGCTGAACGTGGAACAAGCCCAGGCAGGTCGGGGCACCGGCTATCCACTTGGGCTGAGGGCCAAGTCTGGGCAGCTCGTGAGTCGCTAGCAGATCTGGTCAAATGCATCGATCCGGAGCGGGTGACCTTCTCGCTGAATGCAACGATGTCTCTCAATGCGGTTGTGCACCACCTGGGCTCGATCGGGGGCCGCGTCCTGACGTCCGCTTTCGAACACAATTCAGTGGTTCGGCCACTTCATGCAGCGGCGCAGGAGGGTTCGGTCAGGCATGAGATCATTCCGCCCTCGACCAGCGGACCGTTCGATCTCGATCGACTGCAGGAGCAACTGCTTGCCGGCGGAGTCGCCGGGGTCATTGTCACCTGGGCCTCCAACGTCTCCGGTTCAGTGCTTCCGATCCGTGAAATCTCTGAAATCTGCAGAGAGGCCGGTGTTTTCATCGCCGTGGATGGGGCGCAGGCGCTTGGGTACCTTGATGTCGACGCGGGTCTTGCGGACGTGCTGGTGTTCGCTGGGCACAAGGGTTTGGGGGGACCTTTGGGTGTTGGTGGCGCTGTTGTCGGAGAAGGTGTCCGGTTGTCGCCTTTCGTCACCGGCGGATCGGGTGGACGTTCTGAAAGTCGGGATCATCCCTGCTGGCTGCCCTGGTCGCAAGAGGCGGGAACACAGAATGGGATCGGAATCGCCGGGTTAGGCGCGGCTCTGAGGCTGTTGGACGGGGCCGAGATCGCCAGAAGGCGGCGTCGAGCAACCGATTTGCGAGAACGATTCGTTACTGGTCTCAGTGGTGGTGGCGCGGTCACCCTCATCGAATCGCCCAGCGCCGAAGAACCTGTCGGAGTGGTGTCGTTCCGGATGAACCGTGTGACCCCGAGTGTTGCTGCTTCGCTCCTCGAAGAACGCTTCGACATTCTCGTTCGCGCCGGACTGCATTGCTCTCCTCTGGCCCACGAGACTCTCGGCACAGGCGATGGCGGGACTGTCCGGGTGAGTTTCGGGCCGAGAACTACGACAAATGAGGTCGATCTAGCACTTGCCGCAGTCCAGTCCATCTCATCGAGTTCGAGCGAAAGGAAATGATGAAGAATGTCGGTCACCTGGGACCCCGAATGCGTCTTCTGCAGGTCGAATCCGCGTCGAGTGTGGGAGGAAGACGGACTCGCGGTCTGTTCTGATCCAGCTCCCCTTCGGCAGGGTCACCTCCTCATCTACACAACCGAGCACTATCCATCGGCCGCAGACATGGATGCGCAGGCGGCAGAGCGGCTCGACGCATTGGAGGCCGACCTCGGTAAGCGCATCTGTGCAGAGTTCGGGGACTACGTTCTGTTCGAGCACGGGCGTACCGGTAGCTGTCTTCGAAGTCGTCCTGGAGAGCGCCTCTGTCATCACATGCACGTCCACATGATCCCCGGCGCCCTAGACCTGCGGGGCTATGCAGGAATAGCGCAAGAGATCGAGATCTCATCATGGCGAGACGTCCTAGCCCTTGGTAGCGATGTCGATGGCTACGTTGTCATCGGCAATGCGCACGAAAAGGTCGTCGCGCCATTGACGCGCTCTCTTCCTCCGCATCACCTGCGTACGGTGATCGCGCGAGCGAACGCAACTCCAGATCTCGCCGACTGGGAACTCGCTCTCGCGGGAGAAGAGGTGGGCCTGGTCGCCGCTGCATCGCATTCGACTGTCGTCGCGCTCGTTGAGAATTTTCGGTTTGCGAGGGCGACATGAAGCGCCCCGTTGTACTGCATGTCTCGTGGGGAAGGGGGAACGGCCACGTCACGCGCCTGGTAGCCATAGGTCGGGCTTTTCACTCCGCGGGTTGGGACTGTGTTCTACTCGGTCGGCAGAATGCGGTGCACGATCGATTGGTCTCGAAGGCGGGAATCTTCACGACAGCCTATTACCGCGAAGGTGTCGCAGACATCGACCCATGGGCAGAATGGGGAGATCCTGGCGTGTTCGATAAAGCAGTCGTTGCTGACGTCGCTGTGCTCCAGCGGTTCAGGCCGGACCGGGTGATCAACGATAACCGATTGTCGATGATCGTAGCTTGCGCTTCGCTCTCCATCCCGATCGTCACGCTATGCCAAGACAATCAGCTCGTCGGCTACCGCTATCAGGGCGAGGGAGTGTCCGAGATCTGGACCGGACCGCTCATGGCGGTCAACGAGGCTCTTGGGCGGCGAGGGCTTCCCCTGGTCGATCGAGATGTTCGAGAACTGTTCGAACGCGGGCTGATCGCAATACCGAGTGCGCCGAGTCTTGACGTAATGGAGAGCCGCGTCGGTATGAGAGAAGTGGTTTTCACTGGCGTTCTCGGACCGGTCAAAGCGGGTCTGCATGGATCCGGGTTGCTGTTCTATCGGACGGTAGGAGGAATCGACTCGGAGTTCCTGCACGCTTTCGAGAACTGGGAAGGAGAAATCTATGTGGCGACCGGAGACCAGGCGTCAGCGGATTCGTATCGACATGTCCCGGACGCCATCCACGTCGCGGCTCTCTGGGATCTCGAAGAAGTGTTTCCGGAGCTGGCTGCCGTCGTGCATCACGGAGGACATGGAATCGCGACGACGTGCGTGGCATCAGGGGTGCCAGCCGTCATTCTTCCAGGTCACAATCCGGAGAGGCGTTCGAACGGGTATCGGGTGGAGTTGTCGGGGTGGGGGAAGGTGCTCGGTCCACTTTCAGCGGAGGGTACTCGATGGGGCCCGGCCGTCGATGTGACCGGAGACCGTCCTCCGTGGAGCGATGTCCGTGGTGCAGTCGACGCTCTCCGGGCCCCCGACGTCGACGCGGGCGGGTCCGTCGCGTCAGCATCAGAGCTCGTCCGGCTGCTGACATGACGAGGGAGAAGCTCGTCCGAGACGGTGTACCGGCACTGCTTTGGGGTCTCGGTGTCGACGCGCGCTTCAGATCCGTCGATGCCGGCGAGCGGCGGGCCTGGCTCCTGGCGAAGCTGAAGGAGGAATGCGACGAGGTCCTGGCTGCCCCGTCCGTCGAAGAGCTGGCGGACGTCGCGGAAGTCCTGCATGCGCTCGCGTCGGAGCTCGGAGTGGCCTGGAGCGAGGTCGAAGCGGTGCGCGAGAGGAAAGGAGCGGACCGCGGAGTGTTCGACGCCGGAGTCGTGATGCGACTCTCCGAGTAGCACTCTGCTCGCGCGGCGGCGTCGTACCCTCGACTGCATGGGGTTCGTCTTCTCGCTGGTGATCATCGTCCTGACCGTGCTCGCGCTGGTCGACGTCGTGCGGCAGCCGGACAACGTCATCAAGAACCTGCCCAAGATCGTGTGGATCCTGCTGATCTTCTTCCTCCCGCTCATCGGCGTCTCGCTGTGGTTCCTGCTCGGGCACGACTGGAAGCGCGGCGACGGCGGATCCTTCGTGCCGGGCGGCCGAGTGCCCCGCCGCCGGAAGCAGGCGCCGCCGACGATGGTGGTGCGGCCCGCTCCGAAGAGCACCGAGGAGCAGCTCGCCGACCTCGAGCGCGAGGAGGCGCACTACGCGCGGCTCGCCGAGGAGCAGCGTCGCCGCCGCGAGGGGGAGCGGCCGCTCGACGCGTGAGCGGCCGCTTCGGAGGCCGCTACTTCGAGAAGTTCGACGCCGCCCACTGGATCGAGGCGATCTTCGCCTGACCCGCGACGCTCGGGTGGAAGTAGTCGGTGGTCCCGATCAGGCCCTTGGTGACGGGGGTCGCGGTGAGCGCTCCGCCGTCCCAGTCGCAGAGCTGACCGGCGGCGCTGCACGCCGTCCGCAGCGCGGTGTTGTACTGCGTCGTCCGCGTCTTCGCGGCAGCGGCGGAGGCGGCCGCGGCGGTGCTGCTGAGCCTGCGGCCGGTGGAGCTGACGCCGCGCGTGGTCCGGCAGAGGTCGCCGCCCGCCCAGACGAGCGCGCCGACTCCGGTCTTCACGACCGACCACTCGGAGGCCACGTTCGGCATCGACGAGAGGACGATGCGGGCGGAGGGCCACGTGGTGCGGATCTTCGTGATCGCGGCGGAGGCTCCGGTGCGGAACGTGCTCGCCGGCGTCATCGTGTAGCCGTCGGAGGCGACGCGGTTGTCGGGAGAGCAGAGGTCGTTGCCGCCGATGAGCAGGGTGACGACGTCCGGCCGCACGCCGGCGGCGACCGCGGCGTCGATCCGCGAGGGGACCTGCGCGACGACGTCGCCGGTGGTGGCGAAGTTCGCGGTCGTGACGGTGGTGCCGGGGAGCGCGGTCCGCAGGCGCGAGGCGAAGGAGTTCACCGAGGAGCTGGTGCCGGTGGACCAGTTGTTGCGGGGGCAGTCCGCGAAGGAGCCGCAGGTCCCGTAGGCCTGGGTGATGGAGTCGCCGAGGCTCAGCACCGAGAGGGTGGCGGGAGTGGCGGCGGCGGCGGCCTGCGCCGGGAGCAGCGCGGCGGCGAGGGCGAGCGCGGCTCCGACGGCGAGGGCGCGGACGCGGCGGCTCGGGGTCGGCGGGCGGGAGAGGGAGAGGCTCATGGGGGACCGTTCTCGAGGGGGAGGACGGTGGGGGAACCGTCGGTGCTGACGCTAGGGGAGCGGCGCCCCGGATGACCCCGAACGGGTGACCCCAGAACGGGCCGGATGTGCGCGACTGCAGCGGATCCGGTCGTCCGGCGGGCGGAACCGTCTGGAAGGCGAGCGTCCTCTCAGCCGCCTGCCACCGGCACGATCCGCAGCCGGCTCATCGCCCAGACCAGCGCCCCCGACGCGAGGAACGCGACCGCGATCACGACGACGAACACCGACACCTGCCCGTACCCGGTCGCGGGATCCAGGAACGGATAGGGCACCCAGCCGTCCGTCGCTCCGCGGATCAGCACCACGACGAGCCAGACGATCGGGTAGACCACGACCAGCCAGAGCCTGCGCCACGGCAGCGGAGGGCGATCCGCGAGCAGCAGCCAGTCGAGCAGTCCGTAGACGGGGAACAGCACGTGCATGACGGTGTTGGCCCACGGCAGCGCCACTCCGCCCGCCACATCGGTGAGGAGGGTGTTGTAGACGAGGCCGACGACGATGATGTACCCGGTGAAGGCACCCCGCACCAGTAGGAGCCCGCCGGGCGCGGGACGGCGGCGGAGCGCGAGCACGGCGGTGGCTCCGAGCACGACGGCCAGCACGATGTTGCTCTGGATGGTGAAGAAGCCGAAGAAGTTGAACGGGTTCAGCGGCGTCCGAGAGGCGGTGTCGACGGCCGTCGCGATCACGGCCACCAGAACGGCGGCGGCCACGAGGAGGCGGAGGAGCGCGACCGGCACGCGGGCCGACTCCGCCCGGGAGGAGGGAGCGGGCGGCGTCATCGCTCGAGCGTAGCGCCGGAGCGCCTACCCTGTCCCCGTGCTCACGATCGGTGTCGACCTCGCTGCGGAGCCGGTGCGCACCGCTCTCGCCGCCCTCGAGTTCTCCGGCGGCCGGGCCGTCGTCCGCTCGCTCGTACTCGGCGCCGAGGACGCGACGATCGTCGAGGCGTCACGGGACGCGGCGGTCATCGGGATCGACTGCGCGTTCGGCTGGCCGGTGGAGTTCGCGGCGTTCGTCTCCGCGCACACGCGACGGGAGGTCTCGCCGCGGACGCTCGCGGGACGCGACTGGCGCCGCCGCCTCGCGTACCGCGAGACGGACCGGGTGGCGCGCGAGGTCACCGGCCGCTGGCCGCTCAGCGTCTCGACCGACCGGCTCGGGATGACCGCGATGCGCTGCGCGGAGCTGCTCGACGCCTTCGCCGCGAGCGGGGAGGACGTCGACCGCTCCGGGCGCGGACGGCTCGTCGAGGCGTACCCGGCGGCGGCGCTGCGGCTCTGGGGAGTGGACACCACGGGGTACAAGACGCGACCGGAGGCCGTGGCGCTCGCCGCGGAGTCGCTGCGACGGGCCGCACCCTGGCTCGATGTGCCGGCGCCCGCGCTCGCGCTGATGAGCCGCTCCGACGACGCGTTCGACGCCGTCGTCGCCGCTCTCAACGCCCGCGCCCACGCCCTGGGCGCGACCCTGCCGGTGCCTCCCGAACTGCAGGAGGCGGCGGAGGCCGAGGGGTGGATCGCGGTCCCGACCGGATCGCTCGCGGAGCTCGCGGGCTGATCCGGCCGTCTCGACGGGTGTGCGCTCAGGCCGGGATCTTCGCCCCCAGCAGGCCGGCGGCGACCTCGGCGGCCCGCTCGGCCTCCTCGACGGTCGAGAAGGGTCCGGTGGGGACGAGGGAGGGCGCGGTGGTCAGTCGGGCGTCGATCTCGAGTCGGAACCGGGGCAGCTCCGCCCCGGGAACGACGACGATCCTGACTCCGTTCCGGCTCCATCGCGCGGGTTGGATAGAAGAAATCTGTGTCATGGTGCACTCCGCTTTCGCGATCATCCGCACGGGTGGCTGACGCCTCGACCGTGCACGCTTCACGCTACGTCCGGTGCCCGTCTCTCCGAACGGGCTTGACCTCTCAGGCTCGTCGGGCGTAGCGCCTCATTGCAGTCGGTCGAGGGTGTCGCTGATCCGCCGCAGGCACTCGATGAGGACCGACACCTGCGCGGCGTCCAGGTCGGCGAGCACCTCGCCCTCGGCGGCGACGAGATTGCGCATCGCCTCGTCGACCCGCTTCGTGCCCCGCGGGGTGAGCGAGACGATCTTGCTGCGCGAGTCGGCGGCGTTCTGCTCGCGGACCACGAGCCCGCGGGCCCCGAGGCGGTCGACGCGGCTGGCGAGGTTGCCGCTGGACAGCGCGAGGTGCGTGGCCAGGGCCGAGGGCGTCATCCCGCCCTCCCCGCGCTGCCGCAGCAGCGAGAGGAGCTCGAACTCCCACGGGGCGAGATCGCTGACGGCGAAGGACTGCCGCCGCACCTCCTGCACGCGCGGGCTGAGCCGGCGGAGGCGGGAGACGACGTCCAGAGGCGCGAAATCGAGGTCGGGCAGGGCCCCGGCCCACGCGTCGATCACCAGATCGACATCGTCGTCTTCGCGCATGCCCCGATTATCCCCGGACGGCGCGGGCGCCGACGACGGGTGGTCCGGGGAGGCCGGCGGGCCTAGCCTGTGCGGACGGCGGGCGGACCGGTCAGGCGCGGGCGGCCCGGACGTAGGCGACGATCGCGTTGGCGTGGCCGTGGCCCAGGCCGTGCTCGGTCTTCAGCCAGGTGACGACCTGCATGTGCGGCTCGGAGCGCAGACGCTCGTCGGCGAGGTCCAGCCAGTCCTGGACGGGACGGTCGTAGGTCTTCTCGATGCTCGGGAAGTACGAGGCCGGTCCCTTCGGCTTCGCACCGTCGGCGGGCGGTTCGGGAGCGAGCACGCGGTCGGTCATGCGGTCACGATAGCGAGCCGCGGTCAGGTCGTGTAGGCCGAGGGGTCGAACCGGCCGAGCTCCTCGCGGAAGGCGAAGGCGAAGTCGGGCCAGAGCAGGGTGAGTCGCCGGTTGTCGTCCAGGTACCAGCTCTCGCAGCCGCCGTTGGTCCAGACGGTGTCGGCGCTGAGGGCGTCGAGGCGGGCGACGGAGGCGGCCTCGGCCTCGGCGGTGACCTCGAGCCGGTCGGCGCCGGAGACCGCGAGGTGGTCGAGCGCGGCGAGCACGTAGGCGATCTGCGTCTCGATCATGTGCACCGCGGAGTTGTGGCCGAGGCTCGCGTTGGGGCCGTTGACGACGAAGAGGCTCGGGAAGCCGTGGACCGCGGTCGACTCGTACGCGACCATGCCGTCGGCCCAGCGGTCGGCGAGGAGGACGCCGCCGCGGCCGCGGATGCGCCGGGCGAAGGGCGGCCGCGTGGAGTGGAAGCCGGTCGCGAAGACGAGCACGTCGACCCTGTGCGGGACGCCGTCGTCGCCGAGCGCGGCGCCCTCCTCGATGCGCCGGAGCGGACCGGGGACGACGCGGACGTGCGGCTGCGCGAGAGCGGGGTAGTAGTCGTCCGAGAGGAGCACGCGCTTGCAGCCGATCTCGTAGTCCGGAGTCAGCACGGCGCGGAGCGCGGGATCGATGATCTGCGCCTCGAGGTGGCCGAGCGCCTCCGCCCGCAGCCGATCGATGGCCTCGGGCACGGCGACGCGGCCGGCGAAGCCGAGCTCGGCGCGCCAGAACAGCTCCTCGCGGAGCCTCGCCAGGGCCCCGGGCGCGCGGGAGAGGGCTCGGCGCTCCTCCGGCGGGTACGGGCGGTTCCGGCGGGGGACGACGTACGGGGCCGAGCGCTGGAAGAGCACCACCTCGGCGGCGCGCTCGGCGAGGTGCGGCACGATCTGCACGGCGGAGGCGCCCGAGCCGACGATGCCGATGCGCTTCCCGTCGAGATCGACGTCGTCCCGCCAGCGTGCGGAGTGGAAGGCGGGACCCGCGAACGAATCCAGGCCCGGGACGGCCGGGAGGCGGGGCTCGGAGAGGCGCCCCGCGCAGACGAGGAGGACCGCGGCGGAGTAGTCGCCCCGGGAGGTGCGCACCCGCCAGCGGTGCGCCTCCTCGTCGAAGACCGCCTCGAGCACCTCGGTCCCCAGCCGGAGCCGGGGCGCCAGGCCCTCCTTCTCGACGACGCGCTCGAGGTAGGCCTGGATCTCGGCCCCGGGGGCGTAGAACGCCGACCAGTCGGCCTCGGGGGCGAAGGAGTAGGAGTAGAGGTGCGAGGGGATGTCGCAGGAGACCCCGGGGTAGACGTTGTCCCGCCAGGTCCCGCCGATCCGCTCGGCGCGCTCCAGCACGACGAACGAGGTCCCGCCGCGGCGCTCCAGGCGGACCGCGGCTCCGAGCCCGGCGAACCCGGCTCCGATCACGACGACGTCGACGTCCATCAGACCGTCGTCCTCGCCAGGACGCTGCCCGCCGGGTCGCGGTGCGGATCGGCGAGGAAGTGCTCGAGGACGGCGAGGAGCTCGGCGGGCCGCTCGGCGAGCACCGCGTGACCGGCGTCGAGGACGGCGTAGCGGGCGTCGTCGATCGCGCCGAGCAGGGCCTCGGCGCCCTCAACGCCGGCGACGGCGTCGGCGGAGCAGCCGACCACGAGGGCGGGAACCCGGCAGTCCGAGGCGGCCGCAGCGACGTCGGCCCGGGCGGAGGCGGCGAGCATCCTGGCGGCGTCGGCGCCCCACGGGGAGGAGGCGGTGGCCGAGCGGAGGGCGAGGAGCCGAGCGGCCTCCTCCTGCGCGTCGGGCGGCAGCATCGGCCAGAGGCGCGCCGTGCGGAGGAGGCGCTCAGTCGGGCGCAGCCATCCGGCCACGAGGGCGAGGGCGCGCACCCGCCGATCGCCCGCGGCGAGGGCCACGGCGGCTCCGAGCGAGTGGCCGATCAGGACGGCCTCCTCGGCGCCGAGCGCGTCCAAGGAGGCGCGGACCGCGGCGGGTCCGTCGAGCCAGGGGTCGCCGAGATCGGCGAGCTCGAGCGCGGCGACGCGGTGGCGCCGCGCCAGCATCGGCAGCAGCAGCCCGGTGTCGCTCCGCGCGCCCCGGCCGACGCCGGTCAGCAGCAGGACCGCGCGCGGGCTCTCGGCGCCCGCGGTCAGCAGCCGCACGGTGGCGCTGTCCGACTCGATCCGCTCCTCCCGGACCAGCTCGGCTTGGCGCCGCAGGTACTCGGAGCGGGTCATGACGCCCGGCGGGTCCCGCGGACCGGGAGGCGCATCCGCTGAGGACCCGCCGCTGCGACGGGCTCCGCCCGCAGCGCCCTCTCCGGCGCGACCACGCCGTACGTCGTGGTGCGCTGGCGCCAGCCGCGGCCGATCTCGCCGCTCAGCCGGGCGACGGTCGCGATGTCGAGCGAGCGGTAGGCCTCCGCTCCGGCCTCGGGCCGCAGGGCGCCGTCGAGCAGCAGGCCGCCGAGGTCGTCCGCCCCGCCGCGGAGGAGGACCTGCGCCGCGTGCAGTCCGAGCTTGGTCCAGGCGGTCTGCACGTGGGCGATCCGGCCGTGGAGGACGAGCCGTGCGACGGCGTGCACGGCGCGGGTCTCGCGGAGGGTCGGCCCGCCCCGGCTCGCGCGCACCACGGAAGGAGGCGCCTCCGCCGGGACGAAGGGCATCGCGATGAACTCGGTGAAGCCGCCCGTCTCGTCCTGGATCGCCGCGAGCGTGCGCAGGTGCGCGAGCTGCTGCTTGGGGGTCTCGACGTGTCCGTAGACCATGGTCGAGGTGGAGCGGAGGCCGCTGCGGTGCGCGGCCGTGATCGCCTCCCGCCACTCGGCCACGGTCGGGTCCGTCCCCTCGCTCAGGACGGCGCGGACGTCGTCGTCGAGGATGCGGGCGGCGGTCCCCGGGACGGAGTCCACGCCGGCCTCGCGCAGAGCGTCGAGCATCTCGGGCAGGGTTCGGCCCGTGCGCCGGGCGACCTCGAGGATCTCGCCGGGCCGGTAGGCGTGCAGGTGCAGCGAGGGCTGCCGCTGCTTCAGCGTGCGGACGATCAGCAGCAGATCGTCGCCCGGGTGCTCCGGTCCGATCGCGCCCTGGAGGCAGAGCTCGGTGGCGCCGAGCGCGACCGCCTCGTCGGCGAGCTCCTCCAGCCGCTCGACGGTCAGATCGCCGACTCCCCAGAGCGAGGTGTCGATGTTGCGGTTCACGACGACCGAGACCTCGTCGCCGGCGGCGTCGTGCCGCAGGTCGTCCGCCAGAGCGGAGAGGGCGTCGAGGTCGTCGCCGTCGGCTGCGAGCAGGGCGAGGTAGTCGGCGTCCTCGAGACCGGCGGGGTCCGTCTCCGCCCGGGCGAGCACGGCGCCGAGGGCGGGCGCGACCGGTCGGGGCAGGGGGTCGAGCGAGTCGCGGTAGGGCCGGGGGAGGACCGCCGCCGCCTCGTCGGCGAGCCAGGTCCCGCGGTCGGCGAGCGCCTCGACGTAGGGAGCGACGCGCGGATCGATCCAGGTGGCCGAGTCGCGGAGGTACTGCGGGTGGGCGGTCAGCCGCTCGTGCAGCCGGTAGCCGGCCGCCGCGGTGAGCCGCGCGAGGTCGTCGATGTTCGGCCAGGGGCGCTCCGGATTCACGTGATCCGCCGTGAGCGGGCTGACACCGCCCCAGTCGTCGACCCCGGCGCGCAGCAGCAGCCCGAGCTCCTGCTCGTCGGTGAGGTTCGGCGGCGCCTGGATCGTCGCCTCAGCGCCCAGCACGAGGCGCGCGACCGCGACGTTGGCCACGTACTCCTGCAGCTCGAGGTCGACCTCGTTCTGCATGGCCGTCCGCGGCTTCGCGCGGAAGTTCTGGACGATGCACTCCTGCACGTGGCGCCACCGCTCGTGGGACTCGCGGATCGCGAAGAGGGCGTCCGCCCGCTCCGCCGCGTTCTCGCCGATGCCCAGCAGCACGCCGGTGGTGAAGGGGATGCGGCTGCGGCCCGCGTCCTCGAGCACGCGCAGGCGCAGCGCCGGGTCCTTGTCCGGGGAGCCGTAGTGCACACCGCCCTTCTCGGACCAGAGGCGCTCGGCGGTCGTCTCGAGCATCATGCCCATCGAGGGCGCGACCGGGCGGAGCCGCTGCAGCTCGGCCCACGACATCACGCCGGGGTTCAGGTGCGTGACCATGCCCGTCTCGCTCATCACCAGGACGGCCATCGCGCGCACGTACTCGAGCGTTGAGGCGTAGCCGTGCTCGGCGAGCCAGGCGCGGGCGATCGGCCACCGGTCCTCCGGGCGGTCGCCGAGCGTGAACAGGGCCTCCTTGCAGCCGAGCGCGGCACCGGCGCGGGCGACCTCGAGGATCTCCTCCGGCTCCATGAAGGTCGACTCGCGCTTGGCCGCGAGCCCGCCCGGTGTCTCCACGAAGACGCAGTAGTGGCACCGGTCGCGGCAGAGCTTGGTCAGCGGGACGAAGACCTTCCGCGAGTAGGTGACGACGCCGGGCCGTCCGCGGCGGGCGAGTCCGTCGTCGCGCAGGCGGCCGGCGGCCTCCAGCAGCAGGTCGAGGTCGTCGCCGCGCGCGCCGAGGAGCTCCTCGGCGGTCTCGCGCGTCAGCGCCTCGCCGCGGTCGAGCCGGGCGAGCAGGGTGGCCGTGGTCATGCGGGAGCGGCCCTTCCGAAGGGGGTCGTGGCGGAGGCGGGAGGTCAGAGCGCGCGCAGCCGCGGCGCGAGGTCGCGCTCGAAGGCGTCGAAGAAGCGCTGCTGGTCGTCGCCCGGGGCGTGGAAGACCAGGTGGGTGAAGCCCGCGTCGACGTAGGGCTTGATCTGCGCGACCGTCTCCTCGGGGTCGGAGCCGACGATCCAGCGCTTCGCGACCTGCTCGATCGGCAGCTCGTCGGCGGCGCGCTCCATGTCGACCGGATCGGTCAGCGAGTGCTTCTGCTCCGGCGACAGCGAGAGCGGCGCCCAGAAGCGCGTGTTCTCGAGCGCGAGCGCCGGATCGGGATCGTAGGAGAGCTTGATCTCGATCATGCGGTCGATGGTCGAGGAGTCGCGATCGGCCGCCGCGGCGCCCTCCTCGACGGCGGGGAGCAGCTTCTCGGTGTAGAGCTCCATGCCCTTGCCCGACGTGCAGATGAAGCCGTCGCCCGCCCGGCCGGCGTACTTGGCGACGACGGGGCCGCCCGCCGCGATGTAGACCGGCACGCCGCTCTCGGGCTTGTCGTAGATCGACGCCTCGTGCGTGGAGTAGTACTCGCCGTCGAAGGTGACGCGGTCGCCCGCCCAGAGCGCGCGCATGAGCCGCACGGCCTCGCGCAAGCGGGCGAAGCGCTCCTTGAAGTCGGGCCAGGTCTGCTCGCCCGCGCCCTGGTAGCCGGTGGCGACCTCGTTCAGCGCCTCGCCGGTGCCGACGCCGAGCATGATCCGCTCGGGGTAGAGCACGCCGAGCGTGCCGAACGCCTGGGCGATGACGGCGGGGTTGTAGCGGTAGTGCGGGGTCATCACGGAGGTGCCGAGGGTGATGGTGGAGGTGCGCTCACCGGCCGCGGCGAGCCAGGCGAGGGAGAACGGCGCGTGCCCGCCCGTGTGCCGCCACGGCTGGAAGTGGTCCGAGACGACCGCGGTCTCGAAGCCGTGCCGCTCGGCGCCGACCGCGAGCTCGACGAGCTCCCGGGCGCCGAACTGCTCCGCCGATGCCTTGTACCCGAGCGTGATCGTCATCTGCAGCCTTCGTGAGAGGTGGGACGGCCCCCGGAGCGGGAGCGGCCCCTCCATTCTGCGCCTGCCGCGGCGCCCGGCGGGACGGGTGGACGCACCCGGGGGAGGCGTGCCCCGATCCCGCGCTGGGGAGGAGCGTCAGGCCGGCGGAGCGGCGATGTTCACCATCCAGCCGACGCCGTAGCGGTCGACCAGCATCCCGAAGCGGTCGCCCCAGGGCGAGGCGACCAGCGGCTCGACGACCGTGCCGCCCTCGGCCAGGCCGTCCCAGTAGCCGCTCAGCTCGGCGTCGTCGTCGCCGAAGAGCGCGATCGTGATGCGGGCGCCGCTCTCGGCCGGGCTCGAGGAGGGGGAGTCGGAGCCCATCAGGATCATCCCGCTCGGCGTGACGAGCTGGGCGTGCATGATCCGGTCCTGGTCGGCCGGATCCGCGCTCATCCCGAAGTCGCCGAAACGGCTGGAGCTGAGCTCGCCGCCGAGGACGTCCCGGTAGAACTCCATCGCCTCCTGCGCGGAGCCGTCGAAGCCGATGTAGGGGCTCAGTGAAGTGGGCACGGCACCCCTTTCCGTCGAGGTGCGCCCAGTATCTCCGCGTCCCGACGCGAGCACCAGGGGCGTCCTGCAGAAGGTCCGTCCCCGGCCCTCAGAGCTCGTCGCGGGTGGGCGGGTTCGCGCCGGAGCGGGAGGTCGTGATGCCGGCGACGTGCGCGGCGTGGCGGCCGATCGCGTGCAGGGCGGGGCCGTCGAGGAGCATCCCGTTCGCGGCGCCGAGGCCCTGGCGGAACGCCTCGTCGAGGATCGCGCCCATCGCGGAGTCGCCGGCGCCGATCGTGTCCGCCACCACGATCCGGGCGGCGGGCACGGTCACCCGCGTGACGGCCGAGGCCAGCAGCAGTCCCTCCGCGCCGCGGGTGACGACCGCGAGCTGCGACCCGAGGGAGAGCAGCCTGCTGAGGATCTCGTCGAGCTGCATCGTCGGGTAGAGCCACTCCGCGTCCTCGTCGCTGAGCTTAACGACCTCGCACGCGGCGGCGATCCGCTCGAAGCGCGCGAGCGCCTCGGCGTGCGCGCCGACCAGAGCCGGACGGATGTTCGCGTCGACGCTCGCCGTCACTCCGGCGGGCAGAGCCTCGAGGAGCCCGAGCACGGCGGATCCGCCCGGCTCGAGGAAGATCGCGATGGAGCCGGTGTGGACGTGGGAGGCGCCCTCCGGGTCCGCCGCCGGCGGGTTCCAGGAGAGGTCGAAGACGTAGCGGGCCGACCCGTCCGCGGCGAGGACCGCCCGAGCGGTGCTGGTGCGCTCCGAGTCGCCGTGCCGGACCTCCACGCCGGAGGCCTCGAGGTGGGCGCTGATGCGGCGGCCGCGCTCGTCGTCGGCGATGTCGGTGACGAGGGTCGCGGGCCGCCCGAGTCGGGCGAGCGTGAGGGCGACGTTGGCCGGGGAGCCGCCGACGTGCTCCGTGGCGCTGCCGTCGCGCTCGACGATGTCGATCAGCGCCTCGCCGATGACCAGGGTGCGGGAAGCCGGGCTGACGCGCTCGTCGGTGGAGGACATGCCGACATCATGCCGGGTGACGGGGTCGCCCCGCGACGCGCGGGGCCGACCGGCGCGAGCGGCTCGCGTCCCGCCCGCGGTCTCAGACCCGGTCGCGCAGGTCCGCCAGCACCGCGTCCACGGTCGTGATCTCAATCAGCGGCGCGTACAGGGACATGGCGTCGAGCGCGCGCTGGTGGTCAGCCTCGGAGGCGCCCGCGCAGGCGTCCGCGGCGACCCTGACCCGCACTCCGGCGTCCGCGGCTGCCAGCGCCGTCGAGAGCACGCAGCAGTCGGTCGAGACGCCGGTGAGCACGAGCTCGCGGGAGTCGTCGAGCTCGGCCTCGAGCTCCGGCCCCCACTTGCCGAAGGTCGTGGCGGTGATCGTGCGGTGGCCCTCGAACCCGGCCACGAGCTCGTAGAGCCGGTCGCTCTCGGGGACGAGCGCGAACGGCCACTCGCGGTAGTAGGGGATCCACGCGCCGGCGGGCCGATCCGGGGCGACGAAGCGGGTGGTCACGACCCGCTCGCCGAACGCCGGGAGGAGCCGGCGGGTCCCCTCGGCCGCGCGCTCGAATCCGCCGGATCCCCACGGCGACTCGGCGTCGGCGAAGACGTGCTGCAGGTCGATCGCGACGAGCAGGCTCACGCCGAGGCCTCCTGGCGGCGGACGGCCCCGCGCGAGAGGGCGAGCGTTCCCGCGAAGCCGATCACGAGCGCCACGAGGACGCCGAGGTTGGCGCCGGCCCAGTCGCCGTCGCGGCCGCCGAGCGAGCCGAGGAGGTAGCCCTCCCACTCGAACCCGGGGGAGTAGTTGACCACCAGGCCCCAGCCGACGATCGCGCCGATCAGCACGAGGGCCACGGGGACCGCCGAGACGCTGCCGTAGCGGCCGCGGGAGTTGTACAGGGCTTCCTGGTCGTAGTCGCGCCGGCGGAGGAGGAGGTCGGCGAGGAACACGCCGAGCCAGGCCGCGATCGGCACGCCGAGGGTGATCAGGAAGCCCTGGAACGGGCCGAGGAAGTCGCCCGCGACGAACACGACGTAGACCGCTCCGAGGACCATCAGCACGCCGTCGATCCCGGCGGCCACCGGCCGCGAGACCTTGAGCCCCGTGCTGAGCAGCGCCAGGCCCGAGGAGTAGATGTCCATCACGGCCCCGCCGATCAGGCCGAGCAGCGCGACGACGATGAAGGGGAGCAGGAACCAGGTCGGCAGGATCCCGGCGAGCGCTCCGATCGGGTCCGCGGCGATCGCGTCCGAGAGCTCCTGCGAGGAGCCGGCCAGCAGCAGGCCGACGACCACCAGCACGACGGGCGCGACCGCTCCGCCGATCGTCGTCCACGCGATCACTCCGCTCGTGCGGGCCCCGCGGGGGAGGTAGCGGGAGTAGTCTGCCGCGGCGTTCACCCAGCCCAGCCCGAAGCCGGTCATCATGAACACGAGCCCGCCGATGACCGCGGCGGCCGAGCCCGCGGGCAGGGCGCCGACGGCAGCGAGGTCGATCCGGTCGAGGACGAGCACGACGTAGACCACGGTCAGCACGGCGGTCGCGACGGTGATCGCGAGCTGGAGCCGCATGATCAGGCGGAAGCCCGCGATCCCGGCGATCACGATGAGCGCGGCGACCACGATCAGCGCGACCACCTTGGTGAGCACGCCCCCGTCCCAGCCGAACTCCTCGAACACCGTCGCCGTCGCGAGCACCGCGAGGGAGGCCAGCACCGTCTCCCAACCCACCGTGAGCAGCCAGGAGATCACCGAGACGAGGCGGTTGCCGTCGACCCCGAAGGCTGCCCGGCTGAGCACCATCGTGGGGGCGGAGCCGCGCTTGCCGGCGACGGCGACCAGACCACAGAAGAGGAACGAGACGACGATCCCGATCACGCTGACGAGCGTCGCCTGCCCGAAGGAGAGGCCGAAGCCGAGGAGGAAGGAGCCGTAGCTCAGCCCGAGCACGGACACGTTCGCGGCGAACCACGGCCAGAACAGGTCGCGAGGGCGGCCGTGCCGCTCCGACTCCTGGATCGTGTCGAGGCCGTTGAGCTCGATGCCGCTTGCGGGGCGGGTGCTCGGACGATCGGGGGAGGTCATCGCGTCCTCGTTCTCACGGGTGCCGGCCCTGCGCCGGAGCTGTGACGAACCTACAGCGCCCCGCGCTCGAACAGCAGCCGGAGCGATTCGAGGTCGTCCGCGACCCGCGCGCAGTCCTCGTCCCAGTCGTCGAGGCTCATCCCGGGGCGCCGCCGCACGGTGAAGGCCACCTCGGCGCCGTTCCCGTTCACGAGCACCCCGAGCGGATTGTCCACCACCGTCCCGTCGGGGAGCGTGACCTCGTGGTCCGCGACGCCGAACGGGTTCTGCGGGGCGAAGCGCACCTCGACCCGGCCCATCGGCGAGTCGGCGAACCAGCGTCCGTCGACCTCTTCGAGCGCGGCGGAGGCGAGGCCCGCGGCCCACCGCGGGAGGTTCGCCGGGTCGGAGACGAAGGCGTACACCTCCGCGGCCGGAGCCTCGATCACGACGCCCACGGGGCGCGATTCGTACAGGGTCATCCGCTCGTCCTTCCTCTGCAGCCGGTCAGTGCTCGTCGCCGAAGCTGGCGACCAGCAGCGCGGCGAGCGCCGTCCGCTCCAGCATGCCCTCGATGCCGATCGCCTCGCTGCGCGCGTGCGCACCCTCGCCCGGGGCGCCGAGCCCGTCGAGGACCGGCAGGCCCAGCGCGGCGACGAGGTTGCCGTCGCTCGCCCCGCCGACCGCGATCTCGCGGAGGGGGACGTCGATCCGCTTCGCGACCCGCTCGGCCCTGCGGTAGAGCGCGGCGACGGAGGCGGTCCGCTCGAAGACGGGCCGCTCCCAGGAGCCGCGCACCTCCAGCCGGATGCGCGGGTCGGCGGCGGCGAGCGCGTCGAGCTCGGCCTCGACGCGGGCGGCCTCGGCGGATCCGCGGATCCGCGCCTCCAGCTCCAGGCGCACGCGGGCCGTCGTCACGTTGACCCGCGAGCCGCCGGAGACCACTCCGATGTTGACCGAGGTGCCCTCCTCCTCCCGCGCGATCGCCAGCACCCGCGGGATCAGCGAGCCGAGCTCGTGGATCGCGCTCGCCCCCTTCTCCGGTTCGACCCCGGCGTGCGCCTCGACGCCGACCACGTCGATCACGAAGCGCCCGATGCCCTTGCGCGCCGTCTTGACCGCGTCGCCGATCGCGCCCTCGAACACCAGGACCGCGTCGGCGCCTGCGCACTGCCGCTCCAGGAACGGGCGGGAGGCGGCGCTGCCGATCTCCTCGTCCCCGCTCATCACCAGGCGGACGGCCGGATGCGGGATGCCGGCGTGGCGGAGCGCGGCCACCAGCCACACCATCTGCACCAGCCCGGCCTTCATGTCGTAGCTGCCCGGTCCGCTCAGGCGGTCGCCGTCGACGGCGAAGGGCCAGGAGCGGGTCGTGCCCAGGGGCCACACCGTGTCGTAGTGGCCGAGCAGCGCCACGAACGGACGCGTGCCCCGGTGCGGTCTCGCGCCGCCGCTCGCCGGGACGGTCCAGCTGGTCGCGGTCGGCGCGTCCTGCGCACGCCGGTGCTGCACGTCGGCGTCGTGCCCGAGCCGCTCTCCCACCCAGTGCACCAGGAAGGCGTGCAGCTCGCCGAGCGCCTCGAGGGAGTCGCTGGGGCTCTCGATCATCACGAGGTGCCGGACGTCGTCGAGCATCCGCGAGCGGTTGTCGCGGAGGAAGGAGCGCACGCGGGCGGCGTCGTCGGCATCGGGGAAGGTCATCGACTCCGGAGTACCAGAGTGCGGCCGCTCGCGCGAACCGGCTGAACCGTTCGGGCCCCCGTTACGTTGGTGCAGGAAGAGGTGGAGATGTCCGAGGATCAGGCCCAGATGCTGCGTGCGCTGCACGACGAGCACGCCAGCGCGCTCTGGCGGTTCGTGCTGCGCCTGACCGGCGACCGCCAGATGGCGGAGGACGTCGTGCAGGAGGCGCTGCTGCGCGCCTGGAAGCACCCCGAGATCCTCGCCCAGGGCGAGGCCGCCGCCCGCTCCTGGCTCTACACCGTGGCCCGGAACCTCGTCATCGACGACCGCCGCAGCGCCCGCTACGCCCGGGAGCTGGGCACGGACGAGGTCCCCGACCGCCCGACCGCCGACCGCACCGACCAGGTGCTCGACGCCTGGCTGCTCTCGGACGCGCTCAGCGGACTGAGCCACGACCACCGCGCCGTCATCGTGCACGCCTACTACGGCGGCCGCACGGTCACCGAGATCGCCGCGCTGCTGGGGATCGCCCCGGGCACCGTCAAGTCGCGGATGCACTACGGGATGCGGGCCCTCAAGCTCGCACTGCAGGAGCGGGGGGTGACGGAGCTGTGAGCCGCGACCCCTCCTCCGACGACCGGCACGACGACCCCTTCCGCGACTGGGACGCCGCGTACCTCCTCGGATCCCTGACCGCTGCCGACCGCCGCGAGTACGAGCTGCACCTGCGCGCCTGCCCCGGCTGCCGCGAGTCCCTCGCCGAGTTCGTCCCGCTGCCGGGCCTGCTGGCCCACCTGCCCCAGGACGAGGCGATGCGCCTCGTCGAGGAGCCGGAGGCGGCCGGCGATCCGGCTCCGGCGGCACTGCTGACCCGCCTCGCCGCGGCCACCGACTCCGTCCGCCGCCGGACGCGGCTGCGCATCGCGGGCCTGGTGCTCGCCGCCGCGGGCGTCTCGGCCGCCGCCGCCGTCGCCCTGCCGCTCGCGATCGGCCCGTCCCTCGCCCCCGTCGAGACCGTCGGCTCGACCGTCTCGCTCGCCGCGGCTCCGGGCGTCCCCGTCGAGGCCTCCGTGCGGTTCGTGCCGCAGCAGTGGGGCACGCGGATCGACATGGACTGCAGCTGGGCCGACACGGCCGAGCAGTACGCGGGCTCGGCCGGCTACGTCCTCTACGTCACGGACACCTCGGGCGGCACCGAGGCCGTCGGATCGTGGACGAGCGCGCCGGGGACGACGATGGAGCCCAGCCTCGCCACCGGGCTCCCGCTGTCCGAGATCGCCTCGGTCGAGGTGCGGCTGCAGGGATCGGACACCGTCGTGCTCACCGGCCGCCCCTGAGCGGGCCGCCGGATTCCCAGGTGCGCGCTCGGCGGACTGAGTAGCTTCTCAGTCATGACGATCGCGACCCTCGCCCTCGCCCCCGCCTCCGTGGCGACCGCCTCCTCCTCCGACAGCATCGACGAGCTCTCCGGGCTCGTCGGCGTCGCCGCGCGGGTGATCGCCGCGCTCGGAGAGGCGGGCGTCGGCCTGCTGACGCTGATCGAGACGGTGTTCCCGCCGATCCCGAGCGAGCTCGTGCTGCCGCTGGCCGGCTTCCTCGCCCAGCAGGGCCGGATGAACCTGGTGCTGGTCGTGATCACGGCGACCCTCGGCGCCTACCTCGGCGGCCTGATCCTCTACGCGCTCGGCCACCGCATCGGCACGGAGCGCTCGATCCGCCTGCTCTCCAAGCTCCCGCTGGTCGACCGCGAGGACTTCGAGAAGGCGGTCGGCTGGTTCCGCCGGCACGGCACCTGGGCGGTCCTCTTCGGTCGCCTCATCCCGGGCGTGCGCAGCCTCATCTCGCTCCCCGCGGGGGCCGAGCGGATGAACCTGCTGCTGTTCTCGGGACTGACGATCCTCGGCTCCGGCGTCTGGAACGGCCTGCTGATCGGCCTCGGCGCGGCCCTCGGCACGCAGTACGAGCTCGTCGACCAGTACGCGGGCGTGCTCGACGCGATCATCTACAGCGCGTTCGGCGTGCTGCTGCTCGCGCTCGTGGTGCGCCGCGTGCGGCGGCACCGTGCCGCGGCGCGCACCGGATCGCGCCACTGACCTGAGTCCTCGGGCGGGCGGGCGCAAGGCCCCGCGCCACCCCGCCCCGGTGCCCTAACGTTCGAGGGGTCCGCACTTCCCGACGCGAAGGAACGCCATGTCCGAGACCGCCGCGCCCACGATGTCCCGCACCTCCGTCGAGCGCTGGTGGATCATCGCCGTCTCGCTGATCGCGATCGTGCTCGGCGTCATCGCCGTCCTGATCCCCGGCCCGACGCTGCTGACCGTCGCCATCGTCTTCGGCATCCACCTGATCGCCGCGGGCGTCTTCCGCCTGCTGCTGGCCTTCACCGCCTCGCGGCTCGATGCCCGGGTGCGCTGGCTCGCGGGCCTGCTCGGCGCCCTGATCCTGGTCGCGGGCATCCTGTGCCTGTCGAACCCGTTCGAGTCGCTGAGCGTCCTGGGCCTCGTGATCGGCGCGGGCTGGATCCTCGACGGCGTCTCGAGCATCACCAGCGGCCGCACCGTCGCCGGCCCCGCGTGGCTGCCGATCGCGGCAGGGATCGCCTCGGTCATCGCGGGCGTCCTGACGATCATCATGCCCGTGCTGGCGCTGGCCTCCTTCGTGACGGTCGCGGCCATCCTGCTGATCGTCGTGGGCGTCTCGGGCCTGCTCCTGCTCCCGGGCCGCACGAAGCGCCCCGAGAGCGCCGAGGCGTAGAACGCGCGGATGGCCGATCCCGATCTCGTCCCCGAGCTGCTCGTCGCCGACCTCGACCGGAGCCTCGGGTTCTGGTGCGGTCCCTGCGGGTTCCGGATCCACTACGCCCGGCCCGAGGAGGGCTTCGCGTACCTGGTCCTCGGCTCCGCGCACGTGATGCTCGAAGAGGCGGGGCGGGGCCGCAACTGGATCGCGGCACCGCTGGAGCGCCCGCTCGGCCGGGGGATGAACCTGCAGCTGCACGTCGACGACGCCGACCGGACGGCAGCGGCGCTCGCCGAGGCCGGGACGCCGCTGTTCTCGCCGCTCGAGACCCGCTGGTACCGGGTCGGAGCGGAGGAGGCGGGCGTCCGTCAGCTGGTGGTGGCCGATCCGGACGGGTACCTGCTGCGGTTCCAGTCGTCGCTCGGACGCCGACCGGCCCGAGCGGACGTCCCCGTCGCTCCCTGACCGGCCGACTGCGCCACCATCCGCTCGGCTCAGGACGTCATGCCAGCGAGTGACGACCGTGACACCGCGAGGCTGGTTCCCTCGGAGACATGACGCAGCACCCCGCCACCGCGACCCTCCCGCAGGTCCCGGCCGCCGCCCTCTCCGAGCCCGCGATCGAGCAGGCCGCCTCTGCCAAGCACGAGCCCCTCGTCCGTCCGGCGGACCTGGTGTCGGCGCTCACGGGCGTCGCGCTCAGCTTCTTCTCCCTCTTCGTCTACGCCATCGCGCACTGGCAGTACTTCGGCACGGACGTCGACGAGGTGAGCGTCCTCGGCTGGCTCGCGCCGCTGATCGCCGGCGTCGCCTGCCTGCTGTCGGCCGTCGTGTCCGTCGGGGTCCGCGCCTCCGGGCGCCGCGCCGAGCGGACCGCGGCATGATCCCCGTCCTCGCCGGGCCCGGCCTCGAGGCCGCGGAGCAGCTCCTCGTCCGCGCCGGATGCCTCCGCCCCGAGCACCCGTGGGCGGCTGGTGCCGCCACGGAGGCCGCGCCGCGGATCGACTTCGCCGTCCTCGTCGAGCAGGCGTGCCTCCTCGACCTCTCGGAGGAGGCGGTCGCGCGCATCGCCGTGTCGCTCGCCACCGGCCGCCCCGTCGATCTGCGGAGCGCCTTCGGGCATCTCACGCGCGACCACGCCCGGCTCGTCATGACCGCGGTCGCCGCGGCCGCCGGGCACGACCGCGTGAGCAGCCGGATCCGCGTGGTCGGCGACGAGCGCCGGGTCGAGACGGCGCCGCCCCTGGCCGTCTGGCACTCCTGACCCCCGCCCGCCCCGATCGGGCGGGCGCGCTCGCCGATCCGACCCGGCGCTCCGCGTGCCTCCGATGCTCCAGGCAGGTGAGCCGTTCGGAGGTGCCGTGCCGCCGACCCGCGTCGCTACGGCCTTTCGGAGGTGCCCGGTTTAGGGTGTCCGTGTGCAACGAGTCGACGATTTCCCAGGAGCCGGACCGGTGGCGACCTCACCCGAATCCGGTGACCAGGGGGAGGCGTCCGCGCATCGGCTCTCCCCGACGGCGACCTCTCCCGTGCAGGTGACGAGCGGCGAGGCCGGCTACCAGGGCGGCAACGTGGCCGATCCGGTGTGGCAGTCGTGGCGCGACGAGCTCGCCAAGGTCGGCGGTCCGTCGCCCCTGCTCCACTTCGTGGACTCGCCCCGGACGCGCATCGAGCTCTCGACCACGCACCCCGGCGGGCTGCCCCCGTTCATCTCGGGCAAGACGACGCTCCTCTCCTCGCTCATCCGCGACGAGCTCGCCCTGCGCACCGCGAAGAACGCCGCGGGTGCGATCACCGACAAGGGGATCGAGCTGCGCTCGGTCCGCGGCATCGAGGGCGTCCACCTCGCCATCGGCCTCGCCCAGTGGCGCGCCGGCGACACGGAGTTCACCGCACCCGTGCTCCTGCGCCCGCTCGCCATCCGCCGCTACGGCCGCGACTTCGAGCTCAAGCTCAAGGGCCAGCCCTACTTCAATCCGCAGCTCGCGCGCGCCCTCAAGCAGCAGTTCGGCATCACGATCGACCCCGAGCAGTTCGTCGAGCTGGCCGTGCAGAACGGCGTCTTCAAGCCGCAGCCGGTCATCGACCAGTTGCGCGGCCTGACCTCGCACCTGCCGTGGTTCGCCGTGCACCCGCGCCTCGTGGTCTCGAGCTTCGCCGACGTGGCGGGCGACATGCTCCGCGACGCCCGGATGCTCGAGCACCCGGTCCTCGACGCCGTCGCCGGGAACCCGGCCGCCAAGCGGGCGCTGCAGCAGTCGCAGAAGGTGGCGTCGATCATCCCGCAGGACGAGCGTCCTCCGGCGACCGACAACCTCCTCCTCGACGCGGACGCCGAGCAGGAGCAGGTGATCGCGAACATCGCGGCCGGCAACTCGCTCGTCGTGAAGACCCTTCCCGGCACGGGCGGCACCCAGACCATCGTCAACGCGATCGGCGCCCTGGCCGCCCAGCACAAGCGCGTGCTGGTCGTCAGCGCCCGCCGGTCGAGCCTCGACAGCATCCACCAGCGCCTGCTCTCGGCGGGCCTGGGCGGCATCGCGGTCGGACCCCGCACGCTCCGCCGCGACCTCATCCAGTCGATCGGCCGCAACGAGAAGGCCGCGCGCCCCTCCGTCAGCGAGATCGACGACGCCCTGCTCCGGCTGCGGAAGGTGCTGCTCGACTACCGCGGCGCGCTCTCCCGGCGCGACGAGAGCTTCGGCGTCTCGGCGCTGCAGGCCCTCGAGGAGCTCGCCCGCCTCTCGCAGCTGCGGACGCCCCCGTCGACCGCCGCCCGCCTCGACCGCCGCTCCGTCACCGCTCTCGCGCACAGCCGCCCCGAGGCGACCCGGATGCTGATCGAGTCGGCGCGCCTGGGCGAGTTCCGCTACGGCCCGGGCGACTCGCCCTGGTACGGGGCCCAGTTCGACTCCACCGCCGACGCCGAGATCGCCCACGAGCTGGCCAAGCGACTGCACCTGCGCGACCTGCCGCGCCTGCTCGACCGCGCCCAGGACGTCATCGGCCAGACGCGGATGCGCCCGTTCGAGTCGGTCGCAGAGCTCGGCATCTACCTGCGTCTGCTTCAGGACGTCCGCGAGACGCTGGACAAGTTCCAGCCGGCCGTCTTCGACCGCTCGATCCAGGACCTCATCGTCGCCACCTCGCCGCGCCGCGAGGCCGCCGAGATGTCGTCCACCAACCGTCGGCGCCTGAAGAAGCTCGCCCGCGAGTACCTGCGTCCCGGCGCGCACGTCACCGACCTGAACGCGGCGCTCCGCCGGGTGCAGCAGCAGCGGACGCTGTGGCAGCGCTACGCGGTCGCCGGCACGATCCCCGAGGTCCCGGTCGGCGTCGCCGACGTGCAGGTGGCCTACCAGCAGGTGACCGACCAGCTGAGCCGTCTCGACGAGCCGCTCGGCCGACGCGGGACGAACCTGCAGCTCGCCTCGCTCCCTCTCGCCGAGCTGGCCTCGATGGTGTCCGGCCTCGCCGAGGACAGCGAGGTGCTCGCCAACCTCCAGGAGCGGACGACCCTCCTCGCCACCCTGCGCGACTGGGGCCTGGACCCGCTGCTCACCGATCTCTCGCGCCGCCACGTGCCGGCCGAGCTGGTCGCGGGCGAGCTGGACCTGGCCTGGTGGCGCTCGGCGCTCGAGATCATGCTGACCGACGAGCGTGCGCTGCTCGGCGGCAACACGAGCGTGCTCGACCGGCTCGAGGCCGACTTCAAGCTCGTCGACGAGGCGCACGCCGCCTCGAGCGCCGAGCTGCTGGCCTGGAAGCTCTCCGAGACCTGGAAGATCGGGCTCGTCGACTGGCCGCAGGAGCGCGACGCGCTGCGCGCGCTGCTGCGCACCGAGGCGGCGACGACCCCTCAGGAGCTGCAGAAGGCCGCTCCTCACCTCTCGCGCGTGCTGGCTCCGGCCTGGCTCGCCTCGCCGTACGAGGTGCACCGCATCGGCACCGAGACGACCTTCGACGCGGTGTTCCTCGTCGACGCCGGGGCGACCACGCTGGCCGAGAACGTCGGAGCGATCCGCCGGGCGAAGCAGGTCGTCGCGTTCGGCGACCCGGTCACGCAGACCCCCACTCCCTTCGGCCTGCGCGTCGACGAGACGCCGGAGTTCGGCTCCACCGCCTCGCGGACCGACGTGGAGGCGCTGCACGCCCAGTCGGCGCTCGCCCGACTCGGCGAGCTGCTCAACACCGTCACGCTCACCCGCAGCTACCGCGCGGGCGGCGAGGACCTGGCCGAGCTGGTCAACCGCCGCTTCTACGGCGGCCGCATCGACTCGCTGCCCTGGGCCGGCTCGTTCCTCGGACACGACTCGCTCCGCTTCCACTACATCGCGAGCGGGCACGGCATGCCCGAGAACGACTCCGGAGCCGTCGAGTCCGTCGACGCCGAGGTCGCGAAGGTGGTCGAGCTGGTGCTCGAGCACGCGGTGATCCGTCCGCGCGAGTCGCTGATGGTCATCACCGCGAGTCCTCGCCACGCCGTGCGGGTGCAGCAGGCGGTGCTGACGGCCTTCGCCAAGCGCACCGATCTGAGCGACTTCATCCTCGGCGACCGACCCGAGCCCTTCGCCGTCGTGACGCTGGAGCAGTCGGTCGCGCAGAGCCGCGACCGCGTCATCTTCTCGATCGGCTACGGCCGGACGCCCCACGGCCGCCTGCTGTCGAACTTCGGCGCTCTCGCGGAGCCGGGCGGAGAGCGCCTGCTGGCGGTCGGGATGACCCGTGCCCGCCGCTCGATGGACATCGTCTCGTGCTTCCGCCCGGGCGACATCGACGAGTCGCGCATGCGCTACGGCATGGTCGCGCTCGCGCAGGTGCTGCAGGAGGCGGAGGACCGCGTCCAGCCGAGCGACCGCGACGACTACTCGGAGCCGATGCTGGTGGATCTCGCCGCGCGCCTCGAGCGCCGCGGACTCCGGGTCAACATCGGGCACAAGGGCAAGCTGGCCCTCGTCGCCGCGCACGGGACCCGTGCCGTGGTGGTCGAGACCGACCGCGACGTGAGCACGCAGAGCCTGCGCGTGTCGCTGCGCCTGCGTCCGGAGCTGCTGCGCCGGCTGGGCTGGCACTACCTGCGGGTGCACAACTTCGAGCTGTTCGCCGACCCCGAGGCCGTGGCCGCGCGGGTGGCCGGGCTGATCGGTGCGACCGCGGGGGAGGAGCAGACCGCTGCTCCCGCCGCCGGCGAGGCTCCTGCTGCTCCTGCTGCTCCTGCCGCCGCCGCCGCTGCTCCCGCCGCTCCTGCTGCCGCCGCCGCTCCGGCGTCGGGGGAGACGCAGCCCGACGAGCCGCTGCCGCACGACTGATCGTGGCGCCGGATCCCGACGCCCCCGCGGGTGCCGACCGCCCGTTGCGGCGCACCCGCGGCGGCCGGCGGGCGACGCTCCCCGCGAAGCCCGGCACCGATCCGTCGCCGCACGATGCTCCGGTCGCCGACCCCTCCGCGCCGCCCGCGCGCCCCGACACCGGCCCGAACGACGCGCGCCTGCGCCAGGACGTCCCCCCGCACTACTGACGTCAGCCGGACCGGTCGGTTATCCGCGAGTCGAGACATGTCCCGTCGGCGACCTCGGACCTCACCCCGGCACACCCCTGCTCGACGAGCGACCACGTCACGCCGACGCCTGCCGACCGCTCACGTCGGGCCCGTCGACGGTGGCCGACCGCTTCTGTCCGGCGCCCGCAGACGACCGCTTCCTTCCGGTGCTCGCTGACCGACTGCTTCGGCCCGGCGCCCGCTGGCGACCGCGTGCGCCCAGCGCCCGGTGACCGACTGCTTCCGTCCAATGCCTGCTGACCGATCGCTTCCCGCCCGGTGCCCGGCGGTATCCGAGGAGCGCGTGGAGACAGGGCCGATCAGTCCCCGTCGGAGACGCCGAAGGTCCCGTTCGGCGACCTCCCGAAGGTGCAGGTGCCGTCCGAAACGCGTGCCGACGTTTCGGACGCACCGTTCGCACAACGCTCTGCGAAGCGTTCCCCGATCGGGAAGCCGACCGCGGTCCTCTTCCGCCTCCGGCGGAAGGAGACAGAGCAACTCAGTCGACGTGCTTGCCGGAGTTCGCGGTGGTTGCGGTGCCGTTGTTGGCGAGCAGGTCGCGGATGTCGGCGAGGAGCTCGAGCTCGGTGGGGGCCTTGTCCTCCGCGGCGGGGGCGTCGGCGGCCTTCTTGGCGAAGGCAGCGTTCTTGAGGTGGTTGATCGGCAGGACGAACGCGAAGTAGAGGACGAAGGCGACGATCACGAACTGGATCAGGGCCGAGACGACCGAGCCGTAGGCGATGACGGTCGGGTCCTCGCCGTTCTCTCCCGGTCGGATGGGCCAGACCAGGGCCTCGAGGGAGGAGGCGTCGAAGATCACGCCGATGAGCGGGTTGAAGATCCCCGTCACGATCGCGTTGACGATGGTCGTGAAGGCGGCGCCGATGACCACGGCGACAGCCAGGTCGATGACGTTGCCGCGGAGGATGAACTCCTTGAAGCCGTTGATCATGATCGTTCCGTTTCTGCAGTGAGCGGTGGGTGGCGGGTCAGCTCCCTGAGGAGGAACCCGAGGAGGAGGACCCGGAGGAGCCCGAGGACGACGAGGAGGAGGACGATCCGGAGCCCGAGGACCCCGAGCCGGACGAGGAGCCGCCCGAGCCCGATGAGCCCGAGGATCCGGAGGAGGAGCCGCCCGATCCCGAGGAGCCCGACGACGAGTCGGATGAGCCGGAGCCGGATGCGCCCGAGCCGGACGAGCCGGAACCCGAGGAGGAGGAGGAGCCGCCCTCGCTCGACTTCCCGCCGGAGCGGGAGTCGGTGCGGTAGAAGCCCGAGCCGTTGAAGGTCACGCCGACCGCGCTGAACACCTTGCGCAGCGCCCCCTGGCAGCTCGGGCACTCGGTGAGCGTGTCGTCGGTGAACTTCTGCTGGATGTCGAAGGCGTTGCCGCACTGCGTGCAGCGGTAGGAGTAGGTGGGCACAGGGGGCTCCTCGGAGGCGGGTGGGGGAGAAGGAGGACGGGGTCAGTGGCGCAGGTCGACGATGCCGGAGGGAGTGACGACTCCGTCGACGGCCTGGTCGTGGACCTCGCTGGGCACCCGTTCGACGAGCTCGCTGTCGAAGACGACGGCGTAGACCGGCGGGCACTTCTCCATCGAGCCGAGGGTCTTGTCGAAGTAGCCGCGCCCCCAGCCCATCCGCATCCCCTGCCGGTCGACGGTGGCGGCCGGGACGACGATGAGGTCGACGTCGTTGATCGCGATGGGGCCGAGCAGCTGCCCGACGGGCTCGGGCATGCCGAACAGGCCCTGGGTCTCGGTGTGGCCGTCGCCGACCGCCCAGTCGAGCAGGCCGTCCTGGCGCGAGACGGGGAAGAGGACGCGGATGCCGTGGCTCTCGGCCCAGCCCAGGAACGGCCGGGTGCTCGGCTCGTCCGGAGCGGAGAGGTAGCACGCGAGGGAGCGGGCCCCCACGCGGGTGGCGAGCTCGATCAGGTGGGCGGTGATCTGCTCCGCGGCCTGGTCGCGAGCGGTCGAGGTCTGCGTGCGGCGGCGCTCGCGCAGCTCGGCGCGCAGCGCCCGCTTCTCGTGCGTGATGTCGGCTGGCATGCGCTCAGTCTAGAACCGGGCCCCGCGCCGGCCTCCGCGCGGACGACCCTGAGGGACGCTCGTCCCGGACCGCCCCGGAACGGGGTCCGGCGCCTTCCGTCGCCGGTCCTGGCGCGAAACTCCCGCGACTTCCCCCGCCGCTAGGATGGCGCCCCATGGGCACTCGAATCCGCAAAGCAGTCATCCCCGCCGCAGGTCTCGGCACCCGCTTCCTGCCGGCGACGAAGGCCATCCCCAAGGAGATGCTGCCGGTCGTCGACAAGCCGGCGATCCAGTACGTGGTCGAGGAGGCGGCGGACGCCGGCCTCCAGGACGTGCTCGTGATCATCGGGCGCAACAAGAACGCGCTCGCCAACCACTTCGACTCGGTGCCCGAGCTCGAGCAGAACCTGTCCCAGAAGAAGGACGACAAGAAGCTCGAGCACGTCAAGTACGCCAGCGACCTCGCCGACGTGCACTTCGTCCGTCAGGGCGAGCCGAAGGGCCTCGGCCACGCGGTCTCCCGCGCGCAACGCCACGTCGGCGACGAGCCCTTCGCCGTGCTCCTCGGCGACGACCTGATCGACGCCCGCGACCCGCTGCTCTCCCGCATGATCGACGTCGCCGAGCAGCGCGACACCACGGTGGTCGCGCTGCTCGAGGTCGACCCCGACCAGATCCACCTCTACGGCTGCGCGGCGGTCGAGGCGACCGACGAGGACGACGTGGTGCGGATCACCGGGCTGGTCGAGAAGCCCTCCAAGGAGGACGCCCCCTCGAACCTCGCGATCATCGGCCGCTACGTGCTGAAGCCCGACGTGTTCGGCGTGCTCGAGCACACCGCTCCGGGCAAGGGCGGCGAGATCCAGCTGACCGACGCGCTGGAGCGCATGGCGCAGGACCCGGCCGAGTTCGGCGGCGTCTACGGCGTCGTGTTCCGCGGCCGCCGCTACGACACCGGCGACAAGCTCGACTACATCAAGGCCATCGTGCAGCTCGCCTCCGACCGCGACGACCTCGGCAAGGACCTCAAGCCCTGGCTGAAGGACTTCGTCGCCGGCCTCTGAGCCCCGGCGAGCGCTCCTCCGGAACGGACGGGACCCCCTGCTGCGGCACGGGATCCCGTCCGTTCGTCCGTTCCCCGAGAGCACGGAACGCCGCGGAGTCCAGTCCCCCTCCCGCAGTGCGGCGGAGCAGTAGGGTCGCATCATGCCGCTCCCGATCCCGACGCTCACCGAGGGTCGTGTCACCGTCCGCCCCATCCGCGTGCGCGACGCCCGCCCTCTCGAGCGGGAGCTGATCGCGAACCGGTCGTGGCTGCGCCAGTGGGAGGCGTCCGACCCCCGGGGAGGCGCCGCATTCGACGTGCGCGCCAGCATCCGCTCGCTGCAGCAGAACGCGCGGGCCGGCGGGGGAGTGCCGTTCCTCATCGACTGGGACGGCGAGCTCGCCGGGCAGCTCAACATCTCGAACATCGGGTACGGCTCGCTCTCCTCCGGGTCGATCGGCTACTGGGTGTCCGAGCGCTACGCCGGGCGGGGGATCACTCCGATCGCCGTGGCCCTCGCGGCCGACCACGCCTTCCTCGACCTGGGGCTGCACCGGATCGAGATCTGCATCCGCCCGGAGAACCGGCCGAGCCTGCGCGTGGTCGAGAAGCTCGGCTTCCGCTACGAGGGCCTGCGGCGACGCTTCATCCACATCAACGGCGACTGGCGCGACCACTTCTGCTTCGCCCTCGTGGCGGAGGAGGTGCCCCGCGGCGTGCTCCGCCGCTACCTCGACGGGCAGGTCCCGTCGGAGGTCGGCGTGCCGACCGACGCGGATCTCCGCGCCTCGCGCCGCTCGGGTCTCTCCGGACCCTCCGACGGCGCCGGTGTCCCTCCGACGGGGCCCCGACTGATCCGCGATCCGCACGGACACACCTACCCGTAATGACGGACGGGAGTGCCCGGTGCTCCTAGCGTTGTCCGCATGAGTAGCGACTGGCTGGGCGGGGGCGTCGTCTGGGCGCTCGCCGCCGTTCTGTGGGTCGCCTACCTGATCCCCACGTGGATGCGCAGGCGGTCGTACAACGCGACCGAGCGCAACGCGGTGAGGCTGCAGCAGACGCTGCGGATCCTCGCCGAGACCGCGGAAGTGCCCGAGCACGTGCGTGCGGAGGCGACAGCCCGCGAGGTGGCGCTGCAGCAGCGCCGGCTCCGGGTGACCGAGACACGACGACGAGCCGAAGAGAAGGCACAGGCGATGGAGCTGGCACAGGCGGAGAAGGCGGCGCGCGACGCGCTGCGACGGGCGACCGCGAGCGCACGGCGGAGCACGCGGTCAGGGCCCTCGGTCCTGCGCTGGCGCCAGGGCGCCGCGCTGGCCGTGCTGGTCGGGGCGGTCGCCGCGCTGGTCGGGCTCATGATGCTGCCCTTCGGCGGCACGGGTGCGGTGCCGCTCGTCGGCCTGCTCCTCGCCGTCGCGGGGCTCGGCACGCTGATCCTGCTGGCTCCGGGTCGCCGGCGCGCGGCCGCTCCGGCCGCAACAGCGACGACGGCCGCCGCGACCGAGCGCCGGCGCGCCGAGGTCTTCGAGGCCGAGCTCGCCGAGGAGGCGGCGGACGACGCCTCCGAGGAGCTCGCCGAGGACCGTGCGAGCTGGACGCCGCAGCCGCTCCCCAAGCCGCTCTACCTCTCCCGGGGCACGGTCGCCGCCTCCGCGATGGCGTCGATCGACGCCGTGGAGCGCCTGCGCACCGCCGCGGCGGAAGCGGAGCTCGCCCAGCGCGCCGCCGCGACCGCTCCCGAGGTGGCGCCGCTGCGCGTCCCGCGTGCTGCCGCTCCCGCTCCCGAGGCGCCGCGTCCCTCCTCCCGCTTCGCCGCGATGGGCGTCGTGGACGGCGTCGACGCGATCGACCTCGACCAGGCGCTGCAGCGCCGCCGCGGGGCCTGACCCGAGTGCGAGGCGCCTGCTCGTCCGTGCTAGTGTGGACGAGTTGTTCGGGCCGGTGACGGCTCGGAAGGCACGGGTCCGTGGCGCAGTTGGTAGCGCGCTTCGTTCGCAATGAAGAGGTCAGGGGTTCGAATCCCCTCGGATCCACCACCACGGAAGGCCCGCTCGAGAGAGCGGGCCTTCTGTGTTCTCCCGGCGGCCGGATCGGGAACCTCGCCTGTTCGGCGGGTCGACCGCCTCGCGGCCTCGACGCGCTCGTCGGCGGAGGAGTGGTCCGTTGGATCGGCTTCGGTACTAGGCGTCTCCGCCGATCCTGGCTCGACCGCCGAGGACGGCGACTCCCGTCGAGACTCCGGCGACTGCGACCATCGCGACGATGCCCAGTGCCCGGAGCACGAACACCTTGTGCTCCGAATCCTTGAGTGCTTCGTCGTCGATCGCTTCTTTGAACAGCCGAAGGACCGAGTAGCGGTCCGCCGCGCTCAGGGTGTCACGATCCAGTTCGCGGTTCAGGACGGCGCGGTACTCGGCGAAGGCCCTGTGAACCTTCTTCTGACTCTTCCAGTTGGCTCGAACGGCTGAACTCGCCTGATCTCGCACTTCACTGAACGAGTCGAGGACGAGATTCTTGAAATCCGGGAACTGCTCGACGACCTTCAGGGCGAGCTCCTCGCTCATGTTCGGCAGCTCGGATGCGAACGCTATGAACTTCTCTTTCGACAGATTCCTCCAAGAGTCGATACCGATCCTCTGCTTGAGATCGTCCTCGTTCGAGTAGTCCATGCTGATCCCTCTTCCCTCCACGGCGACGGCCGATCATCGCTTCAGAGTATCGAGGAGGAGCCGTCGGTCCACGTGCTCTCCGGGCGGGAGAGCGCGCGGGCCGGTCGTGCAGGTCCTGACGATCGGGCGCCCGAAGCTGTGGGCCGCTCGCCTCCGTGCGTCCTCCGTGTCCCCCATCCGGGCCGCGCCTGACGGGAGCCGCCCTCCTCCGGTCCGTCGGGGGAGCCGCGGCGACGTACGCTCGCCCCTCGTGCTCTCGCAGCACGCGAGGCACTCGAACGATGGACGACCAGGGGACGGGACGACATGGGGACCACAGCACACAGGGCACGGCGGAGAGCAGCAGGGGTCGGCGCGGGGGCGATCGCGCTCCTGGCGGGGCTCCTGGCGGCACCGCCGGCGCAGGCGTCCGGGACGCAGACGCTGCTCGCGCTCGGCGACTCGATCACGCGCGCGGCCACGACCTGCGGGGTGAACCGCGACTGCGTCGAGAACTCCTGGGCGACGGGATCGGCGCCCGCGGTCGACTCGATCGCGAACCGGATGGCGGCGGCGGATCCGCGGACGGCGGTCCGCGCGGTGAACTACGCGAAGTCGGGCGCGGTCATCAGCGGAGTCGAGTCGCGGATCGACGCCGCGGTCGCGGCCGGGGAGGAGCCGGACGTGGTTACGCTGCTGATCGGCGGCAACGACCTCTGCTCGCTGAGCCTCTCGCCCGACTCCCGCGACGGCTACGCGATGACGCCCGCGGCCTCCTTCGCCGCGTCGGCGACCCGGATCCTGCGCTCGATCGGCGAGGAGTGGCCGGAGGCGACGGTGCTCGTCGGCTCGGTCCCGGACATCGAGTCGGAGTGGGAGGCCGTGAAGCCGACGCCGGGCGCCGCGATCTGGGCCTGGGGCGGGGTCTGCCGGACCCAGCGCGGAGTCGACGCCACGACCGGAGCCCCGCTGACCGGCTCGGCCTACACCGCCTCGCTCGCGGCGGCGGAGGACCGGGAGGCCGCCTTCAACGAGGCACTGGAATCGGCCTGCGCGTCCGCCGCGAACGACTGCGTGTGGGACGGCGGCGCCCTCACGGCGGCTCCGATCTCGCTCGATCAGCTCTCGACGGACGTCGACTACTTCCACCCGAACGTCGCCGGCCAGGCGATGATCGCGGAGGAGCTGTGGACGGCCTGGGGCCTCGGCGACGAACCGACCCCGACTCCCACGTCGGCGCCCACCGCGGCTCCTGCTCCGGCACCCACGGGCTCGCCCGCGCCGTCGCGCGATACGACGGCTCCGAAGACCGTCATCACCGCGCCGACGAGCGGATCGACGGTGCGCGGCTCTGTCACCCTGGTCGCCACCGCCAAGGACGACGTCGGCACGACGAAGCTGAGCTTCTGGAGCGGAGCCACGCGGCTGGGCGACGCGACGAGGGCGTCGGACGGCACGTGGCGCCTGACCGTCTCGGCCTCCTCCTACCCGGCCGGGCGGTACGCGATCGTCGCGCACGCCTACGACGCCGCAGGAAACCTCGGGCGGAGCGCGTCGATCACCCTCAAGCGCTGAGCGGCTGAGGGGGCCGCCACCGGCCCCCTCAGCCCCGCGCGACGAGCAGCACGTCGGGACGATCCCAGTTCTCGACGGTCTGCAGCACCCAGAAGACCCCGAAGAGGGCGAGCGCGACGGCCTCGCCGAGCAGGAGCCACTGCTCGCCGAGTAGCTCCGCTCCCCGCCCCGTGAGCAGCAGGAGCACCAGCGCCGCATCGACCGCGGCGATCAGCACCGCGAGAACGGCGTAGCAGCGGGAGTAGAAGCGCGGCGTCCCCGGCCCGCTCGCTCCCTCCTCGCGCACCGCGACGGCGTGCAGACCGGCGGTGACGGCGATGAGGAGGAAGAAGACGCCGGCGGCGGCGTAGTGGCCGAGCCGCAGGAACGACGGGAGCGTGCTCCAGGCCGCCAGGAAGATCAGGAGGGCGGCGGCGATCGCGGTGCGGACCAGTGCCCAGCGGTCGAGGACCCGGTCGAGGGCGAGCAGGATCACGGAGGCGACGAGGACGGCCGCGGCCGTGACCAGGTAGGCGGGCAGGGAGGCGGCGACCTCACCCGCGGCCGTCGCGGGAAGGCACGACGCCCCTCCCGCCGGGCACACCGCTCCCTGGAGGCGCTGCAGCTCCTCCGAGGCGAGGGGCACCGGCACGATCGCGATGACCGGCGCCGTCATGCCCGCCAGCAGCAGGAGGAAGCGCCGCACGCTCCTCCCGGCGAGGACGACCAGCGCGACGCCGACCGCGAAGAGCGCCCCGGTGAAGAGGGAGCGGACCGGGGTGTAGTACGAGGCGCTGATCGAGCGCAGCGGGCCTCCGACGACGAGCTGGTGAACGAGGCCGGCCGTGAGGAGCACCACGGCCGCCACCAGGGAGAGGCGGACGTAGCGGTAGGTGCGGAGGGAGGAGACGGCGCCGCCCCCGCCCAGCGCGTCGCCGCGGGCCACCCGGCTACTCCGCGCGCAGGCCGGAGGAGGCGAGGGCGAAGTCGACGTCGATGCGGATGGCGACGCGGAGGGGGTTCGGGCGCGGGGTGCGGTAGCGCTGGGAGTAGAGCTCGACGGCGTGCTGCACGGCGTCCGGCTCCTCCTCGATCGTCGCCGGACCGCCCAGGCTCAGCCACCGGATGCCGTCGACCTGCCCGACCGTCGCGGTGCCGCCCCGCCGGACGTTGAGCACCTTCTGGCTCTCGCGGGAGGTGATGACGCGGACGACGCCGTCCTCGTAGGTGAAGCCCACGGCGACCACATGCAGGCGGCCCTGGCGGCCGGGGGTGGAGAGGGTGGCCAGGTGGCGCTCGGTGACGAAGGCGAGGCCGTCGGCGCTCAGGATGCTCATCCCGCGAGCGTAGCCGGAGGCGCCGACGCGCTCCTGGGGGCGGACCGCCGGTCAGCCCTCGAGGATCAGCGCCTCGCCCTGGCCGCCTCCGCCGCAGAGCGCGGCGACGCCGAGCCCGCCGCCCCGGCGCCGGAGGGCCAGCGCCAGGTGCAGGGCCAGCCGTGCTCCGGAGGCGCCCACAGGGTGGCCGAGCGCGATCGCCCCGCCGTCGGGGTTGACCGCCTCGGGCTCGACGCCGAGATCGTCCGCCGACTGGAGGACGACGGAGGCGAACGCCTCGTTGATCTCGATCAGGTCCAGGTCGGACACCGCTGCACCGCGGCGGCCGAGCGCCCGGAGGATCGCCGCCGACGGCTGTGAATGCAGGGAGTTGTCCGGTCCGGCGACCTGCCCGTGCTCGGCGACGGTCGCGAGCCAGGGCAGTCCGCGCTCGCGGGCCCAGCCGCGGGACACGACGACCAGCGCGGCGGCGCCGTCCGTGATCGGGGACGAGCTGCCCGCCGTGATCGTGCCCTCGGGCGAGAACGCGGGGGCCAGCCGGGCGAGCGTCTCGACCGTGCTGTCCTCCCGGATCCCGTCGTCGGCGGACACGACGAGGTCCGGTCCGCGCCGCTGCGGCACCGCGACCGGCACGATCTCCTCGGCGAGCACGCCGGTGGACCGTGCCGCGGCGGCCCGCTGGTGCGAGAGCGCGGCGAAGGCGTCCTGGCGCTCGCGGCGGATGCCCCGTGCGGCGTTGCCGTCGTCGGTCACCCTCCCCATCAGGCGGCGGTCGAACGGATCGAGCAGGCCGTCGTGGAGGAGTGCGTCCTCGAGCGGACGCGGACCGACACCCAGGCCCGAGCGGGATCCGAGCAGGAGGTGCGGCGCGTTGGTCATCGACTCCTGCCCTCCGGCGACGACCACCTGCGCCTCGCCGAGCCGGATCATCCGCGCCGCGTCGATCACCGCGGTGAGACCCGACAGGCAGAGCTTGTTGATCGTGACCGCCGGGACGTCCCAGCCCAGGCCCGCGAGGACCGCGGCCTGCCGGGCGGGGCCCTGACCGGCTCCGGCCTGGATCACCTGGCCGAGCACGACCGCGTCGACGTCGGCCGCGGAGGCGCCCGAGCGCTCGAGAGCCCCTCGGATGGCAGCGGCGCCGAGCTCGACGCCCGAGAGCGGCGCGAAGGCTCCGGAGAAGCGGGCGAACGGGGTGCGGGCGCCCCCCAGGATCACGGGGGTGGTGTCGTCAGTGGACACGGGGACTCCTTCTCGACGGTGAGAGCGGGGGAAGCGGTGGGGAGACGGATGCCGGGAGCCGGCCCGGCTCAGGGAACGAGAAGGATCTTCCCGCGGACGTGGCCGTCCTCGCTGAGCCGGTGCGCCTCTGCGGCCTGCTCGAGCTGGAGGCGCGGACCTGTCGCGACCGCGAAGCGCCCCTCGCTCGCCAGCCGGGCGGCCAGCGGCACCCCCTCGCGGCGGAGGCGCTGCTCCTCCTCGGTCAGCGGCACGGGACTGCCGCCGCTCCAGGCCCGGATGCCCAGCTCGGCCGCCCGAGGACCGGCGACCACCGTTCCGACGTGCTGCGGATCCTCCACCAGCGCGAGCGAGGCGGCGAGCGCCTCGTCCGTCCCGGCCGCGTCGAGCACGCGGTCGACGCCCTCGGGCGCCGTGGCACGCAGCCGCTCGAGCAGTCCGGGCCCGTAGGCGACCGGCACCGCTCCGAGCGCGCGCAGCGCCTCGTGATTCGCCGGGCTCGCCGTGGCGATCACCCGGGCTCCGCGGTCGACGGCGAACTGGATCGCCGCCCGGCCGACCGCTCCGGCGCCCGCGTGGACGACGAACGTCGATCCCTCCGCGACGCCGAGCGAGACCACCGCCTGGTAGGCCGTGGAGACCGGGATGCCGAGCGCGGCCGCCTCCTCGAAGCCGAGTCCGTCGGGGAGCGGATCGAGGGAGTCGGGGGAGACCGCGACGGCGGTCGCGTAGGTGCCGGTGGCGCCGCTGACGATGACCCGGTCGCCGACGCTCCAACCGGTCACTCCCGGACCGACGGCGGAGACCACGCCGGAGCCGTCCGACCCGAGCCTCCGCGGACCGTCGAACGGCGGGCTCGGGCGCAGGCCGGAGCGCACCTTCCACTCGATCGGGTTCACACCGGCCGCGCGGACGGCGACCACCACGATTCCGGGCCCCGCCTCGGGCTCCGGCGCCTCGACGGTCTCGAGCACCTCGGGCCCGCCGATCCGCTCGTACTGCACGATCCTCGCCATGTCGTCCTCCTCCTCGCGGGCCACCGCCCGCTCCGGTCGCCTCAGTCCAGCAGACTCTCGCGCACCTGGCGGCGCAGCACCTTGCCGATCAGCGAGGTCGGCAGCTCGTCCACCGGGACGATCCGCCTGGGCACCTTGTAGGGCGTCAGGTGCAGCCGGCAGAAGTCGCGCAGCGCCTCCGGATCCACGGCCGTCCCGGCCCGCAGGACCACGGCCGCCGCGACGCTCTCGCCGCCGTCCTCGCGGGGGAGCCCGACGACGGCCGCGCGCGTCACGTCCGGGTGCGACTCCAGCACTCCCTCGACCTCGGAGGGGGAGACGTTGAAGCCGCCGGTGATGATGAGCTCCTTGGCCCGGTCGACGATCGTCACGAAGCCGTCGGCCGAGACGGTCGCGATGTCACCCGTGCGCAGCCAGCCGCCGGGGAGGAGGGCCTCGGCCGTCTCCTCCGGCCGCTTCCAGTACCCCTGGAACACCTGCGGCCCCCGGAGCAGGAGTTCGCCGGACTCGCCCGGGCCGCGGTCGACCGACGGATCGGCGGGGTCGACGAGGCGGATCGTCGTGCTGGGGAACGGCACGCCCACCGTGCCGGGCCGGCGGGTCGGGCCGACCGGGTTCCCGAGGGCGACAGGCGAGCTCTCGGTCATGCCGTAGCCCTCGACCAGGAGTCCCCGGCTCGCGCGCTCCCACCGGTCCACCGTCGCGACCGGCAGGCTCATCGCTCCCGAGATCGCGAAGCGGATGCCGCGCAGGTCGAGCTCGTGGCGCTCGGAGGCGCGGGCCAGCGCGTCGTACACGGGCGGCACCGCGGGGAGGAAGGTGGGCGGCGACGACTTCGCGGCCGCCTTCACGAGGCCGACGTCGAAGGCCGGGAACAGCACGACCTTCGCGCCGATGCTGATCGCGAAGGTCAGGCACAGCGTCAGCCCGTAGGCGTGGAACAGGGGGAGCACCGCGTAGAACGTCTCGTCGCCCTCGCGCAGGCCCGGCACCCAGGCGCGGCCCTGCAGGGCGTTCGCACGGAGGTTCGCGTGCGAGAGGATCGCGCCCTTGGGCGTCCCGGTGGTGCCGCTCGTGTACTGCAGCAGGGCCGTGTCGCCGAGGACCGGGCGGGGGTGCGAGCGCGCGATGCGGCGGTTCTTCAGCAGCGACGCGAAGGGCACCAGGGAGCGGCTGCGGGGGGTCGCGGTGAGCTTCTCGCGTGACCGGCGCACCGACGGCAGGGGGAGCCGCAGCGCCAGGCGCTTGCCGAGCGGGAAGGAGCGGGTGAGGTCGACGGAGACGACGCGCTCGATGCCCAGGTCGGCGGGCATGGTCGCGACGACGTCGGCGATCTTGTCCCAGACGACCGCGAACCGGGCGCCGTGGTCCTCGAACTGCCGCCGCAGCTCGCGCGGCGTGTAGAGCGGGTTGTGCTCGACCACGATCGCTCCGAGGCGGAGAGCGGCGTAGAACGCCACCACGTGCTCCGGGCAGTTCGGGAGCACCAGCGCGACGCGGTCGCCGGCGCGCACGCCCAGGCGCCGCAGGCCCTCCGCCGCGCGCGCGACCTGCTCGCCGAGCTCGGCGTAGCTGGTCGCGGCGCCGAAGAACTCGAGGGCGGTGCCGCGGCGGTACCGCGCGACCGAGTCCTCGAGCAGGTCGACGAGGGTCTGGGTGGGAGGGTCGATCTCGGCGGGCACGCCCTCCGCGTAGGAGGTCAGCCACGGCTTCGTCGCCAGGTTCGAGGATCCGGAGGTCACGGGCCGAGTATCGGGCACCCGCCTCCGCACTTCCTCCGAGGCGCGCGGAGGGGGTGCCGCACCGGGCGCGGGAGCGGCAGGCTGGCGGCATGAGCGCAGCCATCGACCTCCTCCGCGACGCCTTCGGCCGGGTGCACGAGAACGTGCACGCCGTCCTCGACGACAGCACCCCCGATCAGCTCGCGTTCCGCGCGGACGCCCGCTCGAACTCGCCCGCCTGGCTCGTCTGGCATCTCGTCCGGGTGCAGGACGATCACCTCGCCCCGCTCGCCGGCCACGCGCAGGTGTGGACGGCCGACGGCTTCCACGGCCGGTCCGGCCTGCCCTTCGGGCCCGACGAGACCGGCTACGGGCAGGAGCCGGCCGAGGTGGCGGCGCTCGCCGCGGTGCCGGCCGCGCTGCTCGCGGAGTACGCCGACGCCGTGCACCGGCAGACGCTCGCCCTCCTCGACACGCTCGGCGACGAGGACCTCGAGCGCGTCGTCGACGAGCAGTGGGATCCGCCGGTGACCCTCGGGGTTCGGCTGGTCTCGGTGATCGACGACGACACGCAGCACATCGGCCAGGCCGCGTATGCGAAGGGTCTCGCCGAGCGCTCGGCGCGCTGAGCCCGGCCTCTACGCTGGCGGGATGCGCGCGCTCCGGACCCTGCCCGCGAGCGCGGTCCTCGCCCTCGCCACCGCGCTGACCCTCGTCGGCTCCTGGATCCCCTCCTACTGGAACGACGAGGCCGCGACCCTCCGCCTGGCACGGCTCCCGGTGGGGGAGCTCCTCGCCTTCGTGCAGGAGAAGGACGCGGTGCACCTGGTCTACGGCCTGCTGATGCACGGCTGGATCGCGATCGCCGGTGAGTCGGAGCTCGCGGTGCGCGCGCCGTCCGCTCTCGCCACGGGAGCGGCGGCGGCGGGCGTCGTCGTCCTGCTGCGCTCGTTCGACCGGCCCCGGGCGGCACTCCTCGCCGCCGCGGTGCTCGTGCTGCTCCCGCGGTCCTCGTTCTCGGGGACCGAGGCGCGGTCCTCCGCTCTGGCCACCGCGCTCGTGGTGGGAGCGGCGGTCCTCGTCGTGCGGGCGGCCCGCTCCGGAGGCGCCCTGCGCTGGACCGCGTTCGCGGCCGTCGCGGGACTGGCGAACGCCGTGTTCCTCTACTCCGTGCTGGTGCTGCCGGCTCTCGTCGCTCTCGCCGCGGCCGCGGCGCCCCGGGGTGCCGTGCGGGCTCTCCCGGCGAGCGCCCTCTCGGCACTGGGCGCCGTGCCGGTGCTGCTCCTCGCCGCCGGGCAGAGCGGCCAGGTCGGCTGGCTCCGCTTGCAGCCCGTGACCGCGTTCACCGTCATGGTCGAGCCGTTCTTCGGATCCGCGTGGTGGCTGGCCGGGATCGCCGTTGCGCTCCTCGCGGTCGCCGCGGTGCGGGGCGGCCTGCGCGGGCCGCTCCTGCCGGCCCTCGTCCTCTGGATCGTGCTGCCGACGGCGGTGCTGGTGCTCGGGACCCTCCTCGTCGAGCCGATGTTCACCCCCCGCTACCTCGCGTCGAGCACGCCCGCCCTCGCGGTCCTCCTCGGCCTCGCGCTCGACTCGTTCAGGGCCCGGACGGGCGTCGCCCTCCTCGCCCTGATCGCGGTGGCCGCACTGCCGGTCCTCGTGCAGATGCGCACGGTCACCGGGAAGCCGGCCGGGCAGGATCTCCGCGGTCTGGCGGCCGCCGTCGAGGAGCGGGCCCGTCCGGGCGACGCCGTCCTCCTCGGCTCCTCCGGGACGGTCTCGCTCCGGCCCCGCCTGGCGCTCGCCGCCTACCCGGAGGCGTTCGCGGGCGTGGACGACGTCGCCCTCGCCGCTCCGTACGGGACGACGGGGACGTACTCCGACGTGCTCCTGGAGGGCGAGGCCCTGCTCGCCGCGCTCGCCGGGGAGGACCGGGTCTGGCAGGCGCTGCCGGAGGGCGAGGCGGACGCGGTGCTCGCGGAGGCGGGGTTCGTCGCGCGCGAGCGGATCCGGGTGCCGACGACCGTGCTGACGCTGTGGGAGCGTCCGGAGGGCCGCTGATCCGGAGCGCTCGGGGCGTCGCAGCCCCGGAGTGGAGAGACGCCGGAGTGCCCGGAGCCCCGCCGACGGGGAGCCGCTACCCTTGTCCCCGGCGCCGTCGCAGAGCGGTGGCGTCCGCGGAGCGAGGACCGCGCCACCGAGAGGACCCGAACGTGACGTTGCCCGAGACCACCACCACCGCCATCGCGAAGCGGAAGGGGCGCGACGTCGCCCCCGAGATCGCGCGCTCCTGGCTGCTGGTGAACGCCACCCGCACCGAGACGTTCGACGCCGCGCACGCGTCCCGCGCCGACCAGATCGTCCTCGACATCGAGGACGCGGTCGACCCCAAGGCGAAGCCCGACGCGCGGACCGACGTCGCGGAGTGGCTGACCGGCGAGAAGCGCGCCTGGGTCCGCATCAACGACCACTCCACCCCGTTCTGGTCCGACGACGTCGACGCGCTGAAGGGCCTGCCCGGCCTCGCCGGCGTCATGCTCGCCAAGACCGAGGCCGCTGAGCACGTCACCGAGACCTTCGATCGCCTCGGCGGCTCCACCCCGGTGCTCGCCCTGGTCGAGTCCGCCCTCGGCATCGAGGAGGCGGTCTCGATCGCCCGCGCCCGCGGCACCTTCCGCCTCGCGTTCGGCAGCGGCGACTACCGCCGCGACACCGGCACCAGCGCCGACGACCTCGCGATGGCCTACCCGCGCTCGCGCCTGGTCGTCGCCTCGCGCATCGGCGACCTGCCCGGCCCGATCGACGGACCGACCGTCTCGAACAGCCACCCCGTGCTGCGCGAGCAGTCCGCGCTCACGGTCTCGCTCGGCCTCACCGGGAAGCTCTGCCTCGACACCGAGCAGCTCGCCGTGATCAACGAGGTCATCAGCCCGACGCCGTCCGACGTCGCCTGGGCCCGCGACTTCCTCGACGACTTCGAGGCCCGCGGCCGCGTCATCCGCGACGGCAGCGACCTGCCCCGGCTGGGCCGCGCCAAGAAGATCGACAAGCTGGCCACGGCGTTCGGCGTCAACCCGCTGTGATCCGTCGCGGGGAGCGCGCCTCCGCGGCACACTGAGGGAGCCGCGGAGACCCTCCCGCGCAGGACGGAGACTCCGATGGGCGCGGTCAGCACCTTCCTCTGGTTCGACGACGGCGCGGGGGAGGCGGCGCGCTTCTACACGGAGCTGGTGCCGAACTCGCGGATCACCGGAAGCCAGGTGCTGCCGGAGGGCTCTCCGTCGCCCGGCGAGGTGCTGTCGGTGACGTTCGAGCTCGACGGGCAGCGGTTCCAGGCGATCAACGCCGGGCCGCGGTTCCCGTTCACCGAGGCCGTCTCGATCGTCGTGACCGTCGGCGGCCAGTCCGAGCTCGACCGGCTGTGGGACGCCCTGATCGCGGACGGCGGCGAGGAGAGCCGGTGCGGCTGGCTCCGCGACCGCTGGGGGCTGTCCTGGCAGATCGTGCCGGAGGTCCTCCCGCGTCTGCTCGGAGGCGCCGACCCCGAGGCGTCCGCGCGCGCTCTGCAGGCGATGCTCGCGATGAGCCGCCTCGACATCGCGGAGCTGGAGCGGGCCCATGCCGGCACGTGACTCCGCCCGCCCGCGCCGCTCGACGTCGCTGCGGCGCGCGTACCTCCGCGACTACCGCTACGCCTACGGCTCGCGCTTCGTGCACCTGCGGGAGGGCTGGGACGTGTCGCGGTACGCGTCCGGCGACGGCGCTCCGGTGCTGCTCATCCCCGGGATCTACGAGACGTGGCAGTTCCTCCGGCCCATCGCCGAGAGGCTGCACGCGGCGGGCCATCCGATCCACGTGCTGCCCGCGCTCGGCTACAACACGCGGCCGATCGTCGCGTCGGCCGGACTCGGCCAGGACTACCTGCGCGAGCACGATCTGCGCGGAGTCGTCGTCGTCGCGCACAGCAAGGGCGGCCTGATCGGCAAGCACATGATGGTCGTCGACGACCGCGAGGACGGGCGGATCGAGCGGATGATCGCCGTCTCGACCCCGTTCAACGGCTCGTCGCTCGCACGGATCGCCCCGGCGCGGGCGCTCCGGGAGTTCGCGCCCCACCGCCCGCTGATCCGCACCCTGCTGGCCGAGCGCGAGGCCGACGCGCGCATCACGTCGATCTATGGGATGCGCGACCAGTACATCCCCGGAGGGAGCCGCCTCGCCGGGGCGCGCGAGAACATCGCGGTCTCGGTGGTCGGCCACTTCGCGCTGCTCTCGAGCCCGAAGGTGCTCGACCTCATCGCGGCCCGGGTCTGAGGCCGGACGGGATCCGCTGGGCTCGCCGCCCACGTGAGGCGCCTGCCGTGCGGCGCGACCTCGACCGGAGGACGGCCGCCTCAGCGACGGGCCGAGCCGCCCGCCGCACTCAGGACCAGGGAGTGAGCAGCACGAGCGGGATCTGCCGCTCGGTCTTCGTCTGGTATTCGGCGTAGTCCGGCCACGCGGCGACCGCGCGCTCCCACCAGGCCGCGCGCAGATCGCCCTCGAGCACGCTCGCGGCGTAGTCCTTCTTCACGGGCCCGTCCTGCAGCTCGACGTGCGGCTCCTTGAGCATGTTGCCGTACCAGACGGGGTGCTCGGGCGCGCCGCCCTTGGACGCGACGACCACGTACTCGCCCTCGTGCTCGACGCGCATCAGCGCGGTCTTGCGGAGCTTCCCGCTCTTCGAGCCGACGGTGGTCAGGACGATGATGGGGCGGCCGCGGAGGAGGTTCCCCTCGGCTCCGCCGGTCCGCTCGTAGAGCTCCGCCTGCTCGCGGGCCCACTCGGACGTGCTGGGTTCGTACTCTCCGGTCAGCGGCATGCCTCCGATCGTACGGCCGCGGCGGCCCCAATGGCCGACCCGTGTGCAGGAGGATGGAGCGGTGTTCTCCGCAGACCCGTTCGACCGAGCCCGTATCGCCCTCCTGCGCGACGACCTGATCCGCGCCCGCTACGGCGTGGACGCCGTGCGGGGGCTCTGGGGCGACGAAGCGGCCGAGGCGCTGCACCGCGGCGACCGGGTCCCCGCCCGCCGCGCCCTCGAGCGCAGCGGCGACCATGACGCGCTGGCCACCCTCGCCCGCCTGTTCCTCCTGGCCGATCCCGTCTCGGCCGACGACGCGGACGAGGCGTTCGGCGCTCTCGCGCTGGAGGGGGCGGTGGAGCTCGGCCTGGTGCGCGTCGAGGCCGGAGCCGTCGTCACCGCGGCTCTCGACCTGCGCCCCTACGACGTGGTCGACCAGCGCGGCGCTGCCTCCTGGTGGATCGCCTCCGACCTCGGGGAGCTCGCCCTCGGCCGCGCGCTCGACGAGGACCACGTGCTCGGCGTCGGCGGCGCGAGCCTCACGCTGACCGGCCTGATGATCCAGCGGCCCGTCGGCCGCGTGCTCGACCTGGGGACCGGCTGCGGGATCCAGGCGCTGCACGCCTCCCGCCACGCCGAGCAGGTGGTCGCCACCGACATCTCCGAGCGCGCGCTCGCGCTCGCCTCTTTCACCGCGGCGCTCAACGGGATCGAGAACATCGAGTTCCGCCTCGGCAGCCTCTACGAGCCGGTCGCGGGGGAGCGCTTCGACCACATCGTCACGAACCCGCCGTTCGTCATCACGCCGCGAGTCGAGGGCGTCCCCTCCTACGAGTACCGCGACGGCGGGCTGGAGGGCGACGAGATCGTGCGCCGCGTGATCCTCGGAGCAGCCGAGCACCTGGTGCCCGGCGGTGTCGCGCAGCTCCTGGGGAACTGGGAGTACCGGGAGGGCGCGGACGCCTTCGACCGGATCGCGGACTGGCTCGCCGACGCCCGCAGCCCGCTGGAGCAGGCGCTCGAGGCGGGGCCCGAGGGGCTCGATGCCTGGATGGGCGGGACCGCCTCTCCTCTGGACGTCTGGGTCGTGGAGCGCGAGCGTCAGGATCCGGCGGTCTACGCCGAGACCTGGATCCGGGACGGCGGCACGACTCGCGGCCCCGCGTTCGACGCGCTGGTCGACGCCTGGCTGACCGACTTCGAGCGGCGCGGGGTGACCGGCGTCGGCTTCGGCTACGTCACGCTCCGCCTGCCCGAGCAGCCCCGCCCGCCGATCCGCCGCCTCGAGCGGATCACCACGCCGGTCGCGACCGCGGGCCTGGGCGGCCACCTCGCCGCCTGCCTCGACGCGGCCGAGGCCCTCGCGTCGATCGACGATCGCGCTCTGGCGGGTCTCGCCCTGGTCGTCGCCGGAGACGTCACGGAGGAGCGGCACTACTGGCCGGGCAACGACGATCCGACGGTGCTGCGGCTGCGCCAGGGCGGCGGGTTCGCCCGGGTCGAGGAGGTCGACACGGCGCTCGCCGCCGTGGTCGGCGCCTGCGACGGCGAGCTCTCGGTGGCGGCGATCGCGGCGGCGGTCGCCTCGCTCCTCCAGGTCGAGGAGGAGGCGGTGTCCGACTCGGTGCTGCCGCGGGTGCGCGAGCTGGTGGCGACGGGGCTGCTGCGGCTGCCCCAGGGGGAACGCGGCTAGAAGAGGGTGGCGGAGTCCTCGACGGGGGGCGCGGCGGCCGCGGCGGGCGCGGCGGCGGCCGTCGGCCATCCGGGTCCGGCGTCGACGGGCTGCCGGCGCTGGTAGGCGGTCGCGGCGCTCCGGGCGCGGACGTCGGCGGCCTCGTTCATCCGGTGGTTGGCGTGCCCCTTCACCCACTCGAAGGTGACGGCTCGGCCCTGCAGCTCCTCGTCGAGCGCCTTGATGATCTCGACGTTCATCACCGGCTTGCCGTCGGCCTTGCGCCAGCCCTTCCGCTTCCAGCCCGGCAGCCACTCGGTGCAGGCCTTGATGGCGTACTGGCTGTCGCAGAGGATGTGCAGCGGCTCCTCCTCCTGCGCGGTCGCGCGCAGCAGCTCGAGCACCGCGGTGAGCTCGCCGATGTTGTTCGTGCCGTGCGACCAGCCGCCCGCGGCCCAGCGCTCGTCGTCGACGTACCAGGCCCAGCCGGCGGGGCCGGGGTTGCCCAGTGCGGACCCGTCTGCGGCGGCGATGATGCTCACGTGCGTCTCTCCTCGTGCTCTCGGTGCTCGCGCCGGTGCGGCGCCCTCCGAGGGTAGTCGGCGGGCGGGGCGGTCCGCGGCGCGCGGCGCGGAGTCAGGCGGAGGAGGAGCGGCGCGCGATCGTCACGCGCGTCGAGTACGGCATCGCGACGGTCCCGCTCCCGCCCGACTCCTCGTCCACCACGGCGTCGACCGCCGCGAGGACCGCGGCGCGCTCCTCGTCGGGCATCGCGATGACGGAGCTGCGGGACGCGAACATGTCCCGCACCCCGGCTCGGTCCAGCTCGAAGGACCACTCGAAGGCCGCGAACGCCACCCGCTCGAGAGCGGAGCCGAGCGGCGGCCGGAGCGTCTCGAAGCGCTCGGCGGTGGAGGCTCCGGCGACCTCGCCGAGCCGGCGCACCCAGGGGACCGACTCGTCGCGGATGTTCCACACCAGCGCGAGCACGCCCTCCGGCACCAGGACGCGGGCGACTTCGGCTCCCGCGCGCTCGGCGTCGACCCAGTGCCACGACTGCGCGGCGGTGACGAGCTCCGCGGAGGCGTCCGCGGCGGGGATCGCCTCGGCCGTCCCCTCCTCGGGGCGGACCTCCGGCAGATTCGAGGCGAGCCGCGCGAGCATCTCCGCGTCGGGCTCGACCGCGGTCACGTCGAGGCCGCGGGACGCGAGCGACGCGGTGAACTTGCCCGTTCCCGCGCCGAGGTCCACAGCGCGCAGCCGATCGGAGGCGTCGGCTCCCGCCGCGCGGGCCCGCTCCGGGACGAAGGCGCCCGCCACCCGCGCGGGGGCGTGCCCCACGATCCAGTCGACGGCGTCGTCGGGGTAGCCGGGCCGCCCGCGGACGTAGGCGTCGACCGCGCTGCCGAAGGAGCGTCCGAGGCCGCTCATCGCTTCTCCGCCGCTCGCGCGAGCACGTCCACCGCGTAGCCGTAGCCGGCGATCCCCGCGCCGACGATCACGGCGATCGCGACGTCCGAGAGGTAGGAGTGCTGCCGGAACGGCTCGCGCCGGTGCACGTTGCTCACGTGGACCTCGACCATCGGCAGCTCGGTCGCGAGGACGGCGTCGCGGATCGCGATCGACGTGTGCGTGTACGCCCCGGCGTTGAGCACCACTCCCGAGACGGAGCCGCGAGCCGCGTGCAGCCGGTCGACGATCGCGCCCTCCGAGCTGCTCTGGAAGGTCTCGACCGTGAAGCCGTGCCGCTCGGCCGCCTCCGCCGCCAGCGCCTCGGCGTCGGCGAGGGTGTCCGAGCCGTAGAGCTCGGGCTCGCGGGTGCCGAGCAGGTTCAGGTTCGGGCCGTTGAGGACGAGGATCGGCAGCTTCACGCTCCGACCCTAGCGCCGGCCGTCCCAGCGAGCGGGAGCGGCGGCAGCGCCGCGCGCAGGAGGATCAGCTCGCGCGCATGGGCGTCCAGATGCCGGTCCTCCTCGGTCCGCAGCTCGAGAGGCGGGACCGGCTCGGCCGCCCCGTCGGCGCCCCGCACCACGAAGACGCTCCGGCACTGCGTGGTCAGCTCCAGCTCGCCGGTCCGCGGGTCCCCGGAGCGCACGTGCACCGCCAGGTGCATGCTCCGGGCGCTCGTGTGGATGAGGCGCGCCTCCACCTCGACGAGATGCCCGATGCGCACCGGACGGTAGAAGTGGATCCCCCCGGAGTAGACGGCCACAGAGTCGCGGCCGGTCCAGCGCTGCGCGACCGCGTCGGCCGCCTCGTCGATCCAGCGCATCACGATCCCGCCGTGGGCGTTGCCGCCCCAGTTGACGTCTCCCGGTGCCGCGAGGAAGCGGAACACGATCCGCGGACCGGTGCCCTCCTCGGTGTACTCCTGGGCGCGCATCACGTCGTGCAGCCTCCGGCGGCCCTCGATGCGCGCGGCGGCGCCCTCGGCGAGGGACAGGTCCTCGATCGAGCGGGGCCGCCACTCCGGGACCGACCGCGGCCTCTTCTCGTCGTCGACGGCCACGAACACGAGGAGGCAGTGCGTGGCGTCCTCGTAGAGGCCGGTCCGCGGATCCGCCTGCGCGACCTGCACCAGCACGTGCATGCTCGTGCGCCCGGTGTGGATGACGCGGGCGGTCGCCTCGATCAGGTTGCCGACCGAGATGGGCCGGGTGAAGTGGACGTTGCCGACGTACGCCGTCACGCAGTAGCCGCCGCTCCAGCCCACGGCGCAGGCGTAGCCGGCCTTGTCGATCCACTCGAGGACGCGGCCGGCCTGGGCACTGCGGCCGTCGGCGGTGGCGTCCTGCGGGGCGGCGAGGAAGCGGAGCGTGATGCGGTCGGTCATGGTGCCCGTCGTCGTGGGAGCGGAAGGGGGGAGTGGACCCGCGGGGGTGCGAGGAAAGGGGGATGATCCGCCCGCGGGCCACAGGGGTGTCCGGCAGGAGCCGGCTCGGTCAGGGGGATCAGGCCGCCAGCGGCAGCTTCTCGGCGAGGAGCCGGAGCCGCAGGGCCTGGAGCTCGGCGGACAGCTCGGGCGGCAGCCGGTCGCCGAACCGCGTGAAGAACTCCTCCGTGAGCGCGCACTCCTCCAGCCACGCCTCGACCGGGACGGAGAACAGCTCCTCCTTCTGGGCCGCGGAGAGCCGGAGCCCGTGCGTGTCGATCGCGACCGGCAGGTCGCCGAGGGGGCTCCGCCGCGCCTCCGCCAGCCCCTCCAGGCGGCGGACGAGCCACTGCAGCACCCGCGCGTTCTCGCCGAAGCCGGGCCAGAGGAACTCGCCGTCCGCGTCCTTCCGGAACCAGTTGACCTGGAACACCGCCGGCGCCGCATCGCCGAGCTCAGCGCCGATCGCGAGCCAGTGCGCGAAGTAGTCGGCCATGTTGTAGCCGCAGAAGGGGAGCATCGCGAACGGATCGCGGCGCAGCTCCCCGACCGTGCCCTCCGCGGCCGCGGTCTTCTCGGAGGCGACGGTCGCACCCAGGAAGACGCCGTGCTGCCACGAGGTGGCCTGCGTGACCAGCGGGACGTTGCTCGCCCGTCGGCCACCGAAGACGATCGCGTCCAGCGGCACGCCCTCGTGGGCGTCCCAGTCGGCGGAGAGCGACGGGCACTGCGCGGCCGGCGCGGTGAAGCGGGAGTTGGGGTGCGCGGCGGGCGTGCCGGACGCCGGCGTCCACGGCTGCCCGCGCCAGTCGGTCAGCCGCTCCGGGACCTCGTCGGTCAGGCCCTCCCACCACACGTCGCCGTCCTCGCGGAGCGCGACGTTGGTGAAGATCGTGTTGCCCCAGAGCGTCTGCACGGCGTTCGGGTTCGAGCTCTCCCCGGTGCCGGGAGCGACGCCGAAGAAGCCCGTCTCGGGGTTCATCGCCCAGAGGCGTCCATCCTCCCCGCGGCGCATCCAGGTGATGTCGTCGCCCAGCGTCTCGACCCGCCAGCCGGGGATCGCGGGCTGCATCATCGCGAGGTTGGTCTTGCCGCACGCGCTCGGGAAGGCGGCGGCGACGTGGTAGCGCCGTCCCTCGGGCGAGACGATGCGGATCAGCAGCATGTGCTCGGCGAGCCAGCCCTCCTCGCGCCCCATCGCCGAGGCGATGCGCAGGGCGAAGCACTTCTTCGCCAGCAGGGCGTTGCCGCCGTAGCCGGAGCCGTACGAGACGATCTCGCGCGTCTCCGGGAACTGGGTGATGTACTTCACGGGGCTGCACGGCCAGGCGACGTCCTCGCGGGTGACGCCGTCCGCGTCGCGGAGGGGCAGCCCCACGGTGTGCACGCCGCGGACGAACGGGGTCTCCTCGGTGAAGGCGGCGAGCGGCTCGGAGCCCACGCGCGCCATGATCCGCAGGTTCAGCACCGCGTAGGCCGAGTCGGTGACCTGGACGCCCAGCTGCGAGAGCGGACCACCGACGGGCCCCATCGAGAACGGGACGACGTACATCGTCCGTCCGCGCATCGCTCCGTCGAGGAGGGGAGCGAGCTCGGCCCTCATCGCGGCGGGCTCGCGCCAGTTGTTGGTCGGTCCCGCGTCGGCCTCGTCGGTCGTGCAGATGAAGGTGCGGTCCTCGACCCGGGCGACGTCGTCCGGGTCGGTGCGGGCCAGGAACGAGCCGGGCCGCCACTCCGGATTGAGCGGGAGGAGCGTGCCGGAGGCGACGAGCCGCTCGGTCAGGCGGTACCACTCCGCGGGGGAGCCGTCGCTCCACTCGATTGCGTCGGGCTTGAGGATCGCGGCGGTCTCGCGCACCCAGCGGCGGAGGGCGAGGGGCGCCGGCGGCACGACGGGCGCGGGGACGGACGTCGGCGCGGTCATGGTGCTCGGCTCGAGTCGGACGGTGTTGCTGTAGATGCTCATGCTGGCTCCGCTTTCGGTGGTCGTCGTCGACGGGGGTGGGGAGTCGCCGGCCGCAGCCGGGAAGAGGCCGGCCGGGCCGGGAGGGGCGCTCAGTGGCGCCTGAAGCCAGGATGGAGGAGGATCGGGAGGTATTCCCGGCGCTCAGGCGGTCAAGAAACCACCTTTTTGCGCTTCCGTCACAACCGATCGCTGGAGCTCGCCGTGACCGATCCCTCGACGCCCGCCCCGGGCTCCGACGCGGTGCTGCTCGGGCAGCGCCTGCGCCACTTCCGCACCCGGCGCGGACTGACCCTCGGGCAGCTCGCCGAGCGCGTCGACGTGTCGGGGAGCCAGCTCTCGCTGATCGAGACGGGGCGCCGCGAGCCGCGCCTCTCCCTCCTGCAGCGCCTCGCGGCCGCGCTCGGCGTCGAGCTGGCGGCGCTGCTCTCGGACGAGCCGCCGAGCGAGCGGGCCGCGCTCGAGATCGAGCTGGCGCGCGTGCAGAAGGGGTCGCTGTACCGCTCGCTCGGCCTGCCCGAGTTCAAGGTCAACAAGGGGCTGAGCACGCCCGTGCTGGAGGCGTTCCTCGGCGTCTACCGCGAGCTCGCCCGTCGCCGGAGCGAGGCGAGTGCCACACCGGAGGAGGCGCGCCGGGCCAACACCGCCCAGCGGCTCCAGCTGCGCGAGCGCAGCTCCTACCTGCCCGAGATCGAGGAGGTGGCGGGCGAGATGCTCCGGACCGTCGGGCACCGCGGAGGAGCACTGACCCACAGCTCCGTCTCGAAGATGGCCCGGCACCTCGGCTTCGAGATCATCCACGTCGGCGACCTGCCGCACTCCGCCCGCTCGGTGATCGACCTCGCGAACGGCAGGATCTACCTCCCGCCCGCCTCGATCCCCGGGGGGCACGGCCTGCGGGCGCTGGCGCTGCAGGCGATGGCGCACCGCCTCCTCGGGCACGAGCGGCCGGTGACCTACGCCGACTTCCTCCGCCAGCGCCTCGAGATCAACTACTTCGCCGCCGCGTGCCTGATGCCGCTGGAGCCGGCGGTCGCGTTCCTCCAGGAGGCGAAGCGCGAGCGGGACATCTCGGTGGAGGACTTCCGCGACGGCTTCGGCGTCACCCACGAGGCCGCCGCCCTGCGCTTCACGAACCTGCTCACCTCGCACCTCGACATCCGGATGCACTTCCTGCGGGTGCTGGGAGACGGCTCGATCCAGAAGGCCTACGAGAACGACGGGCTGCCGCTGCCGACCGACGTCACCGGGGCCGTCGAGGGCCAGGTCGTCTGCCGCTACTGGTCGGCGCGCTCCGCGTTCACCCGGACCAACCGGACGACGGAGTACTACCAGTACGTCGACACTCCGGCGGGCACCTTCTGGTCGGCGTCGCAGACCGGCACGACCGCCACCGAGGAGTTCTCGATCACCGTGGGCGTCCCGTTCGCCGAGGCCCGCTTCTTCCGAGGCCGCGACACCGACCGCCGCGAGCTCTCCCGCTGCCCCGACGAGTCCTGCTGCCGACGCGCCCCGTCGGAGCTCGCCGCGCGCTGGGACGGCAACGCCTGGCCGAGCGCGCGCCTGCACGCGCACGTGCTCGCGCCGCTGCCGTCGGGGACCTTCCCCGGCATCGACGACGCCGAGGTCTACGAGTTCCTCGACGCGCACGCTCGCGAGTCCTGACCGCTCCCGCGAGACGCCGCTCCGGTGCGCCTGGGTCGGCGTGCCGCGTACCCGAGCGCGTCCCGCGGAAGGGCGGGAGTCGTCAGTCCGAGATGAGGGCGCGGGCCGTTCCCTCGTCGAGGATGAGGTCGGTGATGAGGCCGGCCGCCAGGGCGCCGCGCAGGCCCGGCAGCTTCGAGGCGCCCGACACGACGCAGATCCGGCGCGACGCGCGGCGCACCGTGGAGAGGTCCGGACCGCTTGCACGTTCGTTCATGGGGATGTCGTCCCAGCTGCCGTCGGACCGGTAGAACACCGTCGCGACGTCGCCGACGACCCCGGAGCCGCTGAGCGAGGTGAAGTCGCTCGGCTCCAGGTAGCCGCCGATGTAGACCTTCGAGGGGACCGCCGCGAACGGCGACCCGAGCCCGAACAGCGCCACGTCCATCCGCTGCTGCAGCTCCAGGACCCGTCGGGTGGAGCGCTCGCGCCACACCGCCTGCTTGGTGGTCGGGTCGTCGAAGAACGCCGGCACCGGGAACTGCTGGACCTTCGCCGCGTAGGCGTCACCGAAGCGGCGGAGGATCTCGCTCGAGTAGTTGATGCCCGTGGTCTCGGTGTTGCCGGCGCCGTTCAGCTGCACGATCTGCGTGTTGTGCGTCTCCTTGGCGATCAGGTGGCGGCTGATCGCGCTCATCGTGGAGCCCCAGGCGATGCCGACGATCATGTTCGAGTCGATGAACTGCCCGAGGATCCTCGCTGCGGACAGGGCGACCCGCTCGAGCCGGTCGATCTCGCTGGTGTGGTCCGGCACCGGCACGATGTGCGCCGTGATGTCGAAGTGGGACCGCACCTCGGCCGAGAGGGCGCTCGCCCGGTCGAGGGGGGAGCGGATCTGGATGTCGACCAGGCCGGTCGCGCGGGCGTGCGAGAGCAGGCGCGAGACGGAGGAGCGCGACGTGTGCAGCTCGTGCGCGATCGCGTCCATCGTCAGATCCTGCATGTAGTACAGCTGGGCCGCACGCAGCGCGTCCCGCGTCTTGTCGGGATGGGTCGCGTGGGTCGTCTCGTCGAGTTCGACGACCGGTCTCACCGGGGTCATAGCACTCCCTGCACGGATTTCCACCCGTCTTGACCGGATGTGTTGTCGGGTCAAGGATGGCTGTATTCCTCCGCGAAATCAATCGGTCATCTCCCCGGTGCACGCTGGTGCGGAGGCCTCGACGACACCCCTACGACACGAAGGCGAGTACGAAGTGGCACAGTCCGACGGAACTCCCGGAAACTCCGCTCTGCGCGAGAGCGTCGCTGCTCTCCGCGACAACCCCCGCGCCACGGTCCTGGTCATCGGCGGTGGCATCAACGGCATCGGGACCTTCCGCGAGCTCGCGCTCAACGGCGTCGACGTCGCCCTCGTCGAGCGCGGCGACTACGTCTCCGGTGCCTCGAGCGCCTCGAGCCACATGATCCACGGCGGCATCCGCTACCTCGAGAACGGCGAGTTCCGACTCGTCAACGAGGGCGTGCACGAGCGCAACGGCCTGCTGAAGATCGCTCCCCATTACGTGAAGCCGCTGCAGACGACGATCCCGATCTACTCGACGTTCTCGGGCATCCTCGCGGCTCCGCTGCGCTTCCTGACCCACAAGTCGGGCAAGCCGCAGGAGCGCGGTGCGCTGCTGATCAAGGTCGGCCTCACGATGTACGACTTCTTCTCCCGCGACGGCGGCACGGTCCCGCGCCACCAGTTCCACGGGCGCAAGCGCTCGCTGAACGAGCTCCCCAAGCTCGACCCGAAGATCAAGTACACCGCCACCTACTTCGACGCCTCCGTGCACGAGCCCGAGCGCCTCGCGCTCGACGTGCTCCACGACGCGCTGATCGGCGGCAGGAAGGCCCGCGCGGCCAACTACGTCGAGGCCGTCGGCGCCGACGAGAAGGGCGTCGTCCTCCGCGACCGCGAGTCCGGCGAGGAGTTCACCTTCGCGGCGGACGTCGTCGTCAACGTCTCCGGACCGTGGACCGACTTCACCAACACGGCCCTCGGCACGTCCACGAAATTCATGGGCGGCACCAAGGGCTCGCACATCGTGCTCGACAACCCCGAGCTGGTCGAGGCCTGCGAGGGTCGCGAGATGTTCTTCGAGCACAGCGACGGACGCATCGTCCTCATCTACCCGCTCAAGGGCCGCGTGATGGTCGGCACGACCGACATCGACGCCGACCCCACGAAGCCGGCGGTGTGCACGGAGGAGGAGATCGACTACTTCTTCGAGCTCGTCAACCACGTCTTCCCGGCCATCCGCGTGGACCGCTCGCAGATCGTCTTCAAGTTCTCCGGCATCCGCCCGCTGCCCCGCCACGACGACGAGGCCCCGGGCTTCGTCTCCCGCGACTACCGCATCGAGCCCTCGACGCTCCCCGGCAACGGCTCGCCCGTGCTCAGCCTGGTCGGCGGCAAGTGGACGACGTTCCGCGCCCTGTCGGAGCACCTCTCGAACGAGGTCTTCAAGCGGATCGGCGTGACCCGTCGCGTCTCCACCGTGAAGACCCCCATCGGAGGAGGCAAGGGCTTCCCGCGCACCGACGCGTCCCGCGCGCAGTGGATCAGCCAGCACCGCTCCGGGCTCTCCTCGGCCCGCACGGGCCAGCTGCTCGAGCGCTACGGCACCCGCGCGCAGGAGGTCATCGAGGCCCTGGCCGACGGACACGACGAGGCGCTCGACTTCGACAAGGACTTCACCACCGGTGAGATCCGCTACCTCGCCCAGCGCGAGAGCGTGGTGCACCTCATCGACCTGGTGATGCGCCGCACCAACCACGCCTTCACGGGCGGCCTGAGCCGCGAGCTCCTCGAGGAGCTCGCCGAGCACACGGGCGCCGTGCTGGGCTGGGACGACGCCGCCCGCGCGTCGGAGGTCGACGCGACCATCGCGCACCTCAAGGAGTACAACGGCGTCGACGTCGGGGGCACCTCGGTGCAGACCCCGACGGCCGTGCCCGCCTCCTGATCGGCGATCAGGCGCGGATCGACGGAAGCCCCGGACCGAGGACCACCTCGACCGGGGCTTCCGTCGTGACAACGCACAAACGTGCACGCGCCGTTCCTTGTCGCTAGGACAGGGCGCCGATAACTTCACACCGTCGGGCATCGAAGCCCGCCGCGGACGCCTGTGCGCGTCCGTCTTACGAAAAGGAAAAGGTCAACGTGGACAATCTCGGAGTGGTCTTCCTCGCCGAAGTCGTGGGAACGGCCATGCTCGTGCTCCTCGGCTGCGGTGTCGTCGCCAACGTCGCGCTCGTGAAGAGCAAGGGTCTCAACGGCGGAACCCTCATGGTCAACATCGGCTGGGGCTTCGCGGTCTTCGCCGGTGTGATCGTCTCGTACAACTCGGGGGCGCACCTCAACCCCGCGGTCACCCTGGGCCTCGTCGCGAGCGGAGCGACCGAGTTCGGATCCGGCGTGCCCGTCAACATCGTCTCGATCCTCGTCTACATCCTCGCCCAGATGATCGGTGCGATCCTCGGTGCCGTCTTCTGCTGGCTCGCCTACAAGCAGCACTTCGACGAGGAGCCCGACGCGGCCAACAAGCTCGGCGTCTTCTCGACCGGCCCGGCGATCCGCTCGTACGGCTGGAACTTCGTCACCGAGGTCATCGGCACCTTCGTCCTCGTCTTCGTCGTCATCGGCTTCGGCGGCGGACGTCAGGGCGACGGCGGTCTGGCCGCGCTCGGCGCGCTGCCCGTCGCCATCCTGGTGATCGCGATCGGCGCCTCCCTCGGCGGCCCGACCGGCTACGCCATCAACCCCGCCCGCGACCTCGGCCCCCGCATCGCGCACGCTCTCCTGCCGATCAAGGGCAAGGGCTCGAGCGACTGGAGCTACGCCTGGGTGCCCGTCGCCGGCCCGATCGTCGGTGGAGTGCTCGCGGGCCTCGCCTCGCTCGTGCTGCTCCCGGTCCTCTAGACCGCCGCGCTTCCTCTCACCCCCGTTACGAAGGAGTAATCATTCATGGCTGACTACGTCATCGCTATCGACCAGGGGACCACGTCGTCCCGCGCGATCATCTTCGACAAGAAGGGATCGATCGTCTCCACCGGCCAGAAGGAGCACGAGCAGATCTTCCCGCGCGCCGGCTGGGTCGAGCACGACCCGATCGAGATCTGGAACAACGTCCGCGAGGTGATCGGCCAGGCTCTCTCCCGCGCCGACCTGACCCGCCACGACATCGCCTCCGTCGGCATCACCAACCAGCGCGAGACCGCTGTCGTCTGGGACAGGACGACCGGCAAGCCCGTCTACAACGCCATCGTCTGGCAGGACACCCGCACCCAGTCGATCGTCGACCGCCTCGCCGGCGACGAGGGCGCGGACCGCTTCAAGTCGATCGTGGGCCTCCCGCTCGCGACCTACTTCTCCGGCACCAAGATCGTCTGGATCCTCGAGAACGTCGAGGGTGCTCGCGAGAAGGCCGAGGCGGGCGACCTGATCTTCGGCACGACGGACACCTGGGTCCTCTGGAACCTGACCGGCGGCATCGACGGCGGCGTCCACAAGACCGACGTCACCAACGCCTCCCGCACCCTGTTCCTCGACCTCGAGACCCTCGAGTGGCGCGACGACATCCTCGAGGCCTTCGGGGTCCCGAAGTCGATGCTCCCCGAGGTCTGCTCCTCCTCCGAGGTCTACGGCCACGTCGAGTCCTCGTCGCTGCTGCGCGAGGTCCCGATCGCCGGCATCCTCGGCGACCAGCAGGCCGCGACCTTCGGCCAGGCGGCGTTCGACCCGGGCGAGGCGAAGAACACCTACGGCACCGGCAACTTCCTGATCTTCAACACGGGCACCGAGATCGTCCACTCGAAGAACGGTCTGCTCACCACCATCGGCTACAAGCTCGGCGACGGCGAGGTGCACTACGCGCTCGAGGGCTCGATCGCGGTCTCCGGCTCGCTGATCCAGTGGCTGCGCGACAACCTGGGCCTCATCGGCTCGGCCCCCGAGGTCGAGGCGCTGGCCGCCACGGTCGAGGACAACGGAGGCGCGTACTTCGTCCCCGCCTTCTCTGGTCTGTTCGCCCCCTACTGGCGCTCCGACGCCCGCGGAGCCCTCGTCGGCCTCACCCGCTACGTCAACAAGGGCCACATCGCCCGCGCCGCGCTCGAGGCGACCGCCTTCCAGACCCGCGAGGTCCTGGACGCGGTCAACGCCGACTCCGGCGTCCCCCTGCAGGAGCTCAAGGTCGACGGCGGCATGATCGCCAACAACCTGCTCATGCAGTTCCAGGCCGACATCCTCGGCGTCCCGGTCGTCCGACCGGTCGTCGCGGAGACCACCGCGCTCGGAGCGGCCTACGCAGCCGGACTCGCGGTCGGCTTCTGGGAGAACCTCGACGACCTGCGCCAGAACTGGCAGGAGGACTCGCGCTGGACCCCGCAGATGGACCAGGACGAGGCCGCCCGCCAGTACCGCCTCTGGAAGAAGGCCGTCACCAAGACCTTCGACTGGATCGACGAGGACGTGCAGTAGCCTCCTCCGCGGCAGTCCCTGCCTGCCGCGGCGCGGTCGGCTCATCGAGGTGGTCGCGTCTCGGGGAGCGGGTTCCGTCCGGTTAGGGGACGACGCTGACACGCGTCCTCCCCGTTCGCCTTGCGCAACGAGCGGATGGCGTGAGTCCGTTCACGTGAAGCGCCCTGTCCGACCCTCGGGTCGGGTGGGGCGCTTCGTCGTTCCGACGACGGCGCAACGGCTATCGCAACGGGGTGGTTCGGGGACACCCATGCTGGTCGAGTGGTCGCCGCAGACGGCTCATCGAGACCCGGCAATTCGGACGTGCATGCTGGTCGCTTAGTCGCTGCAGGCGGCTTATCGAGACCAGACCCGGGCGGGGCCTCAGTCCGCCGACAGCCCGAGCTGCGCGTCCAGCTCGTCCAGGGAAGCGATCCGGCGCACGCCCAGCTCGACCGCCTCGGGCGGCAGCTCGCGGCCGTGCTCGGGACCGCCGACGCGGTCGAGCCAGACGCCGCGCAGGCCCGCAGCGGCCGCTCCGACGGCGTCGGTGCCGAGCCGGTCGCCGACGTAGAGGGCCTCCTCCGGAGAGACCCCGAACCGCTCGCAGGCGATCGCGAAGATCCGCGCGTCCGGCTTGGCGACGCCGACGTCGCCGGAGGCGATCACGTGCTCGAAGCGACCGGAGAGGCCCGTGCCCTCGATCTTCCCCCGCTGGAAGTCGAGCACGCCGTTGGTGATGACGCCGAGGCGGACTCCGGCGGCGTCGAGCCGGTCGAGGACGGGCAGCGCGTCGTCGTGGAGGGTCCAGGCGGCGACGTAGTGCTCGAGGTACCCGCGGAACCAGGAGCTCGCCTCCTCGGGAGTCAGCCCGACTCCGGCCTCCGCGGCGAAGTCCGTGGCGCGCGCCCGGCGCTGGCCCTCGTAGTCGAGCTCGCCCGCGAGGTAGCGGTGGTAGTGCTCCTCCTCGAGCAGGTGCCAGCGGCGCTGCACGTCGGCCGGCTCGCCGGCGTAGGCGGCGCCGAGCGAGGCGGCGTACGCGACGATCCCCTCCCGCACAGCGCGGGCATGGGCGAAGAGGGTGTCGTCGAGGTCGAAGAGCGCGAGCCGCAGCACGGCCGCCTCAGCGGACGCGGCGGAGGAGGCCGACGGAGTCGTAGACGGCGGCGAGCGTGCGCTCCGCGGTCTCGGACGCGCGGTCGGCGGCGAGGGAGAGGACCCGGTCGAGCTCGGCCGGGTCGGCGAGCAGCTCCGCGGTCCGCGCTCGGATCGGGTCGAAGGTGGCGGCGACCACCTCGACGAGGCCCTTCTTGAGGTCCCCGTAGCCGCGGCCCGCGTACTCCTGCTCCAGCGACTCGACGGAGCGGTCGGCGAGGACCGAGTAGATCGTCAGCAGGTTCGAGACGCCGGGCTTCGCCGCCCGGTCGAAGCGCACCTCCGACTCGGTGTCCGTCACGGCGCGCATGATCTTCTTCGCGGTCGCCTTCGGCTCGTCGAGCACGCTGAGCAGGCCCGCATCCGACTCCGCCGACTTCGACATCTTGGCGCCCGGGTTCTGCAGGTCGAAGATCTTCGCGGTCTCGCGCACGATGTGGGGCTCCGGCACGGCGAAGGTCTCGCCGAAGCGCGAGTTGAAGCGCGCGGCGAGATCGCGGGTGAGCTCCAGGTGCTGGCGCTGGTCCTCGCCGACCGGCACCGCGTCCGTCTGGTACAGCAGGATGTCGGCCGCCATCAGGATCGGGTAGGTGAACAGGCCCACCGAGGCGGCCTCAGCGCCCTGCTTCGCCGACTTGTCCTTGAACTGCGTCATCCGGCTGGCCTCGCCGAAGCCGGTCAGGGTGTTGAGGACCCAGGCGAGCTCGGCGTGAGCGGGTACGTGGGACTGGATGAAGAGGGTCGAGCGCGTGGGGTCGATGCCCGCGGCGATGTACTGCGCGGCGGTCGCGCGGGTGCGCTCGCGGAGCTGCTGCGGGTCCTGCGGGACCGTGATCGCGTGCAGGTCGACGACGCAGAAGTAGGCGTCGAAGTCCTCCTGCATCGCGACCCACTGGGTCAGCGCGCCGATGTAGTTGCCGAGGTGCAGCGACCCGGAGGAGGGCTGCATGCCGGAGAAGATGACGGGCTTGGCGCCCGGGGTGCTGGGAGTCATGGGTGGCCTCGAGGGGTCGGTTCGCGGGGGAGAGGGTCAGAGCTCGTAGTCGACGACCACGGGGGAGTGGTCGGACCAGCGGGTGTCGTAGGAGGCGGCGCGGTCGACCTCGTAGCTGCGGGCGAGGTCGGCGAGCGCGGGCGTGGCGAGCTGGTAGTCGAGGCGCCAGCCGGTGTCGGTGTCGAAGGCCTGGCCGCGCTGCGACCACCACGTGTACGGTCCGGGCACCTCGCCCGCGAACCGGCGGCCGAGGTCGACCCAGCCCAGTCCGGCACCGGCGTTGTAGTCCGGGTCGCCCTCGGCGCCGACGAAGCGGTCGACGTAGGCGCGCTCCTCCGGGAGGAAGCCTGCCTTCTTGACGTTGCCCTTCCAGTTCTTGATGTCGAGCGTGCGGTGGCCGACGTTGAGGTCGCCCATCACCACGGCGAGCTCGCTGTGCGCCCGGATCTCGGGCAGGCGCGCCTCCATCGCGTCGAGGAAGCGGTACTTCTCGACCTGCTTGGGGGTGCCGACCTCGCCGGAGTGGACGTAGGTGGAGACGACGGTGAGCGAGCGGCCGCCGACCTCGTAGTCGGCCTCGAGCCAGCGTCCGGCCGAGTCGAAGTCGTCGGCGCCGAAGGTCACGCGGTGGATCGTGGCGCGCCTGCGCGAGGCTAGAGCGACTCCGGCGCGCCCCTTGGCGGTCGCCTCGTCGTGCAGCACGTCCCACTCGTCCCCGAGGAGCCCCGTGAGGTCGTCCGTGGAGGCGCGGACCTCCTGCAGGGCCAGGACGTCGACGTCGCGAGCGGCGAGCCAGTCGCCCATCCCCTTGCGGTAGGCGGCGCGGACGCCGTTCACGTTGACGGAGGCGATGCGGAGGGTGCTGCGAGTCACCGGAGCAGTCTATTCGGAGCCGCGGAGCGGGCCGCCCGGCCGCGCTCGCACCCCGGAACGCGGAAGCCGGCGGCCGCCTCGCGCCACTCCCTCGGAGAGGGGGAGGAGCGCGGAGGCGACCGCCGGCGGGACCGCTCAGGACGGTCGGTCGGAGGGGATCAGGCGGGGACGGCCTGCGCGGTGGCGGGCTCGGGCACCTCGGCGACCACCGGGGCGCGCTTGATGCTCTTCGCGATGATCACGCAGACGGCCGTGACGACCATGCCCACCAGGATGGCGACCAGGTAGAGGATCGGCTGCCCGACGAGACCAGTGACCCAGACGCCGCCGTGCGGGGCGCGGAGGGTGGAGCCGAAGAGCGCGACGAGCGCACCCGTGACGGCCGAGCCGACCATGGCGGACGGGATCACGCGCAGCGGGTCGACCGCGGCGAACGGGATGGCCCCCTCCGAGATGAAGGACGCGCCCAGCAGGTAGGCGGCCTTGCCGTTCTGGCGCTCGGCGTCGGTGAACAGGCGCTTGCGGAGCGTCGTGGCCAGGGCCAGACCCAGCGGCGGGGTCATGCCGGCGGCCATGACGATCGCCATCACCTTGAACTGCACGGAGTTCGGGTCGCCGTCGGCGGGGACGGAGGCGAGGCCGGTGGTCGCGAAGGCGTAGGCCACCTTGTTGACCGGACCGCCCATGTCGAACGCCATCATGAGGCCGAGGATGATCCCCAGGATGATCAGGTTGCCGCCCGAGAGGCCCGAGAGCCAGGACGACAGGCCCTCGCTCAGTGTGCGGAGCGGCGCTCCGAGCACCACGAACATCAGGAAGCCGGTGATGAAGGTGGCGATCAGGGGGATGATCACGACGGGCATCAGCGACTTGAACGCCGCGGGGAGCTTGATCCGCGAGATGTAGAGGGCCGCGTAGCCGGCGATGAAGCCGGAGGCGAGGCCGCCCAGGAAGCCCGCGCCGACGGTGACCGCGACCGCGCCGCCGAGGAAGCCCGGCGCGATGCCGGGACGATCGGCGATGCCGAAGGCGATGAAGCCCGAGAGCACCGGCACCAGGAAGGCGAAGGTCGCGCTTCCGATGAGGAACATCACTCCGGCCCAGTCGGTGATGTTCGCCACGTTGAAGCCGTCGTCGATGATCTGCTGGGCCGTGAAGTCGACGATCCGGTAGCCGCCGAACAGGAACGACAGCGCGATCAGCAGACCGCCCGCCGCGACGAACGGGATCATGTAGGAGACGCCGGTCATCAGGTTCTGGCGGATGCGTGTTCCGACGCCGACCTTCTTCGGCGCGGCGGGGGCCGCGGCCGGAGTCGAGCGGGCGGGGGCGGACGCGGCGGAGCCGGAGCCGCGGAGAGCCAGAGCGCGGTCGAGGACCTCGTCCGGCTTGGACAGGGCCTCGGCGACGCCCACCTGGAGGATCGGCTTGCCGGCGAAGCGGTCCTTGCCGCGGACCTCGAGGTCGGCGGCGAGGATGACGACGTCCGCGGCGGCGATGTCGGCCGCGGTCATCTCGTCCGAGCCGGCCGCGCCCTGGGTCTCGACGTGGATCGGGTAGCCGCGCTTCTTCGCGGCCTGCTCGAGCGCCTCCGCCGCCATGTACGTGTGGGCGATGCCCGCGATGCAGCTGGTCACGGCGACGAAGCGCGGGCCGGAGGCGGGGCTCGCGGCGGGCGCGTCCTGCACCTTCGCGACGGCGCGGTCGATGACGTCGGCCGCCTTCGCGAGCGCCTCCGACGTGCCCACCTCGAGGGTGGGCTTCCCGGCGAAGCGCTCCTTGCCGCGGACCTCGAGGTCGGCGGCGAGGATCACGACGTCGGCGTCGGCGATGGTCCGGTCCGACATGGGATCGGAGCCCGCGGCGCCCTGGGTCTCGACCTGGATCTCGTACCCCTTCTTCTTCGCGGCCTGCTCGAGGGCCTCGGCCGCCATGTAGGTGTGCGCGATGCCGGCGATGCAGCTCGTGACGGCGACGATCCTCATGAGACGACGACCTCTCGGGCGATGATGTCCGCGACCTCCTGGCCGCTGGCGGCGGCGCGGAGGGAACCGGTGAAGGACTCGTGGATCAGCTTGCGGGCGAGCTGGGCGAGGATCTTGAGGTGCGCCTGGTCGGCGCCGTCCGGAGCCGCGATCAGGAAGATCAGGTCGGCCGGGCCGTCGGGGGCGCCGAAGTCGACGCCCTGCTTCGCGATGCCGACCGCCACGCTGGGCGAGACGACGTGGGAGGAGCGGGCGTGGGGGATCCCGATGCCGCCGGGCATGCCGGTCGCCATCTGCGACTCGCGGTCGCGGACGTCGGCGAGGAAGCCGTCGAGGTCGGTGACGCGGCCGGCGTCGGCGAGCGTCTTCGCGAGCTGCGCGGTGGCCTCGTCCTTCGTGGCGGCGGTGAGGTCGACGATGACCGTCGACGCCTCGGTGAGAGCAGTCATGCGCTCAGTTCTCCAATCGGGAGGGTGGGGTCGGGGTTCTCGACGACGGAGACGTCGTCGAGGCGGAGGGAGTCGGGACCCGGGGCTTCGCTGCCCGGGAGCTGGACGGCGGCGGTACCCCACGCGACTGCTGTCGCGAGGCGCTCCGCCTCCGTGGCGTCGACGGCCGAGAGGTAGCCGGCGAGTGTGCTGTCGCCGGCGCCGACGGTGCTGAGAGGCACGACGGCGGGGGCGCCCGCCCACCACGACGCATGCGCCGTGACGAGGAGGGCGCCGTGCTCTCCGAGGCTGACGAGCGCTCGCGCGTCGGGCAGCTGCAGGAGTTCACGGGCTCCGGCGACGACGTCTCCGACCGTCGTCAGGGAGCGGCCGAGGAGCTCTTCGAGCTCCTCGAGGTTGGGCTTCACCAGGGTGGCGGTGCCGGCCGCGATGATCGCGGTCAGGGGGGCTCCCGAGGTGTCGACGGCGAGGGGGACGCCGAAGTGCAGGGCGAGGCGGCCGAGCGCGGGGTAGAAGTCCGCTCCCAGTCCCGGGGGGACGCTGCCGCAGGCGACGAGCCAGCGGGGCGAGGCCGAGACGTGCTCGCCGATCAGCTCGGAGAGGGCGTGGGCCTCCTCCTCCGTGACGGCGGGGCCGGGCTCGTTGATCTTGGTGGTGCGGCCCGTCTTGTCGTCGACCACGGTGATGTTGGTGCGGATCGGGTGGGCGATCGCCGCACTGGCCGAGCGGACTCCGGCGACCCGGAGCATGGTGGACAGGTCGAGGCCGGTGGAGGCGTCGGCCGGGTAGACCGCGGTCGCCTCGACGCCGTTGCGGGCGAGGGCACGGGCGACGTTGACGCCCTTGCCGGCCGGGTCGCGCCGCACGTCGTGCGCGCGGTTGACCTCGCCGACGGCGAAGCCGCTCGTGGAGAGGGTGACGTCGATGCTCGGGTTGGCGGTGACGGTGACGATCATGCGCGGACGACCTCCGGGCCGGCCGACTCGATGTCGTCGGCGAGCTCGTCGTCGACATCGGCGTCGGTGATGACGGTGTCGACCGCGGACAGCGGAGCGACGTGCCCGAAGTCCTGCCGGCCGAACTTCGAGTGGTCGGCGAGGACCACGACCCGGCGCGCGGAGGCGATGATCGCGGACTTGACGACGGCCTCGTCGAGATCGGGGGTGGTGAGCCCGCGCTCGAGGCTGAGGCCGTTCGTGCCGATGAAGGCGACGTCCACCGAGACCGTGGAGAGGGCCTGGGCGGCCCACGGTCCGACGGCGGCCTGCGTGACTCCGCGCAGGTGCCCGCCGATGAGGTGGAGGTCGATGTTGGGCCGGCCGACGAGCGCCATCGCGACGGGGAGGGAGTGGGTGACGACCGTCAGCCGGCGGTCCAGGGGGAGCAGCTCCGCCAGCCGCACCGTGGTGGTGCCGGCGTCGATGGCGATCGAGCCGCCGTCGGGCACCTCGGCGAGGGCCGCGGTGGCGATGCGGTCCTTCTCGCCGGCGAGGTGTCCCTCGCGGGCGGCGACCTCGGGCTCGATGCCCAGGCGCTCGACGGGGATGGCGCCGCCGTGCGCACGGCGCAGCAGGCCCCGCTTCTCGAGGCTGGTGAGATCGCGGCGGATCGTCTCCGGCGTCACGGCGAGGGAGAGGGCGAGGTCGCGGACCTCGACGCGCCCGTCGGTGCGGGCGCGGTCCAGGATCGCCTGGTGCCGCTCCGGTGCGTACATGTGGACTCCGTCGTCTCGCCGTGGGTGGTGCGCCGGATCCGCGGTGTCGTTGCCGACCTCGGATCTGCGTTTACCTCTTTTTAGACCCGTTCGGGAGGGAAGTCAACAGAAACGGACAGACTCGGCAGGCGGAATCGGGCCCGGCGACGCAGGGCTGGACGGAAGGAGGACCGCCGGGTCAGGCGGCGAGCTGCTCGAGCTCCTCCTCGAGCTGCGCGAGCTGGCGCTCCAGGCGCCGTCGTTTGAGGAGGGACGCCTCCGGCAGCGCGGCGCGAAGCCGCTCGCGCTCGGCCTCGGCGAGGGTGCGGCGGGCGGTGCGCAGCTGCTCCTCCCGCTCCTTCTCGCGCTCCTCCGGCGTGAGCTTGCGCGCCGAGATCCCGGCGTCGCTCATCCCGACGGAGATCCACGACGCGGCGATCAGGATCACCTGGCAGACGAGGTTGAACCAGATCAGCAGACCGATGAGGACCGCGAACGAGGCGAGCAGCGGATTGCGGGAGGCGCCGCCCAGCAGCTGTGTTCCGAGGACCTTGAGCGCGCCGAGAGCGATCCCGCCGAGCAGCGACCCCGCCCAGAGGTTCTTCCAGGGGATCGAGATGCCCGAGAGGATGCGGAAGGAGCCGGCCAGGGTGCCCGTGTCCAGGGCGAGCATGATCAGCAGGCCGACCGCGCTGCCGGCGAGACGGGCCGGCATCGACTCGCTGCCGATCCCGAGGAAGCCGAACGCCACGTCCACCAGCGAAGTCGAGAACACGGAGAGACCGGCCGAGACCAGCAGCACCGCCCCGAAGACCAGGGCGAGCCCCGCGTCCTTGAGCTTGAGCAGGACGAAGAGGGTCGTGGGTCCGGGGAGCGAGAAGAGCAGCCGGACCGCCTGGCGCAGGCTCCCCAGGAAGTTGAGCGCCGTCCAGAGCAGGCCGGCGGCCGCGATCGCACCCGTCCAGCCGAGGATCGACGAGTCGAGCAGGTCGTCCACCGACACGAGGGCGTTCTTCCCGCCGATCAGGCCGGGGACGGAGCGGGTCACCAGGTCGAGGAGGGAGTCGCGCAGCACCGAGTCGTCGCGCACCCAGAAGCCGAAGACGGCGAAGAAGACGAAGAGCGCCGCGAAGACCGCGAACAGGGCCTGGAAGGCGAGTCCGGAGGCGAAGAGGGGCCCGCCGGTCTCGGAGTAGTGCAGCATCACCCGCACCGGCCGCGTCCGCATGACCCGCTCGAACAGGCCCGGGATCCCGCGGGGAGTGTCGGCCGCCTCGGTCATTCCTCCAGCGTACTGAGGCCTCGCGGCGCTCCCGTGCACGCGCCCGCCTGCACGCAGGAACGCGTCCGGCCCGCCGGATCCGAGGATCCCGGCGGGCCGGACGCGTTCGCGAGGGGGAGGATCAGGCGCGGCCGCGGATGACGGCCTGCTTCACCTCGGCGATCGCCTGCGTGATCTGGATGCCGCGCGGGCACGCCTCCGTGCAGTTGAAGGTCGTGCGGCAGCGCCACACGCCCTCCTTGTCGTTGAGGATGTCCAGGCGCGCTCCACCGGCGTCGTCGCGCGAGTCGAAGATGAAGCGGTGGGCGTTCACGATCGCCGCAGGGCCGAAGTACTGCCCGTCGGTCCAGAACACGGGGCAGGACGACGTGCACGCGGCGCAGAGGATGCACTTCGTGGTGTCGTCGAAGCGGGCGCGGTCGGCGACCGACTGCACGCGCTCCTTGCCCTTGGGTGCCGGGGTATGGGCGACCAGGAACGGCTGCACCTCGCGGTAGGAGGCGAAGAACGGCTCCATGTCGACGACGAGGTCCTTCTCGAGGGGCAGTCCCTTGATCGCCTCGATGTAGATCGGCTGCGAGATGTCGAGATCCTTGATCAGCGTCTTGCAGGCCAGGCGGTTGCGGCCGTTGATCCGCATCGCGTCGGATCCGCAGATGCCGTGCGCGCACGAGCGGCGGAAGGTCAGCGATCCGTCCTGGTCCCACTTGATGCGGTGCAGGGCGTCGAGGACGCGATCGGTCGAGTACATCTCGACGTCGAAGTCCTGCCAGCGCGGCTCGGCGTCCACCTCGGGGTCGAAGCGGCGGATGATGAACGTGACGGTGAACGCCTCCGGGGCCGCGGGGGCGGCGGGCGGCTGCTCGAGGGTAGCGGTCGACATGGCTAGTACTTCCTCTCCATCGGCTGGTACCGGGTGATCACGACGGGCTTCCAGTCGAGCCGGATGTGGTCACCGGCGTCGGAGGAGTGGGCGTCACCGGAGAGGTACGCCATCGTGTGCTGCATGTAGTTCTCGTCGTCGCGCTTCGGGAAGTCGTCGCGCATGTGGCCGCCGCGGCTCTCCTTGCGGTTGCGCGCCGAGTAGACGACGACCTCGGCGAGGTCGAGCAGGAAGCCCAGCTCGACGGCCTCGAGGAGGTCGGTGTTGAAGCGCTTGCCCTTGTCCTGCACCGAGATGTTGCGGAACCGGTCGCGCAGGCGCTGGATGGTCCCGGTGACGGCCTCGAGGGACTCGTCGGTGCGGAACACCTGGGCGTTCTTGTCCATCTCGTCCTGCAGCTCCTTGCGGATCGAGGCGATCCGCTCGGTGCCGGTCGCGGAGCGGAGCGAGGCGAGCATGTCGCGGATCGCGCCGGCCGGGTCGGCGGGCAGGGGGGTGAAGTCGACCGTCTTGGCGTAGTCGGCGGCGTTGTTGCCGCTGCGCTTGCCGAAGACGTTGATGTCGAGGAGGGAGTTGGTGCCGAGGCGGTTGGAGCCGTGCACCGAGACGCACGCGCACTCGCCGGCGGCGTAGAGGCCGGGGACGACGGTCGTGTTGTCCGAGAGCACCTCGGCCTTGACGTTGGTCGGGATGCCGCCCATCGCGTAGTGCGCGGTCGGCATGACGGGGACCGGCTCGACGACGGGGTCGACGCCCAGGTAGGTGCGGGCGAACTCGGTGATGTCGGGGAGCTTGGTCTCGAGGACCTCGGCGCCCAGGTGGGTGCAGTCCAGCAGCACGTAGTCCTTGTGCGGTCCGGCGCCGCGGCCCTCCGCCACCTCCTGGACCATGCAGCGGGCGACGATGTCGCGCGGCGCGAGGTCCTTGATGGTGGGGGCGTAGCGCTCCATGAAGCGCTCGCCCGAGGCGTTGCGGAGGATCGCGCCCTCTCCTCGCGCTCCCTCGGTGAGGAGGATGCCGAGGCCGGCGAGGCCGGTCGGGTGGAACTGGAAGAACTCCATGTCCTCCAGGGGGAGGCCCTTGCGCCAGATGATGCCGACGCCGTCGCCGGTGAGGGTGTGCGCGTTGGAGGTGGTCTTGTAGATCTTGCCGAAGCCGCCGGTCGCGAAGATGATCGCCTTCGCCTGGAAGACGTGCAGCTCGCCCGTGGCCAGCTCGTAGGCGACGACGCCGGAGGGCTTGGCCACTCCGTCGACCTCGGTCATCACCAGGTCGAGGACGTAGAACTCGTTGTAGAAGTTGATGCCGAGCCGGACGCAGTTCTGGAACAGCGTCTGCAGGATCATGTGGCCGGTGCGGTCGGCCGCGTAGCAGGCCCGGCGGACGGGCGCCTTGCCGTGGTCGCGGGTGTGGCCGCCGAAGCGGCGCTGGTCGATCTTGCCCTCCTCGGTGCGGTTGAATGGCAGGCCCATGTTCTCGAGGTCGATGACCGCGTCGATGGCCTCCTTCGCGAGGATCTCGGCCGCGTCCTGGTCGACGAGGTAGTCGCCGCCCTTGACGGTGTCGAAGGTGTGCCACTCCCAGCTGTCCTCCTCGACGTTCGCGAGGGCGGCGGCCATGCCGCCCTGCGCCGCTCCGGTGTGGGAGCGGGTCGGGTACAGCTTCGAGATCACGGCCGTCTTCGCCTTGGGGCCGGCCTCGATGGCTGCGCGCATCCCGGCACCGCCGGCGCCGACGATGACGACGTCGAACTGGTGGTACTGGACGCCGTCGGGTCCGACGGTCTGCGCGAAGGCGCTCTGGTCGGCGCCGATGTGGGAGTGGCCTGGTGTGCTCACGGGGTGGGTGCTCCGTCGTACGGGGATGGGAGGGGGAGGTGCCGGGACGCGGTGCCGCGGACCGGGAGGGGCGCGGGCCCCTCTCCGATCCGCGGCACCGTGGTCACGCTGCGCAGAAGGAGGGCAGCAGGTCCGCGGCGGTGCCGGCGGGGCACGGGTCGAACGCGAAGACGACCCAGGTGCCGAGCGCGATCAGCGCGACGACGGCGACGAGGATGCCGCCCTTGAAGGCCTTGGCCAGCAGGGGCGAGGTCGCGTAGTCGTTGACCAGCGTGCGCATGCCGTTGCCGCCGTGGATCAGCGCGAGCCACAGCATGAGGACGTCCCACCACTGCCAGAACGGGTTCGCCAGCTTGCCGCCGACGAAGCCGAAGTCGATGGCCTTGATGCCGTCGCCCAGCAGCAGGTTGTAGATGAGGTGCCCGAAGATCAGGACGATCAGCACGACGCCGGAGGCGCGCATGTAGATCCAGCCCCACTTCTCCCAGTTGGTGCCGGAGGAGCGGGTCGGGGTGTGCGGGGTCCGCGGTGCGGCGACGGTGCTCAATGCGCACCCCCCTCGCTGAAGACGTTGATCAGGTGGCGCGGCGCGAAGCCGAGCATCAGCACGACCCAGAGGCCCATGACGACCCAGAAGAGGACGCGCTGGTTGCGGGTCGCCCAGCTCCAGAAGTCGACCAGGATGATCCGCAGGCCGTTCAGCGCGTGGAACGCGATGGCGCCCACGAGCCCGGTCTCGCCGAGTCCCATGATCGGGTTCTTGTACGTGCCGATGACCGCGTTGTACGCCTCGGGGCTCACGGCGATGAGAGCGGAGTCGAGGACGTGGACGAGGAGGAAGAAGAAGATGGCGACACCGGTGATCCGGTGGAGCACCCACGACCACATGCCTTCGCGACCGCGGTAAAGGGTGCCGGCCGGACGCCGGATCTTCCCCTGCTTCCGGGGTGCGAGGGTTTGAGCAGCTTGAACTGACACGAACAACCCTCCCTGGTTGTGCTCCGACGGCCTGACCTGTTCCCACGTCGCGTGGACGGGGACGGGGCGGGGAGCGACGAGAAACTCGCCCTCCGATTGTAAGCGCGCTCGCAGGCGGGCGCGGCTTAGGCGAGCCTTAGCTGCGGGGCAGGGCGAGGGCGGGCGCCCCCGCGGTCGCGTAGTGCGCGAGGAGCTCGTCGGTGAGCGCGCTCCAGGTGCGGTGGAGCACGCGGCGGCGGCCCGCCTCGCCGAGCCGGGCGCGCAGTGCGGGATCTCGGACCAGGCGCTCCACCTGCCGGCGGAGGTCGGAGTCGCTCTCGGGCGCGTAGAGCAGGCCGTCCACGCCGTGCTCGATGAGGTCGGTGGGGCCGCCCGCGTGCGGCGCGACCACCGCGGTGCCGGACGCCTGCGCCTCCTGCACCGTCTGGCCGAACGTCTCCTCCGTTCCGGTGTGCACGAAGACGTCGAGCGCGGCGAAGACCGCCGGCAGCCGGTCGCCGTCGAGCCGGCCGAGCATCCGCGCCGCCGGGCCGAGGGCGGCGGCGACCCGGGCGGAGGAGGGGCCGTAGCCGCCCACGACCAGCTCCGCGTGCGGGAGGGAGGCGAGTGCCGCCATCCGCTCCACTCTCTTCTCGGGGGAGAGGCGCCCGATGTAGCCGACGAGCGCGTCGTCCGCGCCGAGTCCGGCCCGGACGGCCTGCGCGTAGGGGGAGGATCGGCGGCGCGGGTGGAAGCGGTCGCTCTGCACGCCGCGGCCCCACAGCGCGGTGCGCTCGATGCCGGCGGCGGCGAGGTCGTCGAGGGCGCTGGTGGAGGGGGCGAGGGTCAGGTCCGCCCCGGCGTGGATCTGGCGGATCACCCGCCAGGCGAGGGCGCGGGCGCCGCGGATGCCGTAGCGGGCCGCGAATCGCGCGACGTCCGTCTGGTAGATCGCGACACTCGGCACCCCGAGCCGACCGGCCGAGGCGATGGCGCGGGCGCCGAGGAGGAAGGGCGAGGCGACGTGCACCACGTCGGGCTCGAAGTCGGCCAGCTCCCGGGTGAGGGCGAGCGTGGGGATCCCGACCGGGAAGTCGCGGTAGGCGATCGCCGGGTGCTCCACGACGCGGTGGCCCGCGTAGTGGCCCGGCGCCCCCGCGGCCGGGCAGACGACGAGCGCCTCGATCCCGCGCTCCGCGAACTCGTCGAGCACCCGCAGGACGCTCGTGGTCACGCCGTTCAACGACGGCAGGAAGCTCTCGGTGACGACCGCGACTCTCACGCCCCGGACGCTACGGCGGCGGGATGAACGGCGGCGCGCGCCCGGGTGAACGGACGGTCGCGCTCGGGCTCCCTTGTATCCTGCGGACATGACATCACCTGAGACCGATGGCCGCGCCCCGCTCGACCGCTTCTACAGCGTGATCCCCGCCGGCGGGATCGGCTCGAGGCTGTGGCCGCTCTCCCGGGCCGACGCCCCGAAGTTCCTGCACGATCTGACGGGGTCGGGACAGACCCTCCTCCGCGACACCTGGGACCGCCTCGCGCCCATCTCGGGCGCCGACCGGATCATGGTCGTGACCGGCCGCGCGCACCGCGCCGCCGTCGAGGAGCAGCTCGAGAGCCTCGAGGACCTCAACGTCGTCCTCGAGAGCGAGCCGCGCGACTCGTCCGCCGCGATCGGCCTGGCCGCCGCCATCCTCGAGCGCCGCCAGCCGGGCGTGATCATCGGCTCGTTCGCCGCCGACCACGTCATCAGCGGTCAGCAGCTGTTCCACGACGCGGTCGCCGAGGCCGTCGTCGCGGCGGACGCGGGCTACATCGCGACCATCGGCATCACGCCTACCGAGCCTGCCGTGGGCTTCGGCTACATCCGCACGGGGAAGCACCTCGGGATCGACGGGGCGACGCACACGCTCGCCGTCGACTCCTTCGTCGAGAAGCCCGACGCCGACACCGCGCGCGCCTACCTCTCCAGCGGTCAGTACCTCTGGAACGCGGGCATGTTCATCGCCCGCGCCGACCGCCTCCTCGAGGAGCTCGGCCGCGCCAAGCCGAAGCTGCTCGCCGGACTGCTCGAGCTCGCCGCCGCGTGGGACACCCCGGAGCGCGGCGCGGTCGTCGACCGCATCTGGCCGGGCCTGGAGAAGATCGCGATCGACTACTCCGTCGCCGAGCCGGCCGCGGCCGCGGGCAAGCTGGCCGTCGTGCCCGGCCACTTCTCCTGGGACGACGTGGGCGACTTCGCCTCGATCGCGAAGCTGCACTCGAGCGGACTCCGCTCGGACCTCGCCATCCTCGGCGAGGACGCGCGTGTTCTGGCCGACTCCGCGACGGGCATCGTCGTCAGCGGCGGCAACCGCACCATCGCCCTCATCGGAGTGAAGGACATCGTCGTCGTGGACACCCCCGACGCACTCCTGGTGACCACGACCGAGAACGCCCAGAAGGTCAAGGGCGTCGTCGACGCCCTGCGCCTCTCCGGCCGCACGGACGTCCTCTAGCACTCCGTCCCACCCGTCGAAGCGCGGCCCTCCCCTCGGAGGCGCCGCGCTTCGCCGTTCCGCCCCTCGCCGTTCCGCCCCTCGCCTCATGCGCGTGCGGCGGTCCCGATACGCCGTTCGCGCGGCGACTCGACCACCCTCGATGAGGGCCTCGGCCGTCGCCCTGGGTGCTGGTGGCTGGGTCTCGATACGCCGCTTCCGCGGCAACTCGACCACCATGGAGGAGCATCGCGTCGAGCCCGACCGCGCGCAGCGCGGAGCTCCTCCGAACGCCTTCGACGTCCGGCAGCAGGGGAGAGGGCCGCGAGCCGGAATCGCGTGCCAAGCGATTCAGGCCAGCCCGACGCGACTCGCTCTGCGGAACGCACCCGTCGCGAAGCCGACCGCGCCGAGCCGCTCCGCGGCTCGGAATCGAGCACAGCCGCCCGCACCCGCGACACGCTCCGCATGTCGCGAAGATCAACACTGTGTAACGCTTCCTGAGGTCTACCGTCCGGGCGGCTGAGCGGCTTGTCACATTGGGTAACGTGTGGGAATCGACGCCCTGCTGCGCTCGTCGCGCGGGGCCGCATTCCTGGAGGACGACATCTTGACTATCACCTCGCGTAAGGCCGCGTTCGGCGGTCTCGCCGCCCTCGGCGTCACCGCGCTTCTCGCCGGTTGCGCCTCCGCCCCCGAGGAGGGCGGCTCCAGCGCCGCCGCCGGTGGCGACTTCCTGCCCTGCATGGTCTCCGACGCGGGCGGGTTCGACGACAAGTCGTTCAACGAGCTCGGCTACAACGGCCTCGTGAAGGCCTCGGAGGACCTCGGCGTCACGCCGAAGACCGTCACCTCGGAGTCCGAGACGGACTACGCCCCGAACCTGACCAGCCTCGTCGACCAGGGCTGCAACCTGATCATCACCGTCGGCTTCGCGCTGGCCGAGGCCACGTCGGCCGCGGCCGAGGCGAACACGGACATCGACTTCGCGATCATCGACGACGCGTCGATCGACCTGCCGAACGTCAAGCCGATCACCTTCGACACCTCGCAGGCGGCGTTCCTCGCCGGCTACGCGGCCGCGTCGTACTCCAAGACCGGCGTCGTCGGCACCTACGGCGGCCAGCAGTTCCCGACCGTCACGATCTTCATGGACGGCTACGCCGACGGCGTGAAGTACTACAACGAGCAGAAGGGGAAGGACGTCAAGGTCGTCGGCTGGGACGTCGACGCGCAGACCGGCTCCTTCACCGGCGGCTTCGCGGCGGGCGTCGAGGCCAAGTCGGCCGCGCAGTCGCTGATCGACCAGAACGCGGACGTCATCCTCCCCGTCGGCGGTCCGATCTTCCAGTCGGCGATCGAGGCGATCCGCGACTCCGGCAAGGACATCGCGATGGTCGGCGTGGACGCGGACCTGTACGAGACCTACCCCGACGGCGCCGACCTGTACCTGACCTCGATCCTCAAGGGCATCGAGGCCGGCACGACCGACGTCACCAGCTCCGCCGGAGCCGACGACTTCGACCCCACTCCCTTCGTGGGCACCCTCGAGAACGACGGAGTCGGCATCGCGCCGTTCCACGACTTCGAGTCGAAGGTCTCGGGCGACCTGCAGGGCGAGCTCGACACCATCAAGGCGGGCATCATCGACGGCTCCATCACCGTCACCTCCCCGTCCGCTCCCGCGGCGTCCTAGCCGCTTCCTCGAAGAGGCCGGCGGGCCCGAGCACACCTCGGGCCCGCCGGCCTCTTCGTCGGTCCGGCGGGCCGATCGGCTCCGCTGCGTCCCTCGATCCCGGCCGACGGCGCATCGTGGCGCGAACCGAAAGTTAGATTGGTCCCATGAAGCTCGAACTGCGTGGCATCACGAAGCGCTTCGGTGCGCTCGTGGCCAACGACCACATCGATCTCACCGTCGAACCCGGTGAGATCCACTGCCTCCTCGGCGAGAACGGCGCGGGCAAGTCGACGCTCATGAACGTGCTCTACGGCCTGTACCAGGCCGAGGAGGGGGAGATCCTGCTGGACGACGCGGTCCAGCACTTCTCCGGTCCGGGTGACGCCATGAAGGCGGGCATCGGGATGGTCCACCAGCACTTCATGCTCGTCCCCGTGTTCACCGTCGCCGAGAACGTCATGCTGGGCCACGAGGAGACGAAGGCCGGCGGGCGCCTGGACCTCGCCGCCGCGCGCGCCCGGGTGCGCGAGATCTCGGACCGCTTCGGCTTCGACGTGGATCCCGACGCCCTGGTCGAGGACCTCCCCGTCGGCGTGCAGCAGCGGGTCGAGATCATCAAGGCGCTCTCGCGCGACGCCCGGGTGCTCGTGTTCGACGAGCCGACCGCGGTGCTGACCCCGCAGGAGACCGACGAGCTGATCGCGATCATGCGCCAGCTGCGTGCGGCCGGGACCGCCATCGTCTTCATCACGCACAAGCTCCGCGAGGTGCGCGAGGTCGGAGACCGCATCACGGTCATCCGCCTCGGCAGAGTCGTGGGGGAGGCGTCGCCGACGGCGAGCAACGCCGAGCTCGCCTCGCTGATGGTGGGCCGCGCCGTCGAGCTGACGGTGCAGAAGGAGCAGGCGGTGCCGGGCGACGAGGCCCTCGTCGTCTCGAACCTCACCGTGCGCGACGCCAACGGTCAGGCCGTCGTCGACGACGTCTCCTTCGAGGTCCGCCGCGGCGAGATCCTCGCGATCGCGGGCGTGCAGGGCAACGGCCAGACGGAGCTCACCGAGGCGATCATGGGCCTGCAGGAGCGGGTCGAGGGCTCGGTGACCCTGGACGGGCGCCGCCTCGACGGGCTGTCCGTGCGCCGCGTCCTCGAGTCGGGGGTCGGCTTCGTCCCCGAGGACCGCACCGAGGACGGTCTGGTCGCCGAGTTCACGATCGCCGAGAACCTCATGCTCGACCGCAGCGACCGCGGTCCGTTCGTGAAGGGACTGGGCCTGCGGCTCAAGGAGCTCGAGCGCTTCGCCGAGGAGCGGGTGCGCGAGTTCGACGTGCGCGCCCAGGGGATCGGCACCCACGTCGGCCGCCTCTCCGGAGGCAACCAGCAGAAGGTGGTGCTCGCGCGCGAGCTCAGCCGGGAGCTGCGGCTGTTCATCGCGGCGCAGCCCACTCGCGGCATCGACGTCGGCTCCATCGAGTTCGTCCACAAGCGCATCGTCGAGACGCGCGACACCGGGGTACCCGTGATCGTGGTGTCGACCGAGCTCGACGAGGTCGCGGCGCTCGCCGACCGCATCGCGGTCATGTACAAGGGCGGGATCATCGGCATCGTCCCCGCCGACACGCCCCGCGAGGTCCTGGGGCTCATGATGGCCGGGCAGACGCCCGCCGAGAAGGGAGCGGCGGCGTGAGCGACGCGCAACTGCCCGCGGTCGATCCCGACGCGGAGACCGAGAAGGCGTCCGGGCTCGAGCCCGGCCAGAAGCCGGATCAGGAGGTGCGCCCCGGCCCGCTCGAGAGCGGCGCCTCCCGCGTCCTGCGCGAGATCCTCTCCGGCACCGCGCTGATGTCGGTGCTCGCCGTGCTGCTCTCCCTCATCGCGGGCGGCGTGCTGATCGCCGCGACCGACAAGGACGTCCAGGCGGCGTCGGGCTACTTCTTCGCCCGGCCGCTCGACACCCTGCAGGCGATCTGGCAGTCCGTCTCCGGTGCCTACTCCTCGCTCTTCCAGGGCTCGGTCTACAACTTCCGCCGCGAGGGCTTCGCCAACGGCATCAAGCCGCTGACGGACACCCTGGCCTTCGCGACTCCGCTGATCGCCGGCGGGCTCGGAGTGGCGCTGGCCTTCCGCGTCGGCCTGTTCAACATCGGCGGCCGCGGCCAGATGCTGATCGCCGCCGCCTGCGCGGGCTGGGTCGGCTTCTCCTTCGACCTCCCGTGGGGCGTGCACCTGATCGTCGCGCTTGCCGCCGGCATCCTGGGCGGCGCGCTCTGGGGCGGACTCGTGGGACTGCTCAAGGCCCGCACCGGCGCGCACGAGGTGATCCTCACGATCATGCTCAACTACGTCGCGTTCTACCTGATCTCCTACCTCCTGCGGACGCCCGGCGCCCTGCAGGCGCCCGGCTCGAACAACCCGAAGTCGCCCGGGATGAAAGAGACCGCGGTCTTCCCGGCGCTCCTCGGCCCCGGATACTCGCTCACGCTCGGCTTCGTCTTCGCGGTCCTCGCGACCGTGTTCGTCTGGTGGCTCCTGAACCGCTCGACGATCGGCTTCAAGTTCCGCGCGGTGGGGGAGAACCCGCACGCGGCACGGGTCGCGGGCATCGACGTGAAGAACAGCTACGTGTACGCGATGCTGCTCTCCGGCGGCCTGCTCGGCCTCGCCGGCAGCGCCCAGGTGATGGGGACGGTCACGACCGGCTTCACCTCCGGGATCGACGCGGGCATCGGCTTCGACGCGATCACGGTCGCGCTGCTGGGCCGCTCCCGACCCTGGGGCGTGTTCTTCGCCGGCATCCTCTTCGGCGCCTTCAAGGCGGGCGGCTACTCGATGCAGGCCGCCGAGGGCGTGCCGATCGACGTGGTCCTCGTCGTGCAGTCGCTGATCGTCCTCTTCATCGCCGCACCGCCGCTGGTGCGCGCGATCTTCCGCCTCCCGACGCCCGGGGCCGCCCCGAAGCGCCGCACCCGCCGCACCTCGGAGGTGTCCGCATGAGCACCGCCGTCGCCACCGCCCCCGACCGCGTCGTGATCCGCAGCTGGAAGGCGCCGATCGCGTTCGGCGTCTTCGCGCTGCTCGCCGTCGTCCTCTTCGTGGCCCTCGGCCGCGACGGGACGAGCTCGTTCCGCCTCGCCGCGGGGACCGACTTCTTCGCGCTGCCGGACATCCCGTTCCCGACGCGGGGGACGGGCGTGGTCGTCGCGATCCTCCTGGTCGCCCTGGCCGTCGCGTCGGCCGCGCTCACCCGCGCCGGCCGCCGGATCCCGCTCTGGCTCTCGGCGGTCTTCGCCCTGGTCTTCCTGATCGGGTTCCTCGTCTGGGCGTCGGCCGGTGCCGCGCTGCCCGTCTCGGGGCTGCTGCTCGGGACCGTCGGGCTCGCCACTCCGCTGATCTTCGGCTCGCTCGGCGGCGTCATCTCGGAGCGGGTCGGAGTCGTCAACGTCGCGATCGAGGGGCAGCTGCTCGCCGGCGCCTTCACCGCGGCGATGGTCGGCTCCCTCACCCGCCAGCCGGTGCTCGGCCTGCTCGCGGCGATGGTCGCGAGCGTCCTGGTGTCGTTCGTGCTGGCCGCCTTCGCGATCAAGTACCTGGTCGACCAGGTGATCGTCGGAGTCGTGCTGAACGTGCTGGTGACCGGCCTGACGAGCTTCCTCTACTCCCAGGTCCTCTCCGCCGACGCGTCGACGTTCAACTCGCCGGTGAAGTTCGACCGCCTCCCGATCCCGGTGCTCAGCCAGATGCCGATCGTGGGCGCCGTCCTGTTCAACCAGACGGTGATCGTCTACCTGATGTACTTCGCGATCTTCGCGGTGTGGTGGGGCCTGTTCAAGACCAAGTGGGGCCTCCGCCTGCGCGCAGTGGGCGAGCACCCGCAGGCCGCGGACACCGTGGGCATCGATGTCGCCCGCACGCGCTTCTGGAACGTCTCCCTCGCCGGGGCGATCGCCGGAGTCGGCGGCGCGTACTACACGCTCGACGCGGTCGGCGCGTTCGGCAAGGAGATGACCGCGGGTGCGGGCTTCATCGCCCTGGCCGCCGTCATCTTCGGCCGCTGGGACCCGATCAAGGCGACGCTCGCGTCGCTGCTGTTCGGCTTCGCGACCAACCTGCAGAACGTGCTCGGCGTCATCGGCTCGCCCGTGCCCAGCGAGTTCATGCTGATGCTGCCGTACGTCGTGACGATCTTCGCGGTGGCCGGTCTCGTCGGCCAGTCCCGCGGACCGGCCGCCGCCGGCAAGCCGTACCTGAAGTCCTGAGAGGAGCCGTCGTGACCGACATCGACTGGGAGGCGCTGCGCGAGGCCGCCCTGGAGGCCATGAGCCACGCCTACGTCCCGTACTCGAAGTTCCCCGTCGGGGTCGCCGCGCTCGTGGACGACGGCCGGACGATCTCGGGCTGCAACGTCGAGAACGCCTCCTACGGGCTCACGCTCTGCGCCGAGTGCGCGCTGGTGTCCTCGCTGCACATGACGGGCGGCGGCCGGCTCGTCGCCTTCACCTGCGTCGACGGGAAGGGCGGCGTCCTGATGCCCTGCGGGCGCTGCCGCCAGCTGCTCTTCGAGCACTCGGCCGAGGGCATGCTCCTCCAGACCGTGTCGGGCGTGAAGACGATCGACGAGGTCATCCCCGACGCCTTCGGCCCGCGCACGCTCGAGGCCTACGCCGCCTCCTAGCGCCGCCGTCACCGCTGCCACTCCCGAACCGAGGACTCCGCATGACCCGCACCACCCCCGTCGAGGACTTCGACGCCGTCGACATCATCCGCACCAAGCGCGACCGCGGCACGCTCTCGACCGCGCAGATCGACTGGCTGATCGACGCCTACACCCGCGGCTACGTCGCTGACGAGCAGATGGCGGCCTTCGCGATGGCGGTCCTGCTGAACGGGATGGAGCGCGACGAGATCCGCGACCTCACCCTGGCGATGATCGCCAGCGGCGAGCGCATGCGGTTCGACGGACTCGGCAAGCGCACGGTCGACAAGCACTCCACGGGCGGGGTCGGCGACAAGATCACGCTGCCGCTGATGCCGCTGGTCGCCTCCTTCGGCGTGGCGGTGCCCCAGCTCTCGGGACGCGGGCTCGGCCACACGGGCGGAACGCTCGACAAGCTGGAGTCGATCCCGGGCTGGCGGGCCGACCTCGGCAACGAGGAGATGCTGGAGCAGCTGCGGACGGTCGGCGGCGTGATCTGCGCCGCGGGCTCGGGCCTCGCCCCCGCCGACAAGAAGCTCTACGCGCTCCGGGACATCACCGGGACCGTCGAGGCGATCCCGCTGATCGCGTCCTCGATCATGTCGAAGAAGATCGCCGAGGGGACCGACGCCCTGGTGCTCGACGTGAAGTTCGGCTCCGGGGCGTTCATGGTCGACATCGAGCGCTCGCGGGAGCTGGCGCGGGCGATGGTCGACCTCGGCAACGACGCGGGGGTGCGGACCACCGCGCTGCTGACCAACATGAACGTGCCGCTCGGTCTGGCCATCGGTAACGCGAACGAGGTGCGGGAGTCGGTCGAGGTGCTCGCCGGCGGCGGTCCCTCGGACGTCCGGGAGCTGACGCTGGCCCTGGCCCGCGAGATGCTGGCCCTCGCCGGGCAGCCGGACGCGGACGTCGAGCGCGCCCTCGACGGCGGCGCGGCGATGGACACCTGGCGCGCGGTCATCCGCGCTCAGGGAGGGGATCCGGATGCGGCGCTCCCCGAGGCCCGCGAGACCCACGTCGTGGTCGCCGAGCGCGACGGCGTCCTGGTGGAGCAGCAGGCGCTGCCGTTCGGCATCGCCGCCTGGCGCCTGGGCGCCGGACGCGCCCGACAGTCCGACGCGGTGCAGCACGCGGCGGGGATCGACCTGCACGCGAAGCCGGGCGACCGCGTCCGCGCGGGCCGGCCCCTGCTCACGCTGTCGGCCGACGAGCCGGAGCGCTTCGCCCGGGCGCTCGAGGCGCTCGACGGTGCCTACCGGATCGGCGACGACGGCGACGAGGTGCTCGACGGCGGCCCCCTCGTGGCGGAGCGCGTCTCCTAGCCCCGCGCCGCCCGGCACGGAGGAGGCGCCGCCCGGCGAGCCGCTCCCGCCGACCCTCTAGGGTGGTCGGCGAACCACCGCCGACCTGCGAGGAGCACCGTGACCGATCAGACCGAGGAGTACCTCCTCCCGGGCGAGGGCGTCCTCATCGACGAGCTCCCCAAGGTGTCGCTGCACGACCACCTCGACGGGGGGCTGCGGGCCGGGACGGTCCTCGAGATCGCCCGCGAGACGGGCGTGCCGCTCCCGGCCGAGGAGCCGGACGCGCTCGCCGAGTGGTTCCGCGCCACGGCCGACTCCGGCTCCCTCACCGACTACATCGCCACCTTCGAGACGACGGTCGCCGTGATGCAGACCGCGCCGGCGCTCGAGCGCGTGGCCCGCGAGTTCGTGCTCGACCTCGCCGCCGACGGAGTCGTGCACGGCGAGGTGCGCTGGGCGCCGGAGCAGCACCAGCGCGCCGGGCTCTCGCTCGACGCGGCTGTCGAGGCGGTCCAGGAGGGGCTGCAGCAGGGCGTGCAGGAGGCGGCGGCGGAGGGACACCGCATCCGCGTCGGCCAGCTGATCACCGCGATGCGGCACGCCGACCGCTCGCTCGAGGTCGCCGAGCTGGCGCTGCGCCACCGCGAGCGCGGTGCGATCGGCTTCGACATCGCCGGAGCCGAGGCGGGCTTCCCCGCCTCGAGGCACCGTCCCGCCTTCGAGCTGCTCGCGGCGGCGCACTTCCCGACCACGGTGCACGCGGGGGAGGCGGACGGCCTCGACAGCATCCGCTCCGCCCTGCTCGACGGCCGCGCGCTGCGCCTGGGTCACGGCGTCCGGATCGCGGAGGACATCCGCATCGAGCGCCAGGACGACGACGCGAGCTACGTGACCCTCGGCGAGCTCTCGGAGTGGGTGAAGGACCGCGAGATCGCCCTCGAGCTCAGCCCCTCCTCCAACCTGCAGACCGGCGCCGTCGCGGCGTGGGGTGCCGAGCTCGCCGACCACCCCTTCGACCTGCTCTACCAGCTGGGCTTCCGCGTCACGGTGAACACCGACAACCGCCTGATGAGCGCGACGACCCTCAGCCGCGAGCTCGCCCTCCTGTCGGACGCGTTCGGGTACGATCTCGACGACTTCGAGGCCTTCCAGCTGAACGCGGCCCACGCCGCCTTCCTGCCGCTCGACGAGCGCCGCGAGCTCGTCGAGACGATCAGCGCCGGCTTCGAGGCGGCCTGACGGTGCCGCTCGACGCGCTCCCCGAGGAGGCGGTGGCCCTCCGCCACTCCGCCGGATCGTGGCGGGAGGCCGTCCTCGAGGCGGGCCGTGCGCTCGAGCGGACCGGCGCGGTGGACGCCGCCTACTCCCGGCGCATGGTCGAGCAGGTCGACGTGCTCGGGCCGTACATCGTCATCGCGCCCGGGCTCGCCCTCGCGCACGCCCGGCCCGGCAACGACGTCCTCGCGGACGGCCTCTCCGTCGTCACGCTGGCCGAGCCCGTCGCCTTCGGCCACAGCACCAACGACCCGGTGTCGGTCGTCATCGGGATCGCCGCCACCCAGGCGCACGGACACGTCGGCTTCGTCTCCGGGCTCGCCGATGTGCTCAGCCGTCCGGACGCGGTCGGTGCCCTCGCCGCCGCCCGCACCGTCCGCAGCATCAACGCCGTCCTCACCGACAGCACCCCGCACCACCCGCACCACGGAAGAAGCGCATGAAGATCGTCACCCTCTGCGGCGCCGGAATCGGCACCTCCGCCATCCTCAAGCTCGGAGCCGAGCGCGCCCTCGAGACCCTCGACCTCGAGGCCGAGGTGATCGCCTCCGACCTGGCCTCCGTCGACGCGCTCGCCGCCGACGCGCAGGTCATCCTCACCTCCGGTGAGCTCGTCGACCGCATCGGCCGCACCTTCGCCGAGGTCATCGTCATCGACAACTACCTCGACCAGAACGAGATCACGGAGAAGATCGAGCGGGCGCTGGGCTGAGCTCGACTCTGAGCCGCTCCCTGCGCGGCTCAGCGCGGTCGGCCTCCCGACGGGGTGCGTTCCGCAGAGCGTATTCCGTCGGGCTGCCTCGAATCGCTGCCACGCGATTCTCGGACGCGCCCTCCACCTTGCGGTGAGAGGGCGCTCCCTCCTCCTGCTGGTCGAGTAGCCGCAGAGCGGCGTATCAAGACTCCCATTTCCAGGGCGCGATGTGTCTACCGTGCGGTGGGAGGGCGTCCGTCGTCCGCCCCTGCTGGTCGAGTGGCCGCGGAGCGGCGTGCCGAGAGCCGGGTTCCCGCGCGGACGGCTGCTCGGGTCTTGGGGGGTCAGCGGGCGGCGAGCTGCTCGAGGACGGTGCCGATCAGGTGGCGGGCGCGGGCGGGGGAGAGGCGGGCGGGCCGCTCGGCCGCGCGGGAGACCGCGATGCCGTCGAGGACTGCGAGGAGAAGCGCCGCGTCGTCGGCGCCGAGCGACGCCGCGGGATGCGCGGCGCGCAGCAGCTCCAGGACGACGTCCTCCGTTCGCGACCAGCCGGCGGTGTGGATCGCGCGGATCTCCGGATCGGTGCCGGCGCGGGAGGCGAAGGCGGTCCACACGATCGCGTCGGGCACGTCCTCGTCCGCGACGCACGCGATCTCGTCGCAGAAGACGCGCAGCCGCACCTCGGCCGAGGGTTCGGCCTCCAGGCGGCTCCGCATCCGCTCGCGGAAGCGCTCCTCGAGCCGGGCCATCGCGCCGGCCAGCAGCGCCTGCTTCGTCGGGAAGTGGTGCTGGACGGCCCCCACCGAGACGCCGGCCTCGGCCGCGACAGTGCGGATGCTGAGGTGCTCCGCCCCGCGGGTCGAGAGGACGGCGACGACCGCCGAGAGGATGTCGCTCCTGCTCTCGCGCCGATCCGGCATGGCGTCCCTCTCGTTCGACTGCTCGAGCAGGCTACGCTCTCGGACATGACCAATACGACCGTATTGCCACCCCGTGCCGGAGCCGGCCGCCGCATCGCGACCCTGGACGTCGTCCGCGGTGTCGCGATCATCGGGACCCTCGGCACGAACATCTGGATCTTCTCCCACCCCTGGGGGATGCTCGGACTGCTCTCCGTCCCGGTGACGCCGGAGACCTCCTCCTCCGCCGGGACTGCGCAGCTCCTGCTGATGGCGCTGGCGCAGGGCAAGTTCCTCGCCCTCCTCTCCCTCGCCTTCGGGGTGGGCCTCGCGATCCAGCACGCCTCCGCGGTCCGGCGCGGGACGCGCTGGCCGGGCCGCTACCTCTGGCGCGCGACGCTCCTCCTCCTGGACGGCGCGGTCAACTACGTGCTGATCGCGGAGTTCGACGTCCTCATGGGATACGCCGTCACCGGAGCGGTCGTCGCCTGGCTGCTGCTCACCCGGCCGACGACGCAGCGCCGCGTGATCCTCGTCTGCGGCGCTCTGCACGTCGTCCTGATCTCGGCGCTCGTGGCGCTCGTGGCGGTGAGTCCGGACGGTGCCGGACAGGGGCCGACCGGCCGGAGCCCCTACGCGGACGCGTCGTTCCTCGGCCTCGCCCTCTTCCGGCTGCAGAACGCGGGCGTCTTCCGTGCGGAGCCGGTGCTCATCGGGCTCCTCAGCCTCGCGATGTTCCTCCTCGGCGCGCGCCTCCATCGGGCGGGGGTCCTCGCCGCCGAGGGCGCGTCACTCCGCCGTCGCATGATGGTCCTCGGCGCCCTCGCCCTCCCCGTCGACCTCGCGCTGGGCGTCGGGGGGAGCGCCGCCGGTCTGCTCGCCGAGCGCTACCTCGTCGCGCCCCTGGTCGGGCTCGGCCTGCTCGCGGCCCTCGCCGAGGCCTGCCTCCGCCGGGGCGCCGAGGGCTGGGCGGCACGCCGGGCGCGGGAGGTCGGCCGGGTCGCCCTGAGCGCCTACCTCCTGCAGAACCTGCTCGGCGGCGCCCTCTTCTACGGCTGGGGACTCGGGCTGGCGGTGACCGCCGCGCAGTGGCGCGTCCCGGCGACCGTCGGAGCGTTCCTGCTCATCGCGGCGGTCGTCGTGCTCGCGGCGCACCTGTGGCTGCGCCGGTTCGAGCTCGGTCCGGTGGAGTGGCTCTGGAAGCGGGGCGAGCGGATCGGTGTCCGCGCGCCCCGCTGACCGGAGGGGGACCTACGCGAGGAGCTCCGCGACGCCGGTGCGCAGGGCGGCGAGGCGGGACGAGACGGCCGACCGGCGGGCGTCGGCGTCGGAGTCGTGCGACCAGGCGTCGAGGTAGAGCTTGACCTTCGGCTCCGTGCCGCTCGGGCGCGCGATGAGACGGGCACCGTCCAGGGAGAAGCGGAGCGCGTCGGTCGGGGGCAGCGCGCCGCCCTCGGCGAGCAGGTCCTCGCTCCGCTCGACGGCGAGCCCGCCGATCGCGGTCGGAGGCGTCGCGCGCATTCCGGCCATGATCCGGCCGATCTCGGAGAGGTCGGTGACGCGGAGCGAGATCTGCTCCGATCCGAAGAGCCCGAACCGCTCGGCGAACGACTCCAGCTCGTCGTCGATCGTGCGCTCCTCGGCGGCGAGCGCGCTCGCGAGGGAGAGGAAGGCGAGCGCGGCCGAGACGCCGTCCTTGTCGCGGACCGTCCCGGGGTTCACCAGGTAGCCGAGTGCCTCCTCGTAGCCGAAGACGAGGTCGGGGACGCGCGAGATCCACTTGAAGCCCGTGAGCGTCTCGGCGAAGTCGAGGCCGTAGTCGGCCGCCACGGCACCGAGGGCGGGGGAGGACACGATCGAGCAGGCGAGCGCTCCTCCGGTGCGGCCCTCGCGGCGGGCCTGCTCGGCGGCGCGCCAGCCGAGGAGCGCTCCCACCTCGTTGCCGGTGAGGCGCCGGAAGCCCTCCGGGGCGGAGGCGTCGGGCACGGCGGCGGCGAAGCGGTCGGCGTCCGGGTCGTTGGCCACGATCAGCTGCGCGCGACCGGAGCGCGCGGTCGAGAAGGCGAGGTCGAGGGCGCCCGCCTCCTCCGGGTTGGGGAACGCGACCGTGGGGAACGCCGCGTCGGGCTCGATCTGCTCGACCACGACGGCCGGCTCGTCGAATCCCGCCGCGGAGAGCACCCGGTGCGCCGTCTCCCAGCCGACCCCGTGCATCGCCGTGTAGACGACGCGCAGCGGAGCGGACTGGCGGCCGACGGCTGCCGTCGCCTCGATGTAGGCGGCGACCACGGACTCGTCCGCGAGCCGGTACTCGCCGCGCGGAAGCTCCGGAACGCGCCGGTCCCGCGCGACCGCGAGGATCCGCTCGGCGATCTCGGAGTCGACCGGCGGCACGATCTGCGAGCCCTCGTCGGCGCCGCCGAGGTACACCTTGTAGCCGTTGTCCTGCGGCGGGTTGTGGCTCGCCGTGACCATCACTCCGGCGTCGGCGCCGAGGTGGCGCACGGCGAAGGCCAGCACGGGGGTGGGCAGGAGCCGGGGCAGCAGCACCGCGTCCACGCCGGCGCCCGCCATCAGCGCGGCGGAGTCCTCGGCGAAGACGCGCGAGTTCTTCCGGCCGTCGTAGCCGATCACGACCACGGGCCGCTGGACGCCCTGCGCCAGCAGGAAGTCGGCCAGGCCCACGGCGGCCTGCGAGACCAGCACGCGGTTCATCCGGTTGGATCCCGCCGCGATGGCGCCGCGCAGGCCCGCGGTGCCGAACGCCAGGCGGGCGCCGAAGCGGTCCTCGAGCTCGGCGCGGGCGGAGGCGTCCCCCGAGTCGGAGGCGGTCAGCAGGCCGACCAGCTCCTCCCGCGTCTCCGGGTCGGGGTCCTGGGCGAGCCAGGCCTCGGCGAGCTCCCGGACGTCGGCGCTCACAGGGCGCCCGTGATCCCGGCGAGCAGGCGGGCGAGGTCGTCCTCGGCGTCGCGGCCGGCCTCGAGCACCTCCTCGTGGCTGAGGGGGGTCTTCTGGATGCCGGCGGCGAGGTTCGTGATGAGCGACATGCCCAGCACCTCCATGCCCGCCTCGCGCGCGGCGATGGCCTCGAGGGCGGTCGACATGCCGACGATGTGGCCGCCGATGATCTTCGCCATCTGCACCTCGGCCGGGCTCTCGTAGTGCGGCCCGCGGAACTGCACGTACACGCCCTCGTCCAGCTCCGGACGCGTCCCCCGGGCGAGGTCGCGCAGGCGCGAGGAGTAGAGGTCGGTGAGGTCGACGAAGGTCGCGCCCTCGAGCGGCGAGTCGGCGGTGAGGTTGATGTGGTCGCTGATCAGCACGGGGGTCCCGGGCGTCCAGTGCTCCTTGATGCCGCCCGCGCCGTTGGTGAGGATCATCACCGTCGCGCCCGTCGCGGCGGCGGTGCGGACGCTGTGCGCGACGCGGCGCACGCCGTAGCCCTCGTAGTAGTGGGTGCGGGCGCCGATGATCAGCGCGCGCCTGCCGGTGGGGAGCAGGACGGAGCGCAGGGTGCCGCCGTGCCCGTGCACGGCCGGCTTGGAGAAGCCGAGGATCTCGGTGGCCTCCACCGTCGCGGTCGTCTCGCCGATCGCGTCGGCGGCCTTGCCCCAGCCGCTGCCGAGGGTGAGGGCGATGTCGTGCTTCTCGACCCCTGTCGCCTCGGCGATCTGAGCGGCCGCGCGGGCCGCGATCTCGAAGGGATCGGCGTCGGGGGCGTCGAGGGGGTGCAGGGTCTGGTCGGACATCCTCCCACCCTACCGACGGGCTGCGCGGCGGCGGAGGGCGACTCCCGCGGCCGATCCGACACCCCGCGATTGGGCGAACACTCAGTGAGAGAGGACAATGGGAACCATGGCTTACGAGTTCGAGCGCGCGCAGAGGATCGCTGTACTCGGAGGGGGGCCGGGCGGCTACGAAGCCGCCATCGCGGGAGCGCAGCTCGGCGCTGAGGTCACCCTGGTCGAGCGGGTCGGAGTGGGCGGCTCGGCCGTCATCACCGACGTCGTCCCGTCGAAGTCGCTCATCGCGACGGCGGAGGCCACCAACGCCATCGGCGAGGCCGCCGACCTGGGCGTGCAGTTCTTCACCCGCTCGGAGCAGAACAAGCCGGTGCGCCCGGACGTGGCGGTCAACCTGGCGACGGTGAACAAGCGCCTGCTCGGGCTCGCGCGCCAGCAGTCCGAGGACATGCGCGCGAACCTGGTGCACCACGGCGTGCGCATCGTCCAGGGGGACGGGCGCCTGGACGGCTCGAACGCCTTGATCGTCTCCACGGCGGCCGGCGGCGAGGGCATGGACTTCGACCGCATCGAGGCGGACACGATCGTGGTCTCGGTGGGCGCCAGCCCCCGTGTGCTCCCGACCGCGGCTCCCGACGGCGAGCGCATCCTCAGCTGGACCCAGCTCTACAACCTCAAGTCCGTCCCCGAGCACCTGATCGTGGTGGGCTCCGGCGTGACCGGCGCGGAGTTCGCCTCCGCCTACCGTGCGCTCGGCGCCCGCGTGACCCTCATCTCCTCCCGCGACCAGGTGCTGCCCGGCGAGGACGCCGACGCGGCCGCCGTGATCGAGAACGTCTTCAAGCGCAACGGCATGGTCGTGCTCTCGAAGTCGCGCGCCGACCGCGTCGAGCGGACCGAGAAGGGCGTGCAGGCCGTGCTCTCGGACGGACGTGTCGTCGAGGGCTCGCACTGCCTGATGGCCGTCGGCTCCGTGCCGAACACGGCGGGCATCGGCCTCGAGGACGCGGGGGTGCAGCTGACGGAGTCGGGGCACATCCGCGTCAACCGCGTCGCCCGCACCAGCGTCCCCTCGATCTACGCGGCCGGGGACTGCACCACGTTCCTCCCGCTCGCCTCCGTCGCCGCCATGCAGGGCCGCACCGGCGTGTTCCACGCGATGGGCGACGCCGTGAACCCGACCGAGGTGCGCAACGTCGCGGCGAACATCTTCACGCAGCCCGAGATCGCGACCGTCGGGTGGAGCCAGCGCGAGATCGAGGAGGGCATCGCGCAGGGCGAGATCTACAAGCTCCCGCTCGCCGCGAACCCGCGGGCGAAGATGATGGGCATCCGCGACGGCTTCGTCAAGCTGTTCGCGCGCACCGGCTCCGGCACCGTCATCGGAGGCGTCATCGTCGCTCCGAAGGCGAGCGAGCTGATCTTCCCGCTCGCCCTCGCCGTGGAGCACCGCCTGACCGTCGACCAGGTCGCGCGGGCCTTCACCGTCTACCCGAGCCTCACCGGCTCGATCTCGGACGCCGCGCGCGCCATGCACATCGTCACCTGACGCGCCACTCCGCCGGGCCGCGCGGGGTGCGGCCCTTCATCGGCAGAGCGCACGACCGGGAATCGCGTGCGAAGCGATTGACGGCAGCGCGACGCGACCCGCTCGGCGGTACCACTCACGTCGAGGAGCCGACCGCGCCGGGCCGCGCGGGGAGCGGCCCGGAACGGGCTCAGACGATCTGGAGGAGCACGTGTCCCGCGGGGACGGTCGCTCCGGCCGTCGCGTCGAGGCCCTTCACGACGCCGTCCTTGTGGGCGGTGAGCGGCTGCTCCATCTTCATCGCCTCGAGGACGACGACCAGGTCGCCGGTGACGACCGTGTCGCCCTCGGCGACGGCGACCTTGACGATGGTGGCCTGCATGGGCGAGGCGACGGAGTCGCCCGTGACGGTGCTGACGGAGGAGGAGCCGCGGCGCTTCGGGGAGGCGGCAGCGGCCCCGCGGGCGGGTCCCGAGCCGACCAGGTCGCCGGGGAGAGTGACCTCGACGCGGCGCCCGTCGACCTCGACGACCACGTTCCGGCGGGCCGCCGGCTCGTCGGTCGCTCCGGGCTCGCCGCTCCAGGCCGGGATCGTGTTCTCGAACTCGGTCTCGATCCAGCGGGTGTAGATCGTGAAGGGCGCGCCGCCCTCGGGGGCGAAGGCCGGGTCCTCGACGATCGCGCGGTGGAAGGGGAGGACGGTCGGCAGTCCGGTGACCTCGAACTCGGCGAGGGCGCGGCGCGAGCGCTCCAGCGCCTGCTCGCGGCTGTCGCCGGTGACGATCAGCTTCGCGAGGAGCGAGTCGAAGGAGCCGGAGATCACGTCGCCGGCGACGACGCCGGAGTCGACGCGGACGCCGGGTCCGCCGGGGGCCTTGAAGACGTGCACCGGGCCCGGAGCGGGGAGGAAGCCGCGGCCCGCGTCCTCGCCGTTGATGCGGAACTCGAAGGAGTGGCCGCGGGGCTCCGGGTCGTCGTAGTCGAGCACGCCGCCCTCGGCGAGTCGGAACTGCTCGCGCACGAGGTCGATGCCGGTGATCTCCTCCGACACGGGGTGCTCGACCTGGAGGCGGGTGTTCACCTCGAGGAAGGACACCGTGCCGTCCTTGCCGATCAGGAACTCGCAGGTCCCGGCGCCGAGGTAGCCGACCTCCTGCAGGATCGCCTTCGAGGCGCGGTAGAGCTCGGTGTTCTGCGCATCCGTCAGGAACGGCGCGGGCGCCTCCTCGACGAGCTTCTGGTGGCGGCGCTGGAGGGAGCAGTCGCGGGTGGAGACCACGACGACGTTGCCGTGCGCGTCGGCCAGGCACTGGGTCTCGACGTGGCGCGGCTGGTCGAGGTACTTCTCGACGAAGCACTCGCCGCGGCCGAAGGCGGCGACGGCCTCGCGCGTGGCGGAGGCGAACAGCTCCTCGACCTCGTCGCGCTCGCGGGCGACCTTGAGGCCGCGACCGCCGCCGCCGAAGGCCGCCTTGATCGCGACGGGGAGGCCGTACTGGTCCACGAACTCGAGCACCTCGGCGGCGCCGGAGACGGGGTTGAGGGTTCCCGGGGCCAGCGGCGCGCCGACCTTCTCGGCGACGTGGCGGGCCGAGACCTTGTCGCCGAGGCGCTCGATGGCCTCGGGGCCGGGGCCGATCCAGATCAGGCCGGCGTCGATGACGGCGCGGGCGAAGTCGGCGTTCTCGGCGAGGAAGCCGTAGCCGGGGTGCACGGCGTCGGCACCGGAGCGGCGGGCCACCGAGAGCAGCTTGTCGATGACGAGGTAGGTCTCGGCGCTGGTCGTCCCGCCGAGGGCGTAGGCCTCGTCGGCGAGGCGGCTGTGCACGGCGTCGCGGTCCTGGTCGGCGTAGACGGCCACGGAGGCGATCCCGCTGTCGCGGGCGGCGCGGATGACTCGGACGGCGATCTCGCCCCGGTTGGCGACGAGCACCTTCGTAATCTTCGGCATGGTCCCCAACCCTAGGGGGCGGCTCCGCCCGGCCCGGCGCGGCTCACCACAAAGAAGCGGAGGGCCTTCGTCGGTTCCTCACAAGGGCGGGACGGGCCTCAGCGGTTCCAGAGCGCGGTCCAGTCGACGCCGAGGCTCCGCACCAGAGTGCGGAGGGTCGGCACCGACATCCCGATCACCGTCGAGGGGTCGCCCTCGATCGCGGTGATGAAGCCGGCGCCGCGGCCGTCGATGGTGAAGGCGCCGGCCACCTCGAGGGGCTCGCCGGTGGCGACGTAGGCGTCGATCTCGGCGTCGTCGATGTCGTCGGCGAACGTGACGGCGGCGGAGGTGACCGCTCCGGCCTCGGCGACGATCCTCCCGCCGCGGTGGTCGACGAGCCAGTGGCCGGAGTGGAGGCGGCCGGTGCGTCCGCGCTGGGCGCGCCAGCGCTCCCGGGCCCGCTCGGGCTCGTGCGGCTTGCCGTGGACGACGCCGTCGAGGACGAACGCGGAGTCGCCGCCGAGCACCAGACCGTCGATGTCCGGGCGCAGGACGGCGTGCGCCTTGGCGCGGGCGAGCAGCGAGACGGTGGCGTCCGCGTCCAGCGCCGCGCCCCGCTCCTGCTCGGCCCGGGCGACGGCCGCGGGCTCGTCCACCTCGGAGGGGACGACGACGGGCTCGATCCCGGAGGCCCGCAGCAGCGCGAGGCGCGCGGGGGAGGTGGAGGCGAGGTAGAGGCGCACGAGGGCTCCCTGCGGCCGGGCCCACGCTGTGGGATGCTCGACGGATGGCACAGACCCCGTCCCGAGCATCCGCCCGCCCCGACGGGGCCGACGACGCACTCGGGACCGAGATCGAGCTCGACATTAGCAACGTCGCCCACGGCGGCGTGTTCGTCGCCCGGCACGAGGGCCGCGTCGTCTTCGTCCCGGACGTCCTCCCCGGCGAGCGCGTGCGGGCGCGGATCAGCGAGGTCCGGCACGACAGCTTCTGGCGTGCCGAGGCGCTCGAGGTGCTCGAGGCGTCCGAGCACCGGGTGGAGCACGTCTGGCCCGAGGCCGCCCTCGACCGCCGCCCGGAGGAGCGCGTCGGCGGCGCCGAGCTCGGCCACGCCGACCTGGCCTACCAGCGCGAGCTGAAGCGCCTCGTGCTCGTCGACTCCTTCTCCCGCTTCGCCCGTCGCGAGATCGAGGTGGAGGTCGCGCCGATCGGCGGGGACGACGCGTCCGGCGGCCTCGGCTGGCGCACGCGGAACCGCCTCCACGTCGACGACGACGGACGGGTCGGCCCCTACGCGGCACGCAGCCACCACGTCGTCACCGTGGAGTCGCTGCCCCTCGCGACCGCCGATTCCTCCCTGGCCGCACCGCTCGGCGAGCGCCTCGCTCCCGGCTCGGTGGTCGACCTCGTCGACGCGGCCGGGTCCGAGGGAGCCGCGGTGCTCGTGCACGACCCCTCCGACAAGCGCGCCCGCCGCGACCGCACGGTGGTGAGCGAATTCGTCGCCGACCGCACCTTCCGGGTCGACCGCACCGGCTTCTGGCAGGTGCACCGCGGAGCCGCCGCCGCGCTCTTCGAGGCCGTGCAGGCCGCCGTCGACGCGGACGCGGCGGACCCGTCGGCCGCCAACCACGACCTCTACGGCGGGGTGGGCCTGCTCGCCGCGGCGCTGGCCGACCGCCTCGGCGCCGGAGTGCGCGTGACCAGCGTCGAGAGCGACTCCCGCGCCACCGAGCACGCGCTCGAGAACCTGGCCGACCAGGTCGGCGCCCGCGCGGTGACCGCCCGCGTCGACCGCTACCTCCGCGACGTCGTCGCCCAGGCCGATGCGCGCGAGCGGGCGCGGTGGCGCGCGGCGACCGTGGTCCTCGACCCGCCGCGCTCGGGCGCCGGCCGAGCGGTCACCGACGCTCTGGCGGAGCTGCGGCCGGCGCAGCTCGTCTACGTCGCCTGCGACCCGGTCGCGCTCGCCCGCGACGTGGGCGCCCTGACCGGGGCCGGCTACGAGCTGGAGCGCCTCGAGGGCTTCGACCTCTTCCCGCACACCTCCCACGTGGAGGCCGTTGCGCGACTGGTCCGCCGAGAGGACTGACCGCGGGCCCGCGCCTGCGTACCATGGGCGGGATGGAGCCCCACGTCGACGCAGCCGAGGCCCCGCGCGTGCGCGTGGCGATCGTGGACGACCACGAGTCGGTGCGCCTGGGCGTGGCCGCCGCCGTCGAGAGCGCGGGGATGCAGGTGGTCGCCGCCGCCGAGACCGTCCAGGCCCTCGAGAGCACGATCGGCGGCGCCGAGATCGAGGTGCTCGTCCTCGACCTGTCCCTGAACGACGGCTCGAGCATCACCAGCAACGTCAAGTGGGGGCAGGTGCGCGGCTCCGCCGTCCTCGTCCACAGCATCGCCGACCGCGTCGTGGCCGTGCGGGAGGCGCTCGCCGCGGGAGCGGCCGGCGTCATCCCGAAGTCCTCGCCCATGTCGACGGTCGTCGCCGCCATCCGCACCGTCGCCCGCGGCGAGGTCCTCAACAATCTGGAGTGGGCCTCGGCCATCGACGCCGACGACGACTTCGCGCGGGCCGTGCTCGGTCGTCGCGAGCGCGACGTCCTGCACCTCTACGCCTCGGGGCTGCCGCTGAAGCTGGTGGCCGAGCGGCTGCAGATCTCGGTGTCGACGGCGAAGGAGTACCTCGACCGGATCCGCGACAAGTACGTCGAGATCGGCCGTCCCGCCCCGACGAAGGTCGATCTGCTGCGGCGCGCGGTGGAGGACGGCATCCTGCCGGGCATCGACCCGGACGACGGCGATGGCGGGCGCTGAGGCGCCGATCGCCCGCCGCAACGCCGGGCGCGAGCGGATCGACCGGATCATCAGCACGGTCGTGTCGTTCTTCGGCTTCGGCTTCGGTGTGCAGACCGTCCCGCCGATCCTCGCCCAGCTGCCCCTGCTGCGCCCCGAGGTGGCCTGGCCGGTGCTGGTGCTGGTCTTCGGATCGCTCACCGCCGCCGTGGTCACCGCCGTGCTGCGGCGGGGCACGCGGATCACGGCGGTCCTGGTCGCGGTCGGCGTCCTCGTCGCCCTCCTGACCTGGCCGGCCGCCGTCGCCACCGGGGGCGCGGACCGCGAGACCCCGTGGATCTGGTACCTGCTGACCATCGGCACCGCCTTCTGCACGATCGCGGCTCCCCTCCGGATCGCGATCGCGTACGTGTCGGTGACGACCGTGCTGTTCGGGCTGCTGCGCGTCCTCCCCTCCGGCGGCGGGGCGGAGCCGACCCGCGCGATCCTCGACGCCGCCTACGTGGGCATCGTCGGCTTCGTGATGCTGGTGCTGATCACCGTGCTCCGGCAGTCGGCCGACCAGATCGATCGCGCGCAGACGACGGCCATGGAGCAGTACGAGGCGGCGATGCGCCAGCACGCCGGCGAGGTGGAGCGGGTCGAGGTCGACGCCCTGGTGCACGACAACGTGCTTGCGACGCTGCTCTCCGCCGCCTCCGCCGAGTCGCCGGCCGAGCGTGCGCTGGTCTCCTCGATGGCGCAGCGCACCCTCGCCGTGCTGCTGCCCGACCACGAGCCGGAGCCGCCCGAGGGGCTGGTCCCGCTCGAGCTCCTGCAGCGCCAGCTCGCCCACGCGGCGTCCACCTTCGGGACCGAGATCGCAGTCGCGACGGCCGACGGAGTGGATCCGCGCGCGACGACGCTGCCGCGCCCGGTGGCCGAGGCGCTGCTCGGCGCGGTCTGGCAGGCGCTCGCCAACAGCGTTCAGCACGCGGGTCCGAGCGGCAGCGTCCACCGCGCCGTGCACGGGCTGCTGGGCGACGGCGCGGTGGAGGTCGTGGTGGAGGACGACGGCCGCGGCTTCCGGCTCGCCGACGTCCCGCGCGAGCGGCTGGGCATCCGGCTCTCCATCCTCGAGCGGGTGCACAACGCGCGGGGATCGGCGCGGGTCGACTCGACTCCGGGCGAGGGCACCCGTGTCGTCCTCTCCTGGCGGGCGGACGCGGGAGGAGGGCCGTGATCGCCTACCCGCGCCCCCTGCTCCAGGCGCTCGGCGCCGGCTTCTCGCTGTACCACGTGGTGCTCGCCTTCTTCTCCTTCCGCATCTCCCCGGCCACGCCGGCCGACCTCGTCGCGGTCGCGCTGTACGTCGCGGCGACCGTCGTCGCCCTCTGGCCGGGAGCGACGACCCGGCTCGCCCTGCCCGTCGCGGTCGGGATGACCGCGGTCGCCGTCGCTCTGCCGCTGCTGGTCGCGCCGTCGCTCGATCCGGGCGCCTCCAACGGCTACTCCACCTGGTACATCGCCGCGGTCGGCACCCTCATGACGATCGTGTGCGCCCGCCGGCGCGCGGCCTGCGCCTGGGTCGGCGTCGGCTTCCTGATCGTGCACACCGTGTTCTGGGCCGGCCCGGCCGCGCTGGCCACTCTCGGCGTCGTCGGGGGGATCGCCTGGGTCGCGATCGCGCAGCTGCTCATCGTCGAGCTCGGGCGCGCGGGCTCCGAGGCGCGCGTGCTCGAGGCGGCCGAGCGCGCGGCCGCGTCGTGGCGGGCCGCGGAGGAGGCGCACCTCACGGAGCGCGAGGTCCGGCTGGAGCAGACCCGTGCCCTCGCCGCCGACATGCTGCTGCGCATCGCCGAGCCGGGACCGGGCCTCACCGACGAGGAGCGGCGCGAGTGCCGGCTGCTCGAGGCGGCCGTGCGCGACGAGATCCGCGGCCGGCGGCTGCTGGACGACGAGGTGCGGCGTCTCGTGCTCGACGCGCGGCGGCGGGGGGTGACCGTCTCGGTGCTCGACGACGGCGGCCTCGACCGCACCTCCGAGGGCGAGAGCCGACGGGTGCTGGGGGAGCTCGCCCAGGCTCTGAGCGGGATCCGCGAGGAGGTCGACCGCGTGGTGGTGCGCACCGCGTCGGCCGACTCGGCCTCGGCGGTCACCGTGGTGGGCCTGCGGACGGCCGGCGACGGCAGCGCGGGCGCCCTCGGCTCCGACGACGCGGGGGACGAGGTCGACGCCTGGGTCGAGATCCGGCGCGACGGCGTCGGCGGACGGGACGTCTGAGCGGCGGAGAGCGCGCGGGACGGCGCGGCCGTCCGCATGCGCAGCGACCGGCGGCGACCCGCCCCGGAGGGCGTGCGTATCTCGGATCGGTGCCGCGGGCGGTACGCTCCGGCTCTCAGCACAGCTCAGGTCTCGGCGCGCCCGGTCTCTCGGAGCGGACCGATCGTCGGCGCGGCGCGGCACGGCGCGGCACGAGCGTGAGCAGAGCCGTCATGGGCAGAGCCCGTTGAGCGCAGAGCGCGTCAGGACGAAAGCCCGTTAACGGAGTGCGGCGGGCCGTCCACTCCTCCGAAGAGGGGGCCCGGCCCGCCGTCAAACCCCGAGTGAGGGTAACAACCCGAATATTACCCTCACTCGCCCCCAACACACCCGCCTGCTTACCCTGGTCGGCGAGTGATTGGCGGTGCCCCTTCCGAAGGAGGAGCACCGTACGTCCACTAGTGTGCTCGCTCCGCCAGGAGGCGCATAGTCAGCACTTTAGGGGACTAATCGGGGGACAAATTTCACGTTCCGCGTCGCGGATCGCTCGTTCCCCGACGGGCTGCGTCTGCGAGTCCGCTCAGCCGGAGAAGGAGCGCCACGCTCCCGGTGCCGGCCGCAGCGGCCCGCGGACCGCCGCGGCGCGGTCGTTCCAGCCCCCGCTGAGCTCCTGCGGGGTCTCCGGCTCGGCCTCGGTGCGAGAGGTCAGTGCGGTGACGACGGCCGTGACGGCGGCGATCTCGGCGGCGTCGAGGCCGGGGGTGGAGATGACGACGGCGGGTGCGGAGTCGGAGGCGGTCATCCCGCGACGCTATCGCATGCCGTTCACGGCGCCGGTCGGCGGGGCATGGCTATGCTGACGCCGGATGCCGCCGGAGCGTCGTCCGTCCGTTGCGAACAGGAGCGTCCCCGCATGCCGACGTGGTTCCCGAGGAGCGGTGCCGCGGCGCTGCGCCCCCTGCGTCTGCTGGTCCGGAGGTCGCCGGCGGCCGTCTCGGTCGTCCTGGTCCTCCTGGCCGCGAGCGCGATCACGGGGACGCTCGTCGCCCCCGCGGGAGCCGAGACGACGGCCTGGTGGGCGGCGGGCCCGATGACGACCCTCGACGGCCGTCCGTGGACGGCGGTGACCGCCCTCCTGATCGCGGCGGACCCGCTGCAGCTGCTCCTGGACGTCGTGCTGGTGCTCCCGATGCTCCTCGCCGCGGAGCGCCGCCTCGGCTCGGCCCGCACCCTCCTCGCCTTCCTCGTGACCGGCGCCGTCGGGATCGTCGTCGGGTCCTCCGTGCAGTCGATCGGCGCTCTCGTCGGGGAGTGGTGGGCGGGCGACACCGTCGGCGACCACACCTTCGACCCGCTGATCGGCGCGGTCGGCGCCCTCATCGCCTCGACCGCCTTCATGGGCGCTCTGTGGCGTCGCAGGCTCCGGGTGACCGTCTTCGCCGTCGTGCTGATGTTCGTGCTCTACGCGGGCGACTCCGCCGACGCGTACCGGCTCCTCGCGGGCGGCGCGGGGCTCGTGCTCGGCGCGGTGCTCGCGCGGGGAGCGTCGGGGCTGCGTCCGCAGCGTCCGGCGCCGAGCTCGCACCGCGAGTCCCGGGGGCTGCTGGCGGCGGTCGTCGTCGTCACCGCGATCGGTCCGCTCGTCGCCGTCCTCTCCGACTCGGGCTACGGTCCGTTCTCGTTCCTCGGCCGACTGCTGCAGAGCGCCTTCACGGGGACGACGGACCTCGAGGACCCGTGCAGCCGCGCCCTCCGGCACTGCGCGCACCACGTGAAGCTGAGCCTGGTCGCCCCCGGGCCGATCCTGCTGACGTTCGTCCCGCTCGTCCTCCTGCTCGTCGCCGCCTACGGCCTGCGCTCCGGGCGCCGCCTGGGCCTGCTGCTGGCGGTCGGGGTGAACATCGCGATCGCGATCCTGGAGGTCTTCTCCCTCCAGCGCGCCGCCCGTCACCCCGAGTTCCTGTACTACGCCGAGTACCTGCTCTGGGTGGCGACGACGGTGCTGGTGCCGCTGGCCGTCGTGGCGATGCTCGTGATCGGGAGGAGGCACTTCCGCATCCGCGCGCCCCGTGCCGCCGCGAGGCTCTGGACGCGGGTCGTCGCCATCGCCTTCGTCGTGTCCCTCGGCGGCTACCTGGCGCTCTCGGCCGGCGTGCGCACGAGCTTCGAGCCGCTCCTGGGCCTCGGGAGACTCCTCCTGGACGGGCTGCTGCGCTTCGTCCCGGTGAGCTTCCTCGGCGGCGCCGGACTGCTCGCCGTGCCGCGGGAGCCCGTCGCGCGGATCGTCTTCGAGTGGGTCGGCCCGGTGTTCTGGCTCGTGGTCGTCGTCGCGGTGGTCGCCCTGCTCCGGGCCACCGACGTGCAGCGGAACCGCGGCGACGAGGCGCGGTACCGCGCGCTCCTGTCCCTGCACGGCGCCGGCAGCCTCGGCCATCAGGGGACCTGGGAGGGCAACGCGCACTGGATCTCGGCCGACGGGACCGGCGGAGTCGCCTACCGGGTGATCGGCGGCGTGGCGATCACCCTCTCCGACCCGGCCTGCGCTCCCGAGCGGCGGGAGGACGTCGTGGCCGAGTTCGTGCGTTTCTGCGACGAGCGCAGCTGGACGCCCGTCTTCTACAGCATCCACGACGAGCTGCTCCCCGTCTTCGACCGGCTCGGCTGGTCGCGCCTCTCGGTCGGCGAGGAGACGATCATCGAGCTCTCCTCCTTCGAGCTCACCGGCAAGCGGTGGCAGAAGGTGCGCTACCCGCTCACGCGCGGCATCAAGCTGGGCATCGAGGCGCAGTGGACCAGCTGGCCCGAGCTCTCCCTCGGCATGGCCAACCAGATCGTCGACCTGTCGGAGCGCTGGGTCGCCGAGAAGGCGCTGCCCGAGATGGGCTTCACCCTCGGCGGCATCGACGAGGTCCGCGATCCCGACGTCGCCCTCCTGCTCGCGGTCGGACCGGACGGCGTGCTGCAGGGAGTGACGAGCTGGCTGCCCGTGCACAGGGAGGGTCGCGTGGTCGGCTGGACCCTCGACTTCATGCGCCGCTCCGACGACTCGATGCCCGGCATCATGGAGTTCCTCATCGCCTCCGCGGCGCTGCGCGTCAAGGAGGAGGGTGCCGAGTTCCTCTCGCTCTCGGGCGCACCGCTCGCCACCGCACCGGTCGAGGAGGGGGAGGAGCCTCCGGAGCCGACGGTCCTCTCGCGCCTGCTCGAGTTCCTCTCGCGGACGCTCGAGCCGGCCTACGGCTTCACGTCGCTGTTCCGCTTCAAGGCCAAGTTCCACCCGCGCTACGCGGGCCTCTGGATGACCTACCCCGACGCGCTGCAGCTGCCCCGGATCGGAGCCGCGCTGGGTCGCGCCTATCTGCCCGACCTCTCCGCCGCGCAGGCGCTGGCGTTCGCGCGGGTGGTCGGGGCGAAGCCGGAGGAGAAGCCGTCCGAGGCACCCGCGGCGAAGCCGGATGCTCCGGCCGCGAAGGCAGGCGCTCCGGCGGTGAAGGCGGGTGCTCCGGCAGCCGAGCCGGACGGTCCTGCGGTGAAGGCGGGTGCTCCGGCGACGAAGGCGGATGCCCGGGAAGCGAAGCCCGATTCCGCGACAGGGAAGCCGGATGCTCCGGCCGCGGAGCCGGACGCTCCCGTCGTGCGGCCCGATGCTCCCGCGGAGTCCGCTGCCCGACGGACCGGGCCCGGCTCCTCCGACTGATCGTTCCGCCCCTCCGCCCCGTGAGGAGGCGGTCGCAGCGGAACGCCGCGGCACGGACGGTCTCCCGTCTCCTGCCGCGGCGTCCGAGCGAGCCGGGTCAGAGCGGGATGTTGCCGTGCTTCTTCGCGGGCAGGTTGGCGCGCTTGGTGCGCAGCGCCCGCAGCGCCTTGATGACGGAGACACGCGTCGCCGAGGGCTCGATCACGCCGTCGAGCTCGCCGCGCTCGGCCGCGAGGAACGGGCTCGCGACGTTGTAGGTGTACTCGTTCGCCAGGCGCGTCCGGACGGCTGCGACGTCCTCGCCGGCCTCCTCCGCCTTGCGGATCTCGTTGCGGTAGAGGATGTTCACCGCGCCCTGGCCTCCCATGACGGCGATCTCGGCGGTCGGCCACGCGAGGTTGATGTCGGCTCCCAGCTGCTTGGACCCCATCACGATGTACGCGCCGCCGTAGGCCTTGCGCAGGATGACCGTGACCAGCGGCACGGTCGCCTCGGCGTAGGCGTAGAGCAGCTTCGCGCCGCGGCGGATGACGCCGGTCCACTCCTGGTCGGTGCCGGGCAGGTAGCCCGGGACGTCGACCAGGGTCAGGATCGGCAGCGAGAACGCGTCGCAGAAGCGGACGAAGCGGGACGCCTTCTCGCCCGCCTCGATGTTCAGCGTGCCCGCCATGGCGCTCGGCTGGTTCGCGATGATGCCGACGGAGCGGCCCTCGACGCGGCCGAAGCCGATCACGATGTTCGGCGCGAACAGCGGCTGCACCTCGAGGAAGTCGCCCTCGTCGACGATGTGCTCGATGACGGCGCGCATGTCGTACGGCTGGTTCGGGCTGTCCGGGATGACCGTGTCGAGGAAGCGGTCCGCGTCGGTCGTCTCGAGGTCGACCTCGGTCTCGAAGACGGGGACCGGCGACAGGTTGTTGTCCGGGAGGAAGGAGAGGAGCGTCCGCGCGTAGTCGAGCGCGTCGTTCTCGTCGCTCGCGAGGTAGTGCGAGACGCCCGAGATCTTGTTGTGGGTCAGCGCACCGCCGAGCTCCTCCATGCCGACGTCCTCGCCGGTGACGGTCTTGATCACGTCGGGCCCGGTGACGAACATCTGGCTGGTCTTGTCGACCATGATCACGAAGTCGGTCAGGGCGGGGGAGTAGACCGCGCCTCCCGCGGCCGGGCCGCAGATGATCGAGATCTGGGGGATCACGCCGCTCGCCGCGGTGTTGCGGCGGAAGATCTCGCCGTACTTGCCGAGGGCGACCACGCCCTCCTGGATCCGTGCTCCGCCGGAGTCGAGGATGCCGATGATCGGGACGCCGGTCTTCAGGGCGAGGTCCATCACCTTGATGATCTTCTCGCCGGCCACCTCGCCGAGCGAGCCGCCGAAGATCGTGAAGTCCTGCGAGTACACGGCGACCTGGCGGCCGTGGATGGTGCCGGTCCCGGTGACGACGGCGTCGCCGTAGGGGCGCTTCTTCTCCATGCCGAAGGCGTGGGTGCGGTGGCGCACGAACTCGTCCAGCTCGACGAACGAGCCCGGGTCGAGGAGAGTGTCGATCCGCTCCCGTGCGGTCATCTTGCCCTTGGCGTGCTGCTTCTCGATCGCCGCCTCGCCACTGGCCGTGACGGCCTCGTGGTAGCGGTTCCTGAGGTCCGCGATCTTCCCCGCGGTCGTGTACAGATCGGGCGCGGGACGTTCGGTGTTCGCGGTCACCCGCTCACCCTACCGGCGGGGCGGACGCCTCCTCTTGTCGCACTCGCACAGGGAGGGCCGCTCCGAACGGGAGGATCCGGACAAGGGCGGGCCGTCGCGCGCGGCGCTCGGAGCGGCCTCGCGGGAGCCGCCGCTACCGTGGCGGCATGCTCCTCCCGCTCGCCTCCGCCGTCTCTCCCCGCGTCCTCGCGCTCGAGTCGGCGGGGTCGACGAACGACGAGCTCCGCGAGCGGGCGGCCGCCGACCCCGCCGCGTGGCCGCACCTCTCCGTCGTCGCCACCGGCGACCAGCGCGCCGGGCGCGGCCGGCTGGGGCGCGTCTGGCAGGCGCCCGCGGGCCGCACGCTCGCGGCCTCGACGCTGGTCGACGCCTCCGCCCTCGGCGCCGAGGCCTCCGGCTGGCTGCCGCTCGTGGCCGGCGCCGCTCTCGCCCGGGCCCTCGCACCCCTCGTCGACGGGGACGTCGCCGTCAAGTGGCCCAACGACGTCCTGATCGACGGCCTGAAGGTCGCGGGGATCCTCGCCGAGCGCCTGCCGGACGGGCGGGTCGTCGTCGGCACGGGCGTGAACCTGCTGCTGACGGAGGCGGAGCTGCCGGTCCCGTCCGCCACCTCGCTCGCCCTCGCCGGAGCGCGGACGACGAGCGCCGACGAGGTGCTCGCCGCGTTCCTGACCGGGTTCCAGGGTCTGCTGGCTCCGCTGCTCGCCCAGGGCGACGCCGAGGCCTCCGGAGCGGCCGCCGCCGTCCGCGCCTCCTGCGGCACCCTCGGAACGCGCGTCCGGCTCGAGCTGCCTGACGGCACGCAGGAGGAGGGGACCGCCGCCGCACTCGCCCCAAACGGCTCGCTCCTGCTCGATCAGGGCGGCGCGCTGCGCTCGTTCACGGCCGGCGACGTCACGCATCTGCGCTCCTGATGGCCAGGACCGACCCCGCCGACCGCGAGCTGGCGCGGCTGACCCCGCGCGCCCGCCGGGCGGTCGCACCGGTCGTCGGCCTCCTCCTGCTCACGTGGACGGGCTTCTACTTCGCCGCGCAGTTCGAGCTCGCCCTGCAGCGCTGGATCATCGGGCTCGGCACCGCACTTCTGGTGCTGCTCCTCTGCGCTCCCGGGATCGCGGGCTGGGCGAGCGTGCGCTACCGCGTGACCGCCTCCGGCCTCAGCGCGCGCCGGGGCGTGGCGTCGATCCGGCGGGCCGAGGTGGTCTTCGATCGGAGGATGGAGGTCGCGGTCGAGCGCTCCCTCGGCCAGCGCCTCGCCCGGTGCGGCGACGTCCGGATCCTGCAGGCGGGAGCCGAGGTGTTCGTGCTGCGGGACCTGCCGGATCCGGAGCTCACGGCCGACCTGCTGCGGGAGGCGATCGGCGCGGCTCCCGCTCTCGAGCAGGAGTGGCCGCCGCCCGCGTGAGCGCGTCGGGGCCTCGGTAGCATGGAGCCGCCCCGCGCCAGCGGGCGGAGACGGAGGAGCGCCATGCGCGTCGGCGTGATCGGGGGCGGCCAGCTCGCTCGGATGATGATCCCCGCGGCGGTGGAGCTCGGCATCGAGATCGCCGTGCTCGCCGAGAGCGAGGGCGCCCCGGCGGGGCTCGCCGCGACACGGGTCGGCGACCACCGCGACGAGGCGACCGTGCTCGCCTTCGCCGAGACCGTGGACGTGGTCACGTTCGACCACGAGCACGTTCCCCAGCCGATCCTCCGCGAGCTCGTCGCCCGCGGCGTCGCCGTGCACCCCGGGCCCGACGCCCTGCTGTTCGCCCAGGACAAGCTGATGATGCGGCGCCGCCTGACCGAGCTCGGCGTGCCCGTGCCCGAGTGGGCCGAGGTCTCCTCCGCCGAGGAGCTGGGGGAGTTCCTGGCCGAGCACGGCGGCAGCGCCGTGGTGAAGACCGCGCGCGGCGGCTACGACGGCAAGGGCGTTCGCGTGGTGCGCGGCGCCCACGAGGCGGACGACTGGTTCACCGCCCTCGCCGAGGACGGCCGGGGCGGCTCGCTCCTGGTCGAGGAGCTGGTGGGCTTCCGCCGCGAGCTCGCGCAGCTCGTCGCCCGGCGTCCCTCCGGCGAGAGCATCCTCTGGCCGGTGGTGGAGTCCGTGCAGCGCGACGGCGTCTGCGCCGAGGTGATCGCTCCGGCCCCCGCGTCCGCCGGCCGGCTCGCAGCCGCCGCGGCCGAGATCGCGCAGACGATCGCCGACAGCCTCGGGGTCACCGGCGTCCTGGCCGTCGAGCTGTTCGAGACGACGGACGACCGGATCCTGGTCAACGAGCTGGCCATGCGCCCGCACAACAGCGGCCACTGGACGATGGACGGATCGACCACGTCGCAGTTCGAGCAGCACCTGCGCGCGGTCCTCGACCTGCCGCTCGGCGCGACGGGCTGCCGCGACCCGTGGACCGTGATGGTCAACGTGCTCGGCGGCCCGGTGGGGGAGTCGCTGACCGACCGCTACCCGCGGGTGCTCGCCGATCACCCGGGTGTGAAGGTGCACAACTACGGCAAGGAGCCGCGACCGGGCCGCAAGGTCGGGCACGTGAACGCCGGCGGCGACGACCTCGACCTCGTGGTCTACGAGGCTCGCGCGGCGGCGGCCGTTCTCACGGACTGACCCGTACGATGGTCGCCGTGACGAGCCTGCCGACCTCCCCGACCCCTGCCGGAGCCCTCTCGTGAGCGCGGACGCGCTCGTGAACGGGCCTGCGCCGCTCGTCGGCGTCGTGATGGGCTCGGACTCGGACTGGTCCGTCATGCAGGCGGCGTCCACCGTCCTCGCCGAGTTCGGCGTGGCGCACGAGGTCCGGGTCGTCTCCGCGCACCGCACCCCGGAGGCGATGATCGCGTACGGACGCGAGGCCCGCGGCCGCGGCCTGAAGGTCGTCATCGCCGGGGCGGGCGGAGCCGCCCACCTCCCCGGCATGCTCGCCGCCGTGACCTCGCTCCCCGTCGTCGGAGTACCGGTCCCGCTCGCCCGCCTCGACGGGCTCGACTCCCTCCTCTCGATCGTGCAGATGCCCGCGGGCGTCCCCGTCGCCACCGTCTCCATCGGCGGAGCGCGGAACGCCGGACTGCTCGCGGTGAAGATCCTCGCGACCGCGGACGACGCCCTCTCCGCAGCGCTCGACGCCTTCGCCGCCGACCTCGAGGTGCAGGTCGCCGCGAAGAACGACGCCCTGGTGGCGGGCCTGTGACGGCCGTCGCCCTGCCGCTGCGGCACCCGGACGTCGCCTCCCGCGCCTTCATGACGCGGCGGGCGTGGTGGCTGCTGATCGTCAACCTGCTGGTGCCCGGGTCCGCTCAGGTCCTGGCGGGCAACCGCCGGCTCGGGCGCCTGGGGCTCGGCTTCACCCTCGGGCTCTGGGTCGCCCTCCTGGTCGCGGTGCTCCTCTACTTCGTCTTCCCGACCGGCCTCTACACGCTCGCGACCTTCGACCTCTCGATGCTCGCGCTCCAGGCCGCGCTCGTCGTCTACGGGGTGGTCTGGGCCGTGCTGACGCTCGACACCCTCCGCCTGATCCGCGTCGTCCGGGTGCGCCCGCGGATGCGCGGCGTGCTCGCGTTCGCGACGATCGCGCTGATGGCGGTCTCGGTCGGCACCACCGCCTACGGCACCTACCTGCTCGGCGTGACCCGGGGGACGCTGTCGTCGATCTTCGGCGGCGGAGCGATCGAGCAGCCGATCGACGGCCGCTACAACGTGATGCTCCTCGGCGGCGACGCGGGGGAGGACCGCGACGGTCTGCGCCCCGACAGCATCTCGGTGGTCAGCATCGACGCGTCGAGCGGCAAGGCCTCGATCATCGGCGTCTCGCGCGAGTTCGTCGACTTCCCGTTCCCCGAGACCAGCCCGATGCACGAGCTCTACCCCGACGGCTACGACACCGACAACTGCGCCGTCGACGTCTGCAAGCTCAACTCGGTCTACACCGAGGTCGAGCTGAAGCACCCGGAGCTCTACCCCGACGCCGTCGACCACGGCAGCGAGCCCGGCATCGAGGCGATGCGCGACGCGGTCGAGGGCATCCTCGACCTGAGGATCCAGTACTACGCGCTGATCGACATGGAGGGCTTCGCCCAGCTGATCGACGCGCTCGGCGGCATCGACATCGACTACGTGGCCGACGAGCCGCTGCCCCTGGGCGGGCTGCCCGACTCCGACGGCGTGATGCAGGGCGTCAACCAGTGGATCGATCCCGGGCACTGGCACTTCAACGGCGAGCAGGCCCTCGCCTACGCCCGCTCGCGCTACACCACGAGCGACTACGACCGGATGGCGCGCCAGCGGCAGGTGCAGGAGGCGCTGCTCGCCCAGTTCGAGCCGGGCAACGTCCTCGCCAAGTTCCAGGACGTCGCGTCCGCCGGGTCCCAGGTCATCAAGACGGACGTCCCGCAGGGGATGCTCGGCTACTTCGTGCAGCTGGGGCTCAAGACGAAGTCGCAGCCGGTGGATCCGATCGAGCTGGTCCCGCCGGCCGTCGACCCGGAGGACCCGGACTACGACGTCGTGCACTCGCTGGTGAGTGCCGGACTGTCGGGCGACTCCGCGCCGTAGACGGCCGGGTGCCGCACGCCTCAGAGGTCGGCGTGCAGCGCCCAGACGCGCTCCGCGGAGTCGCGCCAGCTGAAGGCGCGGGAGCGGTCGCGGCCGGCCACCGACATCCGCTCGCGCAGACCGGTGTCGGCGAGCACGCTGCTCATGGCGAGGGCGAGGCGGTCCGGGTAGTCCTTCGCGTCGCCGCGCTCGACGGCGACGCCGGCGTCCGCGGCGACCTCCATCAGCGCGGGGTCGTCGGAGTGCACCACCGGCACTCCGAAGTGCATCGCCTCGAGCACGGGCAGGCCGAAGCCCTCGGCGATGCTCGGGTAGACGAAGAGGGTGGCCCGGGAGAGGACGACGGAGAGGTCGGCGTCGCTGAGGACTCCCAGGGCGCGCACGCGCGTCTCGTCGAGGCCCTGCTCGTCGGCGACGGAGGCCACGTCCAGGTCGCCCCAGCCGGTCGGGCCGACCAGGAGCAGCGGGATCGCCGGGGCGGACGCTCCTCCGAAGGCCGCGATCAGCGAGACCAGGCCCTTGCGCGGCTCCAGCGTGCCGACGCTCAGCACGTACTCCGGGGGGAGGCCCAGCGCCGTGGCGCGCTCGTCGGCGTCCTCCGGGACGACCAGGCCGGAGCCGACGGCTCCGCCGATCACGCGCAGTCGATCGCCGAAGTCCATCAGCTGGGAGAGCTGGTGGGCGACCGCGTGAGTGGGGACGACGACGGCGTCCGCGTGCTTGCGGGCGCGCTTGGCCATCGCCCGGTGCCACTTCGCGCCGTGGGGGGTGAGAGTCTCGGGATGCGTCCACGGCACCGTGTCGTGGATCGTGACGGCGATCTGCTCGCCCTCGCTCCCGTCGTGGCTGCGCAGCGGTGCGAAGAGGCTCGGGGCGTGGATCATGCCGCCGCCGGCCGGGATGGCGATCCCGTACTGCCAGGCGCGCGAGAGCTCGCGGCGCCCGAGCGGCAGCCGGTGGATGCGCGCGAGGCCGGGCAGGCGCAGGCGCAGCTCCTCCTCCTTCTCGGGCGGGTGGGCGGAGACGACGGCCTCCACCTCGCAGTCGCGGGGAGCCGTCGCGATCAGCTCGCGGGTGAGCTCCTCGGTGTAGCGGCCGATGCCGCCGGGCACGCGGGCGAGCATCTGGTCGACGACGACGCGGAGAGTGGTGGTCACGGGGTCACCGCCTCGAGGGGTGCGGCGGCGAGCGCGTCCTGCCAGGAGCGCAGCGGCGGCAGGCCCGCCCGGCTCCAGCCGTCGTGTCCGAGGACCGAGTAGGCCGGACGCGGAGCGGGGCGGACGAACGAGCCGCTGTCGGTCGGGCGCAGGCGCTCGGGATCCAGGCCCGCCTTGGCGAAGACGGCACGGGCGAAGCCGAGCCAGGTCGTCTCGCCGGAGCTGGTGCCGTGGTAGACGCCGGCCGGGGCCTCCGCGTCGACCAGCTCGATCAGGCGCGCGGCGAGGTCGGCGGTCCAGGTGGGCTGGCCGTGCTGGTCGTCGACCACGGTCAGCGTCTCGTGCGCGCCCGCCAGTCGCACCATCGTCTTCGCGAAGTTGCCGCCGTGCTCGCCGTAGAGCCAGGCCGTGCGGACGACGTACCCGCGGTCCGGGTTGGCATCGAGCACCAGGCGCTCGCCCTCGGCCTTCGTGCGGCCGTAGGCCGAGATCGGGTTCCGGGGGTGGTCCTCGGAGTAGGGGGTCGTCGCGGAGCCGTCGAAGACGTAGTCGGTGGAGACCTGCACGAGTGCGGCTCCCGTCTCGGCGGTGGCGAGGGCGAGGTTGCGCGCTCCGACGGCGTTGACGCGGTGCGCCTCCTCCTCGTCGGTCTCGGCGTCGTCGACGCAGGTGTACGCGGCGCAGTTCACCACGGCGTCGTGTCCCGCGACGGCGGCGCGCACGGCGTCGAGGTCGGTCACGTCGAGGTCGGAGCGGCCGAGGGCGGTGCTGGGGCGGGAGCCGAGGGCCGCGCGCAGGTCGGTGCCGAGCATGCCGGAGGCGCCCGTGATGAGGAAGGTCACCTCCTCATCATGCCCGAGCGGTCCGTCGGCCGACGGTCGGCGCTCCGGCACGCCGCCGGGTGGCGCAGAGAGGCGTCGCGGGCCCGTGACACGCCGTCGTTAAACTGGCGACCGTGCAGATCCAAGAGCTCGACATCCCCGACGTCTACGAAGTGACTCCGCGCCAGTTCCCCGACGATCGCGGGGTCTTCTACGAGTTCTACCGCTTCGACCGCCTGGCCGAGAAGGTCGGGCACCCGCTCTCGCTGCGGCAGGGCAACACCTCCGTCTCGCGGCGCGGCACCGTCCGCGGCATCCACTTCGCGCAGATCCCGCCGTCGCAGGCCAAGTACGTCTCGTGCTTCTCCGGCGCGGTCCTCGACTACGTGATCGACGTGCGCGTCGGGTCGCCGACCTTCGGGCGCTGGGAGTCGATCCTGCTCGACGACGTCGACCGCCGCTCCGTCTACATCGCCGAGGGCGTCGCGCACGCCTTCGTGGCGCTGACCGAGGGCGCCGTGGTCTCGTACCTCGTGAACGCCACCTTCGACCCGGTGCGGGAGAAGGGGATCGACCCGCTCGACGAGCAGATCGGCCTGCGCTTCCCGGAGGAGGCCGGCGAGCTGCTCCTCTCACCGAAGGACACCGACGCACCGACGCTGGCCGAGGCCGAGGCGCAGGGCCTGCTGCCGACCTGGGACGAGGCGCGGGCCTTCTACACGGAGCTCGACTCCGCGTCCTGACCGCCGATCCGGCGGACGGGCCGCCCGGCGCCGGCCAGGCGGCACGCCCGACCGGACCGGATCAGCTCTTCGAGCGCAGGCGCATCAGCGCGACCCGGGCGCCCAGCCCGGCGCGCACCGCCGCACGGATCGGCGCCTGGTACCAGGCCCCGTACTTCTGCGCGAGGTAGAGGTAGGCGCTGCGGTGGTGGACCGCGAGCATCCGCGCCGAGGCCAGGCGGGTGGAGTGCCCGCCGAGGTGGAAGACGACCGCGTCGGCGAGGTAGACGTTGGTCCACCCGCGCTGTCCGAGCGAGTCGCCCAGCTGGACGTCCTCGAAGTACATGAAGTAGCGGTCGTCGAACCCGCCGATCTCCTCGAAGGCCGTGCGGCGCACCATCACGCAGGCGCCGGAGAGCCAGCCCGCCTCCATCCGGCCGTGGCGGAGGGTCTCGACCGCGCGCGAGCGCCGGTAGGTCGCCGACCACGGGTTGCCGGGCCAGACGTGGGCGAAGACGGCGTGCCCGACGCCCGTGCCGAGCGAGGGCAGAGCGCGGGCGGAGGGGTAGATCGTGCCGTCGGAGTCGAGGATCCGGGGCCCGATCGAGCCGATCCGGTCGTCCGCCGTCGCGGCGGCGTAGAGGGCGTCGATCGAGCCGGGGAGGAAGACCGTGTCCGGGTTGGTCACCAGGATCCACTCCACTTCGGGCCCGAGGCGCTCGACCGCGTAGTTGACGGCCCGGCCGTAGCCGAGGTTCTGCCCGGTCTCGTGGAACTCGACCTGCGGCAGGCGCTCGACGACGCTGCGGACGGAGTCGTCCGTGGTCAGGTTGTCGACCACCACGATGCGCACGTCGTGCTCCGTCGCCTCCGGCACGGACTCGAGGCACGCGCGGAGGACCTCACCCGAGAAGTGGGTGACGACGACGACCGCGATGGGCAACGTCGAGCGGGCGATGGGAGCCTCCGGGTGGTGCGGCGTCGACGGGAGGAGTGCCCCGTCGGAAGAACTCGACGAGGCTAGCACGCGGCTCGAGCGGGGCCCGGGAGCCTGCGGCCCTCAGCGGACGATGTCGACGGGCTCGGTGCTGACGGCCACGGCGGCGGGGGAGACCGTCTCGATCGCGGGCAGCGCATCGTGCGCCGGACGGCGGAAGACGACGAACTTGTACATGCAGAAGTTCCACACCAGTCCCACGAGGACGGCGACGGCCTTGGCGATGTTGATCGCGAGGAAGGCGTTCTCGCCGGAGCTAGGGAGGAAGAGCAGCGAGTTGCCGAAGCGGGTGTCGAAGAAGACCTCGAAGCCGTAGATGATCGCCGACTGCAGGACCAGCGAGCTGAACCCGGTGACGAGGAAGAACTTCGCGAACGTGGCGACCGAGACCCTGCCCGGGTGGCGGAAGACGAAGAAGTGGTTCAGCGCGTACGAGATCGTGATGCCGACCAGGACGGAGAAGACGTTGGCGACGAGGGTCGGCAGACCGAGCAGGAGCACGAGCGTGTTGAGGATGAGGAAGTCGATCGCCGTGTTGGTGCAGCCCGCGATGAGGAAGCGGACCTTCTGCGATTCGAGGAGTCTCTTCATCTGCGGTGCTCTTTCCCGTCCCCCTCTGGCGTCGATGCCCGACCGTCGGGCTCCGACGGGCGTCCATCGGGGCAGGCGAACAAGGGGTGAACCGCCGTGCACTGTCGTCCATCGTAACCGCGGAGCCCTGCCGGGCGGTCGAACGGCCGGTGCCATGTTCCTGAGAGAGTGCGCGGGCGGGGCGGCGGGCCGCGGGGCGCGCTCGGAGGCTCGCGAGCACCGCCTCGTTATACTCGCAGGGCTCTCACCGGTCAGCCGGTGCACCGGAAGAACGGATCCTCCCCGCCTCATGCGCTCCCTCGCCGTCGTCGTCCCCACCTACAACGAAGTCGCGAACATCGCGACGGCGCTGCCGCGGGTCGCGCTCGCGGCGTCCCGCAACCCTGACTTCCACGTGACCGTCGCCGTCATCGACGACAGCTCCCCCGACGGCACCGCGGACCGCGCGCGCGAGCTCGCGGCCGAGCTCGGATCCGACACCTTCGAGGTCCTCGTGCTGTCGCGCGAGAAGAAGGAGGGGCTCGGCGCGGCGTACATCTGGGCCTTCCAGCACCTCCTCGCGGCCGAGCGCCGCTACGACTACCTGCTGCAGATGGACGCCGACCTCTCGCACGACCCGGACTACATCGACGCCTTCCTCCGCGAGGTGCGCGCGGGCGCCGACTTCGTGGTCGCCTCCCGCTACATCGCGGGCGGGGGCACTCCCGACTGGACGCTCGACCGCAAGCTGCTGAGCGGTGGCGGCAACCTCTACACGCGCCTCTTCCTCGGCTCGAAGATCACCGACTGGACCGGCGGCTTCAACCTCTTCAGCGCGGACCTCCTGCGCACCCTCCACCTCGAGACGATCCGCGCAGCCGGCTACGGCTTCCAGATCGTGCTCAAGTACCGGGCGCTGCGCCGGGCCCGCGGAGTGAAGGAGATCCCGATCGTCTTCCTCGACCGCACGGTCGGCAACTCCAAGATCCCGAGCGACACCCTCCTGAAGAACCTCCTGCTCGTCCTGGCCATCCGGTTCGGCGGGAAGCACCGGTGACGGCGGGTCCGACGGGATCCCCTCGGACCCGGAGGGCCCTCCTCGAGCTCGCCGCCCTCGCCGTCGTCGTCAGCGGGACCCTGCTCGTGCTCGGATTCATGGTCGGCACGCCGTGGCGGCCGCTGCTCTTCCGCGACGGCGACTCGCTGGCGCTGCCGCTGATCCTGCAGTCCTTCACCGAGGGCCGCCCGGCGGCGTGGGTGATGACGAGCCAGCTCTTCCTCTTCCCCGAGCTCCCCGTCTTCGGCGTCGCGTGGCTGCTGACCGGTGGCGATCCCGCGGCGGCGCTCGCGGTCAACGCCGTGCTCAACGTCGTCCTCCTCTACGGCGTGCTCCGGATGCTCGCGCGACGGCTCGTCGCGGACCGGCACCGCCGGCTGCGGCCCGCGGCCGCGCTCGCCGGCATCGCCGTGCTGCTGGTGCTCTGCTTGACGGAGGGCCGCGCGCTCAACAACGAGGGGGCCCTGGCGACCACCTTCCTCCTCACGACCTACTACTACGGCGCGGTGCTCACAGGCCTCGCCGGGCTCGCCGTCGCTCTGGGCGCACTGCGCGAGCGCCGTCCGGCCGCGCGTCCGCTGCTCCTGGTCGGGGCGGCCGTCGCCGCGACGACCCTCTCCGATCCGCTCCTCCTGGTGCAGTTCGTCGGCCCCCTGCTGGTGGTCCTCGTCGTGCTGCTGGTGCTCGCTCTCGCTGCTCCCCGAGCGGTGATGATCGTCGCGGGCACGGTCCTCGGGGCCGCCGCGCTCGGAGCCGCGCTGCGGGTCCCGCTCGGCTTCCTGATCGGGACCGACGCCGGCGGGTACCTCCGGCTGCCGCTCGCCGGGACGGCACTGGACGACCTGATCGTGCAGTTCCTGGTGCTGAAGGCGCCGCTGATCGGCAAGCTCGAGGTGGCGCTGCTGGGTCTGCTGCTGCTGGCGGCCCTCGCCGTCGTCGTGGCCGGTGCCGCCCGACTGGCGCGGGGAGCCGCCCTCGACGAGGCGGCCCGTGCGCGCTTCGCGGTGTGCGCGTTCCTGCCGGCGCAGACGGCGGTGCTCCTGGTGGTGCAGGTCTTCACCGGCAGCTCGGTCAGCCGCTACCTGATGCCGATCCCGGTGACCGCGACCGTGGTCGTGATCGCCCTGATCGGCGCCGCGGCGGCGCACCGGCGTGCTGCGGGCACGCGGCTGGCGCCGGTCGTCCGCGTCGTCGCTCCGCTGGCCGCCGCAGGCCTCGTCGTCGCCGCCGTGCCGACCACAACGGCGGTCGCCTCCGCGGCGGCCGAGGCGCGATCGGACCCGGACGCCGACTGCCTGGAGCGCTGGATCGACGGCCGCGAGCTCGCGGGCGTCGGCTCGTTCTGGTCTACGCGGCCGCTGGACCTCTACGGGCCGGCCTCGCTGCACGTCCAGCAGGTCAACTTCGACTTCACGGTGCAGCTGTGGATGAACAACCTGAGCGACTACCGCGACCGGCAGTACAGCTTCGTCCTGGCCGACCGCTCGCCCGACTGGGCGGGGCTCGCGCGCGGGACGCTCGGCGCTCCCTCCGATATCGTCGCCTGCGGGGGGTTCGACATCTACGACTACGCGGGCACCGACGGCGAGACCGAGCTGAACCGGATCGTCCAGACCAGCGTGGAGGAGCAGCGCCGTGAGCGCGGCTACTGACGTGCGCGGCCCGCGGACGGCGAGTCGGCGGCGCCGGACGCTCGTAGAGCTCGGATGGGCCCTCGTCGCCGCCCTCGTCTCGGTCGTCGCCGCCGTGCTCGCGCTCGGGATCGGGCCGCAGGACCTGACGGCCCGCTGGACCGTGGGCGGCGACGACCAGATCCTGCACTACACGCTCTTCACCAGCGCCACGCAGGCGTTCCCGTTCGACGGCAACGCGGCGCTCGGCTTCCCCGACGGGTTCAACGCCTTCTTCAGCGCGCAGTTCGACGTCGCCTCCGCCCTCGCCGTGTCGGTCCTGGCCCTCGTGGTGCGCGACGGGACGACGCTCCTGAACGTCTTCTACCTGGGCACGTTCGCGACGGTCGCCGTCACCGGCTACGTGTTCTTCCGCGCCCTCCGCACGCGGCCCTGGGTCGCGGCGTTCTCCGCGGTCCTGCTGTCGCTGCTGCCGTACCACTTCCTCCGGATCGGATTCGGCCACGCGTTCCTCGCCAACTACTGGGCGATCCCGCTCCTGGGCGTGATGGTGCTGATGGTCGCCGGACCGCGCACCGATCCTCTCCGAGCCTGGGCCGAGCGGGGCGCGACGCGGAGGAGCCGCGTACTGCGCTCCGTCGTCCCGGGAGTCGTGCTCGGGCTCCTGGTGGCGAGCACGGGCGGCTACTACTACGTCTTCGCGGTCCTGGTCCTCGGAGCGACCTGGGCGGTGAGCACGGCCGCCGGGCTCCTCTCCCGCGAGCGGCTGCGCGTGCTCGCGGTCTCGTCGGTGCCGATCCTCGCGCTCGGCGTGTTCGTCGGGCTCTCGCTGCTGCTGCTCTCGCTCGACTTCGGGGAGCGCTACAGCCCGTACTTCACGTCGCGGACCGTGGGGGAGTCGGAGGCCTACGCCGGCAAGCTCGTGCTGCTGGGCCTGCCCTGGTCGGGGACCGGGCTGCCGCAGGGGTACGGCCTGCTGAACACCTACGCGGGCCAGTCCGGCGTGGCGCCGACGACGGAGCCGCCCGGGTTCTCGATCCTCGCCAGCGTCGCGCTCCTGATCACGCTCGTGGCGCTTCCGATCACCGCGCTCGGCGGCGGACGGGCGCTCCGTGCGACCGCGGTCGGCCGGTTCTTCTCGGACGCCCGCGTGCGCGTCCTCGCCGTGGCGACACTGGCCGCGCTCCTCTTCTACACGGTGACGGGCCTGGGCGTCGTGGTCTCGCTGGTGGCGGGGCCGACGATCCGTGCGTGGGCGCGGATGTCGATCGTCATCGCGGTCCTCGTCCTCGGCGTGCTCGCGCTCCTGCTCGATCGGATCACGGCCCGTGGCGGTGTCCGGATCGTCGTGGCGGCGCTGCTCGCCGCCGTCGCCGTCATCGATCAGCTGGCCGGAGTATCGGCCGCGGTGCCGATCGCTCCGACCGACGACTCCGAGATGCGCTCGTTCGTGTCGGAGGCCGACGCGCAGCTGGACGACGGCTGCGGTGTGGTGGAGCTCCCCCTGAAGAGCTTCCCCGACAGCGGGCGGATCGGAGCGCTCTCCGACTACGACGAGGCGCTGCCCTACCTCGCGACCGAGGAGGGACGCCTCCGCTGGAGCTACGGGGCTGTGGAGGGCACCTACGGCTGGGACGTCTGGGGCGACGTCGACGACCCCGCGGAGTTCGCCGACGCCGTGGCGGGCAGCGGCGCCTGCGCCGTCTACGTGGACACCGCCGGCTACACCGACGACCCCGACGGCTGGCGGCCCTACGTCGAGGCGGCGACGGGGGACGTCGAGCCCGAGGTCGCCTCCGCCTCCGGGCGCTGGCTGCTGTTCACGACCCGGCGCTGATCAGCGGTCGTCGAAGGCCAGCTCGAGCAGGCGCCGGGCGGTGCGGTCCCACCCCGGGATCGGCTCCGGTGCGAGTCGCCGGGGACGGCGCAGCGCCTCTCCGATCGCGGCCGACCACCCGGTGCGGTCCGCCGGGTCGATGAAGACGGCGGCGGACTCCCGCCCGGCGAGCGCGTCGCGGAGGCCGGGGATGTCGGCCGCGAGCACCGGGGTGCCGCAGGCGACGGCCTCGAGGGCGGGCAGGCCGAAGCCCTCGTGCCAGGAGGGCATGGCGACGGCGTCGGCGCCCGTGAGCAGGGCCGGCAGATCCTCGTCGGCGACGTAGGAGGAGGCGAAGCGCACGTCGGCTCCTGCGGCGACCGCGCGAGCGACGGCGGAGTGGACGTCCTCGTTGTCCCAGCCGTCCCCGCCGACCAGGAGCAGGGTGTGGTTCTCCGGCCGCTCGGCCTGCCGGTACGCGTCCACCAGGGTGACGAGGTTCTTGCGGCGCTCGATCGATCCGACGAAGAGCAGGTAGGACCCGAGCCCGTGCTCCGCGCGGACCCGCGCCACCTCCTCCTCGCCGCGGGCATGGAAGAGGTCGGCGTCGATCGTGGTCGGCAGCACGCGGACGCGCGCCGGATCGACGCCCAGAGCGCTCTCGACCTCGGCTGCGGAGGACGGGGTGCCGGTCAGGACCAGATCGCTGCGCCGGATCCACCGGGGCACGGACCGCGACAGCAGCTCTCGGCGCTCGCGCGGAACGAGCTCGGGCATCACAGCGAAGCAGACGTCGTGCACGAAGGTGATCGAGCGGGAGCGGGCGAGCGGCCAGCTCCGGAAGTTCGGGAAGAAGTAGGCGCCGCGGCCGAGCAGGAGGTCGATCCCCGGCGCGGGCACTCGGGTCAGTGCGCTCCACACCGGCCGGGGCAGCGGCACCGGTCGGACGCGCAGCGTACGGAAGCCGAAGCGCCCGAGCGAGCCCGCCTCGCTCGCCGGGACGACGAGGAGCACCTCGACCTCTGCGGCGGTCGCGTCGGTGTCCAGCGCGTGCAGCAGGCCGAGCAGGACGCGGCCGACCCCGGTCAGGCGCGGCGCCGCGAGGGCGGTCGCGTCGACCAGGAGGCGGCGGCGCCGCGCGGTCACGGCCTGCTGAGGCGGACGGTGGAGTCGATGTCGACGACGCCGTCGTGCACGGAGGCCCGCTCGACCGTGAAGGTCGCGGCGACCGGGATCCGCATGGTCTCGCCCTGCGAGAAGGTGGCCGAGGAGGCGTGCACGGCGTAGTTGCCGGCGCCGAGGTGCAGGTCGGGGAGGGTGAAGGTGACCGTCATCTCACCGTCGACCGCGCTCAGCGGGGTGCCGATGCGCTCGGTGTTCGTCCCGAAGACGCGCTGGCCGAGGGGCGTGTCGATGCCCATGCCGATGTTCCAGTCGTCGACCGGGCGGCTGGTGCGCACCGTGACGTCGAACTCGAGGGTCTCGCCGCTGCGGACGACCGTGCCGCCGTGCTCGATGGATCCGCCGCGCAGTCGGCAGCCCAGGATCTCGATGAGCTGGGGGGCGGGCTCGTCCGCAGCCTCGGCGGCCTCGGCCTCGCGTTCCTGGCGGGCGGCCCGACGGTCCTCGAAGCTCTCGCGGAGGACCTGGAGCCCCTCCGAGGTCTCGCCGTCGAAGACGACGGTGCCCTTCTCGAGGACGATGGTGCGGTCGCAGAGCTCGCCGACCTGCTCGAGCGAGTGGGTGACCAGCACGATGGTCTTCCCCGCGCGCTGGAAGGCGCGGATGCGGTCCATGCACTTGCGCTGGAACGGCTCGTCGCCGACGGCGAGCACCTCGTCGACCAGCAGCAGGTCGGGATCGGTGTGGATCGCGATAGCGAAGGCGAGCCGCACGTACATGCCCGACGAGTAGAACTTGACCTGGGTGTCGATGAACTCGGCGATCTCGGAGAAGTCGACGATCGAGTCGAACTTGCTGTCCAGCTCGCTGCGCGAGAGTCCGAGGATCGCGCCGTTGAGGTAGACGTTCTCGCGCCCGGTGAGGTCGGGGTGGAAGCCCGCTCCGAGCTCGAGGAGCGCGGCGAGGCGTCCGCGGCGCTCCACGGTGCCGGTCGTCGGCTGCACGATGCCGCCGATGAGCTTGAGGAGCGTGCTCTTGCCCGATCCGTTCGCGCCGATGAGGCCGACGGTCGAGCCCAGTGGGATCTCGAGGTCGACGTCGCGGAGTGCCCAGAACTCGTCACGGTGCTTGCGCCCGCGGCCGAAGTTGACGATCCGCTCCTTGAACGACTTGTCCTTGCGGATGACGAAGCGCTTGGAGGCGTTGCGCACCCGGACGACGGTCGGGGTGCCGGAGGAGGCGGGCACGGACTCCTGCTTGCTGGTGAGGGTCACGATCAGATCTCCTGGGCGAAGTTGCCCTCGAGGCGGCGGAAGATCCGGTGGCCGATCCACACGAACACCAGCCCGACGACGAGGACGATGAGAAGGCGCAGCTCCATGTCCGGCGGCCACACCTGGGGGGCGATCTCGTTGCCGTCGATGATGCTGACGCGCGAGCCGTCTCCCCAGATCGCGCGCTGGAAGGCGAGGATCGCGTTAGAGATCGGGTTGATGAGGTAGAGCTGCTCGGCCCAGCCGTGGCCCGCTCCGGTCGAGGCGGCGACGACGAAGTTCCACGCGTAGACGATGGGGGAGAGCCAGAAGAAGATCTGCAGCCCGACCTCGACGAGGAACTGGACGTCGCGGAGGTAGACGTTGAGGGCCGAGAGGGCCAGGGCCAGCGCGAGGCCGTACACGAGCACGATCGCCAGCGCGGGCACGATGTAGAGGAGCTGGACGCCGAAGATCAGCGAGCCCGTGAGGACGGCTCCCGCGATCAGGACGACGAACTGCACACCGAAGTTGAAGAGGGCCGAGCCGATGGCCGCCACCGGGAAGATCTCCCGCGGCAGGTACACCTTCTTGATCAGTCCGCCGTTGCCGAGGATCGACGTGGTGCCCGCGGTCACGATCTCGCTGAACAGGCCCCAGAGGGTGAGCCCCGAGAAGACGAAGATCGCGAAGTTCGGGACGCCGCGAGAGGCCCCGAGGATCTGGCCGATCGCCACGTAGTAGATGAGGAGCATGATCAGCGGCCGGACGAGGCTCCAGACGAAGCCCAGGCTGCTGTCCTTGTAGCGCGACTTCAGCTCGCGCCCCACGAGCAGGCGGAGCAGCTCGCGGTGCCGCAGGATCTCGGCGAGGGAGGCGACGAAGCCGCCCGAGCCGCCGCCGACGGCCGACGTGGTGCCGGCGATCTGGAACGGCTCGTCGGCGATCGCGCGCGCGCGATCCACAGCTTTGCTGGGCATGGAACTCCAAGCTCTCGGCCTCCGCCGGGCGACGGACCGCATCATTATACGTGCGGCCCACCCTGGAGCCCCCTGGCTGGCGTGCCGGTGCGCGGCGCATGGCGGGTAGTCTTGCTCCCGCTCGCCGACTGAACGACACGAACGAGGTGTTCGCCATGCCCACGCAGCCTTCCGACGTCCCCCTGGACCCGGCGCCGCAGAGCGCTGGGGACCCCGCCCCCGTCCTCGGCGGCACGGGCGAGGACGCTCCTCCCGCTCCCGACCCGAGCCTCGAGTCGGCCGTCGGCGACGCCGCTCCCGCCGCCGTCCCGGCCGAGCCCGCCCGCACGTCCGGGGCTCCCATCGAGCCCCGTCTCGCCGAGCCCGAGTCCCCGGACGAGGAGCTCGCCCGCCTGCGCGCGCAGGTCGACTCCCTCCTCAACGACCCCTTCGACGAGTGGGTCGAGCGGATCCAGGTGGGCGGAGTGACCGCCTCCGGCTTCGAGCGCACCCTCTCCTGGCGGGTGACGAAGCCGCTCCGCCTGGTGCGCACCTTCCAGATCCGCGTCGAGCAGCTCGGGCTGTCGGGCGCCGTCGGCCACAGCGCGCGCTTCGTGAAGCGCCGCCTGTCCGGTCGGGCGCGATGAGCGACCGGTCGCAGGTCTCGGCCGCCGGCTCGGCCGCCGTGCGCGCCCACCGCACGGAGGCGATGCTGCAGCGCCTGGAGCAGATCGGCGCGCTCCTCTTCGACGAGGAGCGCCGCGCCTCGCTGCGCACCCGCGGGCCCGGCCCGTACCTCGACGAGGTGGCCCGAGAGATCCGCTCGCGCCAGGACGACGAGCTGACCTGGGTCGCGCTGGTGTCGTTCACGGCCGCGTACCCGACGAGCGAGCTGTTCGACTGGTTCCGCCGCGCCCTCGAGCTCGCCTCCGAGGAGGCGGCGCTGCGCATCTTCCTCGAGGCGGGCTCCCGCACCGCGACCGGGTTCGCCGATCTGGACGCCCGCGTCGAGGTCGTCACCGGGGCCGTCCTGATCGACGTCGACTTCCCCGCCCGCCACGGGCACAACACCGGCGTCCAGCGGGTCGTGCGCCAGACCGTGTCCCGCTGGGACGCCGAGCACGAGATCGTCCCGGTCGCCTGGGTCCACGGATCGATGTCCTTCCGGCGGCTGAGCGCGATCGAGCACGAGCGCGTCGTCGACTGGTCCTCCGCCGGGCGGCGCGACTGGGAGCACGGCGATCCGGAGCGCATCGAGTTCGTCGTGCCCTACCGCAGCGTCGTCGTCATCCCCTCGGTGCCGGACTACAACCAGTGCGGGCCGCTCGCGGCCCTCGCCGAGTACTCCGGCAACGAGGTCGTCGTCCTCGGCCACGACGCCATCCCCGTCGTCAGCGCCGACACGGTGCCGCCGGAGGAGACGGTGCGCTTCGTCAACTTCCTCTCCGTGGTCAAGCACGCCGAGCGCGTCGCCACGGTGAGCACCGCGGCCGCGCTGGAGTTCGAGGGCTTCGTGCGAGCGCTCCCCGCTCAGGGCCTCACCGGCCCGACCGTCGTCCCGGTCCCGCTGCCCGTGGAGCTCCCGGACGGCCTGCGCTCCGAGGGCCGGAGCGCGTCCGGCCTGCCGCTCGTGCTCTGCGTCGGCAGCCAGGAGCCCCGCAAGAACCACCTCGCGGTGCTGCACGCCGCCGAGGTCCTCTGGCGCGAGGGCCTGCGCTTCCGCGTCCGCTTCATCGGCGGGGCCAACCCGTGGGCGCACCAGGTCTTCGATCCTCGCGTGCGCGAGCTGGTCGCCGCCGGACGCCCGGTCGAGGTGCTCCGCGGAGCCGACGACGACGTCCTGATCGCGAGCTACCGGGAGGCGCTGTTCCTGGCGTTCCCGTCGCTGCACGAGGGGTACGGCCTGCCGGTCGCCGAGGCGCTGTCGATCGGGCTCCCCGTGCTGACCTCGCGCTACGGCAGCACGGCGCAGATCGCCGAGCACGGCGGATGCGTCCTGATCGACCCGGAGTCCGACGAGGAGATCACCGACGGCATGCGCCGCCTGCTGACGTCGCCGGAGCTCGTCGACGAGCTCCGCCTCGAGGCGGCCGAGCGGCCCGAGCGCACCTGGGACGACTACGCCCGGGAGCTGTGGGCCGCCCTGATCGGCCCCTCGGCCCTCATCGAGCACGAGGAGGCGCCCCGTGCGCTCTAAGCAGTACCTGGTCGACCGTCTCGCCACCCTGGTGCGCACCCTGGCCCCCACCGTGGAGCCGCTGGGCAGCGTCGACGCCCTCACGGGACAGCTGAGCGTTCTGCTGCCCGCCCCCACCGACCGCGAGGTCTGGCTGGTGCTCGCCGTCCTCCGCGGCACGCTCCCGCGCCGGGAGGACGTCGTCGACGGCCGCCGCCGGGCCCGGCTGGACGGCACCGCCGGTCTGCTCACCCACGCCGCGTCCACCATCGCCTCGAACCGGGTCTTCGCCCGCTTCCACCACCCCGAGGTCGAGGTGGTCGTCGGCGCGGTCGTCGTCGACGTTCACCACACCGCGCGCACGGGACTGGCCACGGGCATCCAGCGCGTGGTGCGCCAGAGCCTCGTCCGCTGGACGCGCGACCACGAGATCCTGCTCGCCGGCTGGGACTCGACCCACGAGTCGCTCGTCATGCTCACCCCGGAGCAGAGCCGGAACGCCGTCTCGGGCGACGTGCCCGACGCCGCGGAGGACCGCTCCCGCGTGATCGTCCCGTGGCAGGGCACCTACCTCCTGCCCGAGCTCGCCGTGGAGGACGAGCGGACGTCGCGCGTCTCCGCCCTCGCCGAGTTCAGCGGCAACCGCACGGGCACCATCGGCTTCGACTGCGTGCCGGTCACCACCGCCGAGACGGCGAGCACCGGCATCAGCGCCGCCTTCTCGCGCACGCTCGTCGCTGTGTCGCACATGGACCGCATCGCGACCATCTCCGAGGCGGCCGCGACCGAGTACTCCGGCTGGCGCCACATGCTCGGCAGCGTCGGGATGCAGGGGCCGGACATCCGGCCGATCCTGCTGCCCTCGCAGCCGGAGAGCGTCTCGGACGAGGAGCTGGCCACCGCCGCGCGCTCGCTGGTGACCGGTGACCTCCCGCTCGTCGTCTGCGTCGGCAGCCACGAGCCGCGGAAGAACCACCTGGCGGTGCTCCAGGCCGCCGAGCTGCTCTGGCGCCGGGGCGTTCGCTTCAGCCTGGTCTTCATCGGCGGCAACGCCTGGAGCAGCGCCGAGTTCGAGTACCGACTCGAGGTCCTCGAGGGCCAGGGCCGTCCGGTCCGCTCGCTCTCCAAGATCACCGACGCGCTGCTCTGGAGCGCCTACCGCCTGGCCCGGTGCACCGTGTTCCCCTCGATCAACGAGGGCTACGGTCTCCCGATCGTGGAGTCGATCTCGGTCGGCACCCCGGTCGTGACCTCCGGATTCGGCAGCATGCACGAGGTCTCCGCCTCGGGCGGCGCGCTGTTCGTCGATCCGCACGACGACCACGACATCGCCGCGGCCCTCGAGCGGCTGCTGACCGACGACGAGCTGCACGCGCGGCTCTCGGCGGAGGCGCTCGCGATCGACGGCGGCACCTGGGACGAGTACGCCGCCCGCGTCTGGTCGTACCTCGTCGAGGGAGACGGCGTCGACGAGCGGGCCCGGGCCGAGCAGTCGGACGCGACCGCCTAGGCGTCCTCGATCCACCGCGTGCAGAAGGCCCCCGCTCCAGCAGCGAGGGCCTTCTGCACGCGGTGCGCGCGGCTCAGCGGGAGCGGCGCGCCAGCTCGAGGTCGTTCTCGACCATGCGGGCGACGATCTCCTCGAAGCCGACGGTCGGCGCCCAGCCGAGCACTTCGCGGGCCCGGGAGGCGTCCCCGCGCATCTCGGGGGCGTCCACGGGGCGCGCGAACCGCGGGTCGATCGTGACCCGCTGCTCCCAGTCGTCGATGCCGGCCGCGGTGAAGGCGGCACGGACGAAGTCGCGGACCGAGTGCGCGACTCCGGTCGCCACGACGTAGTCGCCCGCCTCCTCGGCGCGCGAAGCGCGCACGAGGGCGTCCACGTAGTCGGGAGCCCAGCCCCAGTCGCGGCGCGCGTCGAGATTGCCGAGCGAGAGCTCCGACTCGGCGCCCGTCGCGATCGCCGCGACTCCGGCGGTGATCTTGCGGGTGACGAAGCCGAGCGGCCGACGCGGCGACTCGTGGTTGTAGAGGATGCCGGACGAGGCGTGGAGCCCTCGGCCGCGGTAGACCGCGACGAGGTGGTGCGCGAACGCCTTCGCGGCTCCGTAAGGGGAGACGGGGCGGATCGGGGTCCGCTCGGTCTGCGGGTTCTCGGTCGCGGCCCCGAAGATCTCGGAGGAGGAGGCCTGGACGAAGCGGACCTCCCGGCCCGCCGACTCCTGGAGCGCCAGCGAGGCCTCCAGGAGCGCGGCGACCGCGGTGCCGGTCACCTCGGCCGTGAGCACGGGCTCCTTCCACGAGAGCGCGACGGAGGAGAGGCCGGCGAGGTGGAAGACCGTGTCCGGCTGCGCCTCCGCGACGATACGGCCGAGGCCGGAGGCGTCGCGGAGATCGCCCTCGAAGGCGCGGACGGCGGCGGGAAGAGCGGCGTCGTCGGTCCCGCGCACGAGCGCGGAGACCTCCCAGCCGTCGGCGAGCAGGCGCTCGACGAGGTAGCCCCCGTCCTGACCGCTCGCTCCGGTGACGAGAGCGGCAGGCATGACTACTTGATCAGCGCGGACTGCTCGGCGAGGTCGTTCTCGACCATCATCGCCACGAGCTCGGGGAACGAGACCTTCGGCTCCCAGCCGAGAACATCGCGCGCCTTCGCCGGGTCGCCGATCAGCAGGTCCACCTCGGCGGGACGCATGAACGCGGGGTTCTGGGTCACGTACGGGGTCCAGTCCTCGATGCCGACGTGGTTGAAGGCGATGTCGAGGTACTCGCGGATCTCGTGGGTCTCGCCGGTCGCGACCACGTAGTCGTCGCCCTCGGGCTGCTGCAGCATGCGCCACATCGCGTCGACGTAGTCGCCGGCGAAGCCCCAGTCGCGCTTCGCGTCGAGGTTGCCGAGCTCCAGCGTCTCCTGGAGGCCGAGCTTGATGCGGGCGACCGCGAGGCTGATCTTGCGGGTGACGAACTCCGGGCCGCGGCGGGGCGACTCGTGGTTGAAGAGGATGCCGGAGGAGGCGTGCATGCCGTACGACTCGCGGTAGTTGATGGTCATGTAGTGGCCGAAGACCTTGGCCACTCCGTAGGGCGAGCGCGGCCAGAGCAGCGTCTCCTCGCTCTGCGGGACCTGCTGGACCTTGCCGAACATCTCGGAGGAGGAGGCCTGGTAGAACTTCACGCGCGACATGTCGGAGCCGGCGTAGAGGCGGGTCGCCTCGAGGATGTTGAGCACGCCCTTGCCGGTCACATCGGTGGTGAGCGACGCATTCTCCCACGAGTAGGCGACGAACGAGATCGCACCAAGGTTGTAGACCTCGTCGGGCTGGGCGGCGGCGAGCACGCGCACGAGGCTCGACACGTCGGTCAGGTCGCCGGTGAGCAGGGTCACCTCGGGCACGGTGCGGCGGACCAGCTCGTACTTGGGGTTGTTCTGCCCGCGGACGAGCCCGAAGACCTCGTAGCCCTTCGAGAGGAGGAGCTCGGCGAGGTAGAGGCCGTCCTGGCCGGTGATTCCGGTGATCAAAGCGCGGGGCACGTGGTGGTCCAATTCGTCGGGGTCGATGACAGCGGGACACATACTACCCACGGGCACGGCCGGGCGCCGGGAGCGATGCGGCCCGCCGGTATCCTGGCCGGGCTTCGGACCGATTGGACGCCATGCCGGAACTCCGCCCCGTCACGCTCGCCGTGCTCACCGTCGACCCGGGCGGGATGGGCGGCGGCGAGACCTACGCGCGCGCGCTCACGCGCCTCCTTGCGCCGCGGCCGGGGGAGGAGGGGCCCGCCGTGCAGGTGCTCGTCCCCGAGAACGCGCGCGGCTTCAGCGAGGGCGTGCCCGAGGTCGTGGCCGAGGGGGTCGTCAGCGGTGCGGGCCACCGCCGCCGGGCCGTGGGGATGCTCCAGGCGCTCCTGCGCACGCCGCGCCTGCGCCGGCGCCTCGGCCGGGAGGCGGTGCTCTACTTCCCGTTCACGGTCCCGCTCCCGTGGCCGTCGCGGCGGCAGGGGCACGTGCAGATGCTGTTCGACCTGCAGCACCGCGACCTCCCGCACCTCTTCCCCCGCGTCGAGCGCGTCTTCCGCCGGCTCGCCTACGAGGCGACCGCTCGCCGCGCCGACGCGGTCATCACCATCAGCGCCTTCACCAAGGGGCGGATCGTCGAGCTGCTGGGCATCCCGGAGGAGCGGATCCACGTGTCGCATCTCGGCGTGGACACCCGGCGCTTCGTCGCGAATCTGGGCACACGCGAGGACTTCGTCTTCTACCCGGCGCGCGCCTGGCCGCACAAGAACCACGTCCGCCTGTTCGAGGCGGTGCGCCTCCTGCGGGAGCAGGGGCACGCCCTCCGGCTCGTGCTGACCGGAGGGGATCTGGACCGCCTCGGCCCGCTGCCGGACTTCGTCGAGTGGCGCGGCCACGTCACTCCGGAGGAGCTCGCCGACCTCTACCGCCGAGCCGCGGTGCTGGCGTTCCCGAGCCTCTACGAGGGCTTCGGCCTCCCTCCCATCGAGGCGATGGCGTCGGGATGCCCGGTCGCCGCGTCCGACGCGGGCTCGCTCCCGGAGATCTGCGGGGACGCCGCGGTCTACGTCGATCCGCTCGAGCCGCGCTCGATCGCGGACGGGATCCTCGAGGCGATCGAGCGGACAGGCGAGCTCGGCCCGCTCGGCGTCGAGCGCGCCCGGTCCTTCAGCTGGGAGCGCTGCCGGGAGGAGCACCTCGCCGTGCTCCGCCAGGTGGCGCGGCGGCGCGGGCGCTGAGGAGTCCGGTCAGTCCCGCGGGTGCAGGAGCCGGCGCCAGCTCAGTCCCTGAGCCGCGCGCATCGCGCAGAGCACCACGAGCAGCCAGCCGGCGTCGAGCAGGATCGAGCTCTCGGCCAGCGCGGTGACCATCAGCACGGTCAGCACCAGCACCGGCCAGACGTGCACGACCGCCTTGCGCTCGGAGGCGATCAGCCAGGAGCGCCAGAGCGCGAGGCCGATCAGCACGACGAAGAGGACCACCCCGACCGCGCCGACCTGCAGGGCCACGTCGAAGAGCGCGTTGAGGCTCGACGAGTGCGGGCGGCCCGAGAGGTAGTCGATGGCGGTGAAGGGGTAGAGGTCGGGCCGCCAGTAGCCCACCCAGCCCCAGCCGACGATCGGAGCGAGGTCCGTGAAGCGCCAGACCTGCTGCCAGAGCCGCAGCCGGAACTCGAACTCGCTGCCCGCGTTCAGCAGCTCGATCACCCGGTAGCGCAGGAGCCACACGGTGAGGGCGGCCGCTGCGGCGACGCCGAGCACCGCGACCTGCCGCCGCCGACGGTGGGTGCCGTCGCCGTGGCGCACCCAGCGCAGAGCGAGGGCGACGACGACGGCCACGACGAGCACGCCCGCGCTCACCGCGGAGCGCGTGAAGAGGAGGGTGACCGCGGCGAGGGCGAGCGAGGCGACGGCCGGCCCGCGGGCGACGGAGCGGGTCATCAGCTCCACCGAGAACGTCACGATCGCCAGCAGGCAGACCAGCCCGAGCTGGTTGCGCGTGCCGACGAGTCCCTGGATCGGCCCGCCGACCGCGAGCAGGCCCTCCACGCCGAGGAAGCGCAGCGGCTGGTCGATCAGCACCCCCGAGAGCACCTCCACGGCCAGCGAGGCGATCAGCACGACCCGCAGCACGTCGCCGACCGAGCGGATGATCTGGATGATGTCGCGCGTGAGGCCGATCGCGATCGCCAGGAACGCCAGGGCGAACTGGTAGACGACACTCGAGACCGTGGCCCAGGTGTAGTCGCTCCACAGCACGCTGAGCGCGATCCAGCCGAGGAACACCAGGATGCTCGTGGGCAGCAGGCCCTCCCAGTCGAGCCGCCCGCGCCGCAGGACGAGCATGACCGCGGCGAGGGCGGTGAGCGTGGCGACGGCGGCGATGTAGCCGGGCCAGCCGAGGAGTCCGCGGACCGCCGGAGCGCAGAGGACGGTGACGAGAGTGGTCTGCGCGAGGGCCGCCGCGAACTGCGGGGACGCCGTCGCGTCGGCGACGGAGGCGGGGAGCGAGGGGCGGCGGGGCCTCATCGCCTCGGGGAGGCGTCGGCGAGGGGGAGCGGGGTCGCGGCGAGGACCTCGGGCGTCTCGGTCGCCGGTCGCTTGGTCTGCACCGCGAAGAGGACGAGGAGCAGCCAGCCTCCCTCGATCAGGATCCGGCTCTCGAACAGCGACTGCACCAGGAGGGCGACCACGATCAGCAGCGGAGCGAGGCTGACGGCCGTGTAGGGGAGGGTCGAGGTCGCGTCGCGCCGCGGGCGGTCGACCGCGCGGAACCAGGAGCGCCACAGCGTCGAGACGGCGAGCGCCGCGAAGAGGACGAGGCCGACCGCTCCCAGCTGGAGGGCGACGTCGAGCCAGGCGTCGTGGGCCTGCAGGTAGAGCACGCCCTTGCGCTCGGCGAGAGTGTCGAACGGGGCGGCCCAGGGAGCCCAGTAGCTGACCCAGCCCCAGCCGAGGACCGGACGCTGCAGCGTGAGCGCGATCACCGAGTCCCAGATGTCGAGGCGGCCCGTGGCGTCCTCGCTCTTGCCGAGCACGCCGAGGAGGGCGCCCCAGCCCGCGGCGCCTCCGGCGACGGCCGCCACCGCCAGCCCCGCGGCGGTCAGGTAGACGGGACGCCGGCGGGACTCGCCCCTCCGGCGAGCCCAGAGCGCGAACGCGGCCGCGAGGACGACGGCGACGAGGCAGAGCAGGACGGTCGCCGAGCGGGTGAGCAGGAGGGTCGCGACGAACAGGGCGACCCAGACCGCTCCCCACCGGCGCCGGATCGAGTGGGCCGCCAGCTCGATCGCGATCACGATCAGGCCGAGCAGGGCGAGGAAGCCGAGGAGGTTGCGGTTGCCGACGATCCCCTGGACGGGCTCGCCGGTGAAGAGGGCGGCCTGCGACCAGTAGAAGGCGTCGGGCGTCGGTCCGTCGGCGGGAGGCTCGACGCCGAACGGCAGGACGGGCTGCCGCACGACGACCGCGACCACGAGCTCGAAGAGGAGCGACAGGCCGACGGAGAGGCGCAGGGCCCGTCCGAGAGCCGTGAGCAGCTCCCGGCTGCTCAGCGTGACGGCGAGGACGACGCCGCCGAGCGTCGTCGCGAGCTGCGCCGTGACTCCGATCGCGCTCGCTCCCGGATAGGCGGACCACAGCAGCGAGAGCACCGCGAGCCCGAGGAAGAGGACCAGCGACTTCGGCGTGCGGGCCCAGCGCAGGCGGGGGCGGGCGCGGACGAGCACGGCGATCGAGGCGCCCAGGAGCACCGCGACGACGACGCCCCAGCCCCACCATCCGGCGAGGTTCCGCAGCGACTGGCCGGCCAGCAGCACGGCCAGCACCGCCACCGCGAGCGCTCGGGGAGCGGCGGGGGCGGCGCGTCGGATCATGGCGACCAGTCTAGGGAGCGGGGGCGGCGCGGCGGCGTGCCGGGCGCGCCGCCGCACCCTCCCCGGCCGGGGAGGCTCAGACGAACGCAGCGGCGCCGGTGATCGAGCGGCCGACGATCAGCGTGTTCATCTCGCGGGTGCCCTCGTAGGAGTAGAGGGCCTCCGCGTCGGCGAAGAAGCGGGCGACGCCGTAGTCGAGGACGATGCCGTTGCCGCCCATCACCTCGCGGCACCAGGCGACGGTCTCGCGCATCCGGGCCGTCGCGTAGGCCTTCGCGAGGGCGGAGTGCTCGTCGCGCTGCTCGCCTGCGTCGAGCATCTCGGACACGCGGGTCGCCAGGGCGATGCTGGCCGTGATGTTGCCGATGCTCTTGACCAGGAGGTCCTGCACCAGCTGGTGCCCGACGAGCGGCTTGCCGAACTGCACGCGCTCCTTCGCGTAGCGCAGCGCCGCGTCGTAGGCGCCGATCGCGACGCCGATGGCCTGCCAGGCGACTTCGGCACGGGTGAGCCGGAGCACCTTCGCGGTGTCGCGGAACGAGTTCGCGCCCTGCAGGCGCAGCGACTCCGGGACGCGGACGCCCTCGAGCACGATGTCGGCGTTCTGCACCGTGCGCAGGCTCTGCTTGCGCGCGATGGCGGTGGCGCGGTAGCCCGGCGTCGAGGTGGGGACGAGGAAGCCCTTCACCTGGCCGTCCTCCGCGTCCTTCGCCCAGATCACGGTCACGTCGCTGAAGGTCGCGTTGCCGATCCAGCGCTTCTCGCCGTCGAGGATCCAGTCGTCGCCGTCCCGGCGGGCGGTGGTGCGCAGGCCCTGGGCGGAGTCGGAGCCGGAGTGCGGCTCGGTGAGGCCGAAGGCGCCGACGACCTCGCCCGAGGCGAGCTTCGGCAGCCACTCGGCGCGCTGCTCCTCGGAGCCGGCGACGCCGACCGTGCCCATCACCAGGCCGTTCTGCACGCCGACGTAGGTCGCGATGCCCGCGTCCACCCGGCCCAGCTCGAGCGCCACCCAGCCGCGGAACACGGCGGAGTTCTCGATCGCGCGGGTCTCGGGCCAGGAGAGGCCGATGACGCCGGTGGCGTGGATCCCGGGGATCAGCTGCCGCGGGAACTCCGCGCGCTCCCAGTACTCGTCGGCGATCGGCCGCACCTGCTCCTCGAGGAACGCGCGGACGCCGACCAGCAGCTCCTTCTCGGCGGGCGTGAGCGCCGCCTCGAACCCGTAGAAGTCGGCCCCCAGGGTCTCGAAGGTCGTGCTGTCCATGCTCTGTGCTCCCTCGCTCGTCGGATGCGGCACGGCGACCGCTCCGACGGCGACAGTGCTGCTACTCCCAGCGTACGAAGCGCGCCTGCGAGTGCCGCGTCCTCTGGCGGAGAGCACCAACAGGCGGGCCCTCCTCCCGGGCCCGCGTTGTGGATCCTGCTAGCGTCGCAGCGGAGCGGCCCCGGCGCGTCCGGCTGAGCGGCTCGGACCCACCCCTCGGACGGAAGGCCAGCGCTCCCGTGTTCATCCCGATCGGCAACACCCCCCGCGACTACGCCTGGGGCTCGCTCACCGGCATCTCGGAGGCCCTCGGCACCGCGCCCTCCGGCGCCCCCGAGGCCGAGCTCTGGCTCGGCGCGCACCCGGGCTCGCCCGCGCGCATCCTCGACCCCGCCTCGGTCGGCGCCGGCACGCTCGCCGAGTGGATCGCCGAGCACCCCGAGGCGGCGCTCGCCGGAGTGGAGGGGTCGGTCGATCCGGTCTCGGGCGCTCCCCGTCTGCCGTTCCTGCTCAAGATCCTCGCCGCGGGCGGGCCGCTGTCGCTCCAGGCCCACCCCTCGTCCGAGCGGGCCCGGCGCCGGTTCGTCGAGGAGGAGGAGGCCGGCATCCCGCGGGACGCCGCCGATCGCAACTACAAGGACCCGTTCCACAAGCCCGAGCTGATCTACGCGCTCAGCGAGAGCTTCGACGCGCTCTGCGGCTTCCGCGAGCCGGCGGACGCCCGGGCGCTGCTCGCCGAGCTGGCCGGGCGCGCCCCGGCGGAGGAGGCGGCCGCGATCGCGCGGTTCGCCCGGACGCTCGAGGGCTCGGAGGTCCTCCGCGGCGCCGTGTCGTGGCTGCTCGCCGACGGCGACCGTGCCGAGGTCGCCGCGCTGGTGTCCGCGGTCGTCGCGGCGTCCGCGGGCGACGACCGCCTCGAGACGACCACGGTCCGGGACCTGGCCGAGAGCTACCCGGGCGACCCCGGCATCGTGCTCTCGCTCCTGCTCAACCGCGTCCGCCTCGCCCGCGGCGAGGTGCTCTACCTGCCCGCAGGCAACATCCACGCCTACCTCGCGGGCACGGGCGTGGAGCTGATGGCCGCCTCCGACAACGTGCTGCGCGGGGGCCTCACGCCCAAGCACATCGACGTGCCCGAGCTGGTGAGCGTGCTCGAGTTCTCGCCGCTGCCCGTGCCCTACCTCCCGGCCGAGCAGGCCGGACCGGGCGTGCGCGTCTACCGTCCGGACGTCCCCGACTTCGTGCTCGCCGTCGTGCAGCCGGCGTCGGAGGAGCCGGCCCGCGTCGCCCTGCACGGGCCCGCCATCGCGATCGCGACCGAGGGCTCGTTCTCGCTCGAGGGCGCCGAGGGCTCGGTCCGCGTCGAGCGCGGCGGCAGCGTGTTCGTGACCCCGTCGGAGGACACTCTCGCCGTCACCGGACGGGGCACGCTCTTCGTCGCGACGGTCTGATCCCTCCAGCGATCCCGGTGCCGGCCGCTCAGGCGGCGAACGTGCGGCGGTAGGCCGCCGGCGTGGTCCGCAGGACGCGCGTGAAGTGGTGGCGCATCACCGCAGCCGTGCCGAAGCCGACCCGCGCGGCGACCGCCTCGAGGGTCAGCTCCGTCTCCTCCAGCAGCACCTGCGCCCGGAGGAGGCGCTGGCGGGTGAGCCAGGCGAGCGGAGTCGTGCCGAGGTCGGCCCGGAAGCGGCGCGCGAAGGTGCGGGGGGCCATCAGGGCGCGACGGGCCAGCGCCTCGATCGAGAGGTCCTCGTCGAGGTGCTCCAGCATCCACTCGGTGACCTCGGCCAGCGAGTCCGCGCGCGCCTCGGGAACGGGGGTCCGCAGGTACTGCGCCTGCCCGCCGTGGCGCTGCGGGGGCACGACCATCCGCCGGGCGACGACGCTCGCCGCCGTCGCGCCCAGCTCCTCGCGCACCACGTGCAGCGCCGCGTCGATGCCGGCCGCGGTGCCCGCGCTCGTCACGATGCGCCCCTCCTGCACGTAGAGGACCTCGGGGTCCACCGTGACGGAGGGGAAGCGCCGGGCGAGCTCCGCGGCGTGCATCCAGTGGGTGGTCGCGCGCCGGCCGTCGAGCAGGCCCGCCTGCGCCAGGGTGAAGGCCCCGCTGCAGACGCTGAGGATCCACGCGCCGCGCTCGTGAGCCTCGCGGAGGAGGTCGAGGACTTGCTCGTCGGCGGGCCCGCGGCCGTGGGCGGGGACGGCGATCAGGTCCGCGTCCCGGGCCGCGTCGAGACCATCGGCGATCAGCAGGTCGAATCCGAGGCTCGTCCGGACGCGGCCCGGATCGGGAGTGGCGATCCGGAAGTCGAGGGCGGGCCCTCCGTCGGCGCCGCGGTCGATCCCGAACACCTCGCAGACGACCCCGAACTCGAACGGCGCGAGGCCGGGCAGGGCGAGGAGGGCGACGGAGCGGAGCACGGCGGCAGGATATCGCGTCCCGTCGTCATCCGGCCTATCCACGCCGTCGATCCCCGCCGCTAGGGTGTCTTCCGGCGCGCGGAGTCGCGGGCCCGCACCGAGGAGGATCCACATGGCATGGCTGGTCACCGGGGGAGCCGGGTACATCGGGGCGCACGTGGTGCGCGCGTTCTCGGAGCAGGGCATCGACCCCGTCGTCCTCGACGACCTCTCCTCGGGGCACGCGTCGTTCGTGCCCGAGGGCGTCCCGTTCCACCAGGGCTCGATCCTCGACGAGGCCCTGCTCGACCGCGTGCTCGCCGAGCACGACATCGAGGGCGTCGTCCACGTCGCCGGGTTCAAGTACGCCGGAGTCTCGGTGCAGCGCCCTCTGCACACCTACGAGCAGAACGTCACCGGCACCATGCGCGTGCTGGCGGCGATGGAGCGCGCCGGGGTCTCCTCGATCGTCTTCTCCTCGAGCGCTGCCGTCTACGGCGCGGTCGACGTCGAGATCGTCACCGAGGACACCCCCAAGAGCCCGGAGTCGCCCTACGGCGAGTCGAAGCTGATCGGCGAGTGGCTGCTCGCGGACGCGGGTCGGGCGCACGGCGTCAGGCACGCCTCCCTGCGCTACTTCAACGTCGTCGGGTCCGGCTACCCGGACGTCTACGACACCAGCCCCCACAATCTCTTCCCCCTCGTCTTCGAGGCGCTGCTGGACGGCCGCACGCCCCGGATCAACGGCGACGACTACCCGACACCGGACGGCACCTGCGTCCGCGACTACATCCACGTCGCGGACCTGGCGCTCGCGCACGTCGCCGCGGCGCGCCGCCTGGCCGCCGGCGAGCCGATCGACCCGGTCTACAACCTGGGCAGCGGATCCGGGGCCTCCGTCGGGGAGATAATGCGCGCGATCGCCGACAGCACCGGCATCGCCTTCACGCCCGAGGTCGCCCCGCGGCGGCCGGGCGATCCGCCCCGCATCGTCGCCTCTGGTGAGACGGCGGCCCGCGACCTGGGCTGGGAGATGCGGCACACCGTCGCCGAGATGGTGGAGAGCGCATGGCGCGCACGGAGCGCCGCGACGGCCTGATCGGATCTCACGTTCGCGACACGCCGGTGTGTCGTGAACCCTCCACGGCGGGTTGAGGGTTTATGGTCCGCGACTTGACCTGAGCGAATGACACCGCTGTAATTACCTAGGCAGCGGCTCCGGGAGGAGCGGCCGCCGATCATCGGTTCGCAGGCGGGGTAGGAGACGGCATGACGCTTCCGGAACAGCACTCCGGAGTCCCCGAGGACTGGTTCGTCGATCCGGTCCGTCTGGGCGTGCCCGGGGTCCGACCCGGTATCGACACCGCGACCGAGGCGCCGGGGGGCGCGCTCTCCTGGCAGGTCGACTCGCTGTGCGCGCAGACCGACCCCGAGGCCTTCTTCCCCGAGAAGGGCGGCTCGACCCGCGACGCCAAGAAGATCTGCACCTCGTGCGAGGTCCGGGCCCAGTGCCTCGAGTACGCGCTCGAGAACGACGAGCGCTTCGGCATCTGGGGCGGCCTCTCCGAGCGCGAGCGCCGGAAGCTGCGCCGCCGGGCCTAGTCCCCTCCTCCCCGCGACCCGACCGACGGGGCGGCGAGCCGCAGGCGGGCGGCGCGGCGGCATCGCTTAGGGTGGTCCGCGATGTATCCACGAGTCACCGCCGTCCTCGTCGCGCGCAACGGCGCGGCCTATCTGGAACGAACCCTCGCGGCCCTGCGGGCGCAGACCCGTCAGCCCGACGCGACGGTGTTCGTCGACGGAGGCTCGAAGGACACGACCGACGAGCTCCTCGCGTCCTGGGGTCCGACGCAGCTCGTGCAGGTCGCCGAGCACCTCCCCTTCGGCCAGGCCGTGGCCCGCGCGGTCCGCGTGATGCAGCCGCCGGCCGGAGAGGACGAGTGGCTGTGGCTGCTCGCGCAGGACTCCGCCCCCGAGCCCGGCGCCCTCGCGGCGCTGCTGGGAGCCGTCGAGGTCGCCCCCTCCGTCGCCGTCGCCGGTCCCAAGATCATGGACTGGACGCGCTCCGGCTACATTCGCAGCTACGGCGAGTCGATCACCAAGCACGGCACGACCGTCCACCTCGTCGAGGACGAGCTCGACCAGGGCCAGCACGACTCCACGCCCGACGTCCTGGCCGTCGCCGCCGGCGGCATGCTCGTGCGCCACTCCCTCTGGGAGGAGCTCGGCGGCTTCGACCCCGGCCTGCCGGTCGTCGACGACGCGCTCGACTTCTCGATCCGCACCCGGCTCGCCGGGCACCGGGTCAGCCGCGTGCCGGACGCCCGCGTCACCACCGCCCGCATCGGGCTGCAGCGCCCCGACGGCCGCCGCATCGACAGCGGGGAGCGGCGCCGCGCGCGCCAGCACCGCACCGCGCAGCTGCACCGCCGGCTCGCCTACGCGCCCGTCGCGCTCCTCCTCCTGCACTGGCTCTCGCTCGTCCCCCTGGCTATCGGCCGCGCAGTCGTGCGCCTGCTGCGCAAGCAGCCCGGGCTGGTCGGAGGGGAGCTGCTGGCGGCCCTCGTCGTCGCCTTCGGGGGGACGAAGGTGCTGCGGGCCCGCACCGTTCTCCGCTCGTCGAAGAACGTGGGCTGGAAGGCCGTCGCGCCGCTGCGCATCCCGCTGGACGTGGTGCGGCAGCTGCGCTCGGTGCGCCACGACGCCGTGCGCGTGCAGGCCGGGCGGGACCGCCATCCGCTGCACTTCTTCCAGGGCGGGGGAGTGTGGGTCGTCCTCATCGCCGCGCTCGCCGGCCTGGTGGTCTACACGCCGCTCCTCGCGGCTCCCGCGCTCAGCGGCGGCGGTCTGCTGACGCTCTCGCCGACCGTCGGCGAGCTGTGGCGCAACGCGGCCTACGGCTGGCGCGACCTCGGCTCGGGGTTCATCGGCGCGGCGGACCCGTTCGCCGCCGTCCTCGCCGTGCTCGGCTCGCTGACCTTCTGGTCGCCCAGCTACTCGATGGTGCTGCTCTATCTCGTCGCGCTCCCCGCTGCCGCCCTCGGCGCCTGGCTGATGATCGCGCGGCTCACCCCGCGCGCGACCGCCCGCGCCGCCGGAGCCCTCGTCTACATCCTCGCTCCCGCCTTCTTCGCCGCGCAGGCCGACGGGCGCCCCGCCCCGCTGCTGGTGCACGTGCTGCTTCCCTGGCTCTTCTTCGCCGGGTTCGGCGCGTACCGCTCCTGGTCCGCCTCCGCGAGCGCCTCGATCCTGGCTGCGGCCGTCGTCGCGTGCGCGCCGGTGCTGGCCGTGCCGCTCCTGGTGATCTGGCTCGTCGTCGTCGCCACCTCGGGGCGGCGGATCGGCCGCTTCCTCGGCCTGCCGATCCCCGCGGCCGTCCTCCTCTTCCCGCTGGTGGTCGCCCGCGCACCGCGGGGCGACTGGCTCGGCGTCCTCGCGGATCCGGGCGTCCCGCTGCCCTCCGCTCAGTCGGACCTCGTCGCGCTGCTCGCCGGATTCCCGGCCGGTCTGCCCGACGGATGGCTCGCGTTCCTCGGCGGTCTGGGGATCGGCGCCTCCGTCGCCCCGCTGGTCACGGCCGTGCTCGTCGTGCCGCTGATCGTCGCGGCGCTGGCCGCCCTCCTCCTCCCGAACAACCTCTCGGCCCTCGGCGGCGTCGGCGTCGCGGCGGCGGGTCTCGTGACCGCCTCGCTCGCCCAGGGCGTGCAGGTCGCGACCACCGGCTCCGAGGCGGTCTCCGTCTGGAGCGGCACCGGTCTCAGCCTCTACTGGCTCGGCCTGGTGATCGGCGCGTCGCTCTCGCTCGCCGCCGTGCGCTCCGTGCGCGTGGTGCCGGCGCTCGTCGTCACGGCCGCGGCGGCAGCACTGGTCGGTCCGCTCGCGGTGGCCTTCCCGACCGGCGCCGGCACGTCGGTGTCGACCACGTCGGACCGCTCGCTCCCCGCCTACGTGGCGGCCGAGGCCCGGAACGACCCGCGGGTGGGCACGATCGTGCTCGTCCCGCAGGCGGACGGCGGCGTCCTCGCCCGGCTGGAGCGCGGAGCGGGCGCGACCCTCGACCAGCAGTCGACCCTCGCGAACACCGGCGCCGAGAGCACGGACGCGATCGACGAGCTGGCGGGCAACCTCGTCTCGCGGACGGGCTACGACGTCCCCTCCGCGCTCGAGAGCCTCGGCGTGCGCTTCGTCGTGCTGACCGAGCCGGCCGGCACCCAGGTCGGCGACGCGGCCGCCGCCGTGCGCGCGCGGGCGGCCGTCTCCCTCGACGGCAACGCGGCGTTCTCGGCCGTGGGCGACACCCGCTACGGGCTCCTCTGGACGGCCGTCGACACGGAGGGGACCCGCACCGAGGCCGCTCCGTCCGGCGTGGTCGGACCCTTCGGGATCGCCTACACGATCGCCCTCCTCCTCGTCTTCGTCGTCGCCCTCCTGCTGGCGGTGCCCACCGGGCTCTCCCTCGAGCGGGGCCGCTCCAGCGGCGCGGTCGCCGGGATCGACGACGAGCCGGGCGAGGCCACCGGCCAGTTCGACGACGGGAACGACGATGTCTGACCCCGCCGACCAGGAGAAGCAGATGCCCGAGTCCTCCGCCCGCCGCTCCCGCGCGGAGCGCCGCGCCGATCGCGCCGCGGCCTCGACGCCCGATCGCGCACCCTCGGCCGCCCGTCGGCGCCGGACGGCCCTGCGCGGTGCGGTGGGCGCGGCCGGAGTCGTGATCGCCGCGGCCGCCGTGGTCGTGCCCCAGCTCCTCCCGTCCCCCCTGGTCTCGAGCGCCGCGGAGGGCGTCGTCGTGACGCCCGTCGCGGCCGACAGCTCGCTGGTCTGCGGCGGCGATCTGATCGACGCCGGAGAGCCGGAGCAGCTGCGCGCCCTCGACGGCGCGGCGACCGCGGTCCGGCCCGAGGGCTCCACCTCGGACCCCACGGTCCTCGACGAGGACGACGTCGCCGCACCGGGCACCGGCATCACCGGTCTGAGCGTGCCCGCGGGCTCCGACCCCGCTCCCGGCGGAGCCACCGTCCAGGGCATCGGCACGGACACCCTCTCCGGACTGTCGGCCCGCGCCTGCGCCGAGCCCTCGGCCGACAGCTGGCTCGTGGCCGGCTCGACCGACGTCGGGCGCACCTCCGTGCTGATCCTGGCGAACCCGAGCGAGGTCGCCTCCACCGTCGACCTCACGCTCTTCTCCGAGACCGGCACCGTCCAGGCCACCGGCGCCACGGGCATCGTCGTTCCGGCCGGAGCGGTCCGCGCGCTCCCGCTCGCGGGGCTCGCCCCCGGGGTCGTCCAGCCCGTCGTGCACGTGACCGCCCGGGGCGGCGAGGTCGCCGCGAGCATGCAGAGCAGCGCCATCTCCGGCCTCACCCCGGAGGGCGTCGAGACCACCGGCCCCTCCGCCGGCCCGGACACGCTCGCCGTGATCGCCGGCTTCACCGTCACGTCGCCTCCGGCCGAGACCGCGAGCGACGACGGCAGCGGCGGCGCGGGCAGCCCCGTGCTGCGCATCCTCACCCCCGGCGACGCCGACAGCACGGTCTCGGTCGAGGTCACCAACGAGGACCCGAGCGGGTCGGGCGCCTCCACCCAGGTCGTCGTCCCCGCCGGCCTCGTCGGCGAGGTCCCGCTCACGGGCCTGGCGGACGGCTCCTACCGCATCGTCCTGCGGGCCGATCAGCCGATCGTCGCGGCGGGGCGGACGACCTCGACCGGCTCGGCCGGCACGGACTTCGCCTGGTTCGCCTCCGGCACCGCGACCACGACGCCCTTCGGCGTCGCCGGCACGGGCGAGGGCGACGCGCGACTGCACCTGGTCAACGGCAGCGACTCGACCGCCTCGGTCGAGATCGAGGCCCCGGGCGGCACCCGCACGCTCGAGCTCGGCCCGTTCGCGGCTCTCGCGACCCCGCTGGACGGCGACGGCGCGGTCGTCAGCAGCACCCAGCCGGTGCAGGCCTCGGTCTCGATCGCGCGCGACGGGCGGATCGCCTCGTACACGATCGTCCCGCCGGGACCGCTCTCCTCGCCGATCACGGTCTACTCGCACTGAGACGCGGGGCGGCGGCGCCTCGGCGGTGCCGGCGCCTCAGAGCTGCCGGCGCATCAGGGGTGCCGGTAGCGGTCCGGGGAGATGTCCCACGGATCGCGGCCGAGCAGCTCCGCGACGGCGCGGAACACGTAGCTCTCGATCAGCATGCGCTGGTGCCACTCGTCGCGGCGGTGCAGCTTCGCCAGGCGCTCGATCGGCACGCGGTAGAGCGTGATGCGGCGCGCGGCGTGGTCGACGCGCCACCGCGCGATGCCCGTGCCCTGCAGCCGGTCGGGGTCGACGTCGGGAGTCGCCGCGACGTCGACGCGGATGCCGGCGAGCTCCTCCGGCCAGGTGCCGCGGAGGTAGTCGAAGGCCGAGCCGATCGTCGCCTCGAAGAAGTCGGAGCGGGTCTGCAGCAGGGGGAGGTGCGGACCGGTGATCGGCCCTCGTGCGCCGCGGCCGTGCCGGTCGCGGGAGCCTCCGCGCGACCCGCTCGTCGGGCGAGCGGCGGAACGACGAGCACGGGGCATGGCTCCAGCCTATTGCTACTGTGGGCGGCGATGACCGGACGGCACTGCTCGCGGACGGGCTGCCGCGCGCAGGCCGTCGTCACGCTGACCTACGACTACCGCGACTCGCTGGTGGCGGTCGGGCCGCTGAGTCCTGCGCCGGATCCGCACGGCTACGACCTCTGCGCCGAGCACGACCGGCGGCTCCTCGTCCCGCGCGGCTGGGAGACCGTCCGCTACGGCGCGGGGCACGCCTAAGCCGCTGCCGCGCGCGTCAGGGCCGCTCGGGGAAGCCGCGCGGCGTGCTCGAGAGCACGGGGGCCAGCCGCTCGAGGCGCTGGTCGGACAGGAGCAGGGCGCGCTCCTCCCGCGCCCGGCGGAGTGCGGCCACGGCGAGGAGGAAGTCCTCCGCGGGCGCGGCGGGCAGCGGGGAGACGTGGACCGCGGTCTCGTCGGCCAGCGCGGCGGCGAGCTGCGAGCGCGAGGGCTCCGTCATGCCGTGGCGCTGACGGAGGAACTGCGCCAGTCGGCGCGCCAGTGCGTCGGGGAGGCGCGCGGTGTCCGCCGTGACGGCCCAGCCCCGCAGCGGCTCCGGGATCTCGACGACCAGCGGCTCCGCGCGGGGAACGCGCTCGAGCTGGCTGTGCGTGCCCGCGAGGACGTCGCCGAGACGGCGCGATCGGCGCGAGAGGAGGCCGACGACCGCGGCGAGCCCGCCGAAGGTCATCAGGATCTCGAGGACGCCGGTGAGGCCGCGCACGAGGGCGTGCCGGAAGCCGATGGAACCGCCGTCGTCGCGGACGACGCGAGCGCCGACGGTGAGCTTCCCGAGCGAGCGGCCGCGACTGGCCGTCTCGACGGTGACCGGCACGATCACCACGGCGATGACGAGGGCCGCGATCGCCACGGCGGCCGAGGCGGCGGGGTCCAGGCCGCCGTCCCCGGAGAGGGAGGAGACCAGCAGGAACAGGCCCAGCGCGAGCAGGAGCTCCGCGATCAGGTCGATGATCGCGCCGACCGCGCGGAGCACGAACGAGGTGACGGGCACCTCGAGCGCGATCGCCTCGCCGGTGACCAGGTCGGCGTCGTCGAACTCGGTGCGCTGCTCCTCCACGGTGCTCCTCCCGGATGCTCGGCCTCGGCGGCGTGCCTGGCTATCCTGTCAGGAGATGGACATCGACGCTCTCTCGGCCGCCCGCGCTGCGCAGTGGACCCGCCTCGACGAGCTCTCGCGCAGGCGCCGCCTGACCGGAGCCGAGGCGGATGAGCTGATCGAGCGCTACCAGGCGGCATCCGCGGACCTCGCCACGATCTCCTCCACCGCCGGATCGACAGCCGTCGGCACTCGGCTCGCCGTCTCGCTCTCGCGGGCTCGGGGACGCCTGACCGGCACGCGAGACGAGCCGCTCGCCGCGGTCTCCCGCTTCGTCGTCCTCTCGCTCCCGGCCGCTCTGCACCGGCTGCGCTGGCTGACGCTCGCCGTCGCCCTCGCGACCGCGGTGGTGGCGACGCTCTACGCGCTCTGGATCCTCGGCGACCCGCGCCTGCTCGCCGCGCTGGGCGACGACGAGGAGCTGCGGCGCTTCGCCCGAGGCGACTTCATCGACTACTACTCCGAGAACCCCGCCGCCTCGTTCGCCGGGCAGGTCTGGACCAACAACGCCTGGATCGCGGCGCAGTGCGTGGCCTTCGGGATCGTCGGCGTCTACGTGCCGTACATCCTGCTGCAGAACGCGCAGAACCTCGGCACGTCGATCGCGGTGATGTTCCATGTGGGGGAGGGCGACACGTTCTTCCTGTACATCGCGCCGCACGGACAGCTCGAGCTGACGGCCGTGTTCGTCGCCGCGGCCGCGGGCCTGCGGATCTTCTGGGCCTGGATCGCTCCCGGCGCGCGCACCCGCGGCCAGGCGCTCGCCGAGGACGCGCGGAGCCTGTTCACGGTGGCGATCGGCCTGGTCTTCGTGCTGCTCGTCTCGGGCGTGATCGAGGGGTTCGTCACTCCGGCACCCTGGCCCTGGTGGCTCAAGATCGGGATCGGGGCGCTCGCCCTCGGCGCGTTCCTCTTCTACATGATCGTCGTCGGCGGGCGCGCGGTGCGGGCGGGGGAGACGGGCGACCTCGACCGGTTCGAGGCCGGGTCGCGGAGCATCGCGGCCGGCTGAGCCGAGCCGGACGAGCGCGGCCGTCGGAGCGGGGCCGTCGATCAGCGCTCCCGGGACCGAGGACGGCCCCTCTCGCAGGTCAGAGCCGTCCGGCCGCCTTGAGGGCGAGGTAGCGGTCCGCGAGCGCCGGCGGGAGAGCGGAGGGGCTGCCGAGCACGACGTCCCCGCCGAGACGGCGGACGGCGGCCGAGAGCCGGTCGACGTCCGCGAGCGAGCGCTCCGCGGCGGCGGCGGAGTAGACCGCGGCCCGGTCGCTCCGGTCCTCCGCCATCCGCTGCAGCTCGGGGTCGAGCGCGCAGGCGACCACGACCGTGTGCACGCGGGTGAGCTGCGGGAGCACCGCGAGGAGCCCCTCCGCCGAGCCGACCGAGTCGAGCGCGGTGAGGAGCACCACCAGCGAGCGCTGGGAGGCCAGGGTGCGCACCTGCGCGGGGACCGCCGCCCAGTCGGTCTCGATGAGCTGGGGCTGCACGGGGGCGAGGGCGTCCACGACGCGGGTCAGCACCTCCGTGCCGGTGGCGCCGTGCACGCGGGCTCGCCGGGTGCGGTCGAACGCGAGCACGTCGACCCGGTCGCCGGCCGAGGCCGCGAGGGCCGCCAGGAGGAGCGACGCCTCGATCGCCGTGTCCAGGCGCGGCTCGTCCTCGATCCGTGCGGCGGACGTGCGGCCCGTGTCGAGCACGACGATCACGCGCCGGTCGCGCTCCGGGCGCCAGGTGCGGACGACCGGCTCCCGGCGCCGCGCGGTCGCCCGCCAGTCGAGCGAGCGGACGTCGTCGCCGCGGACGTACTCGCGCAGGCTGTCGAACTCGGTCCCCTGGCCGCGGATCATCACGCTGGTCCGCCCCTCCAGCTCACGCAGCCGCGCCAGGCGCGAGGGCAGGTGGCGGCGGGAGCGGAAGGCGGGCAGCACCCGGACGACGGCCGGCGCGGCCCGCGTCGCCTGGCGGCCGGCCATCCCGAGCGGCCCGCGGGAGCGGATGGTGACGTGGAGTGCCCGGCGCTCGCCGCGGCGGAGCGGCTCCAGGACCGTGGTCACCGCGCGGCGCTCGCCCGGCGGCAGACGCAGGGACGACCGGGTCTCGAGGGCGCCGGCCGAGGGCTCCCAGGCGTCGCGGAGGACCCCCGTGATCCTCCTGCGGCCGGTGCTCGTGACCAGAAGGGTCGCCTCGGTCCGCTCGCCGAGCCGCACCCGGTCCGGCACCCGCCGCTCGAGCACGACGGCCCGGGGCGAGCCCGCGACCGCGACGTCGATCCCGACGAGGACCGCCCAGGCCAGGAGCCAGAGGCCGAGCACGGCGAAGGCGACCTCGGGGCGGCCGCCCAGGAGGACGACCGGCACCAGGCCGACGAGGAGGACGAGGACGCTGCGTCCGGTGAGGTGCACGGCTCAGACCGGGACGCGGACCTGCTGCAGGATCCCGCCCAGGACGGCCTCGGTGCGGACGCCCTCGAGCTCCGCCTCCGGCTCCAGCTGGATGCGGTGGCGCAGCACGGGCAGGACCATCGCCTGCACGTGGTCGGGGGTGATCGAGCCGTAGCCGTTGAGCCAGGCCCAGGCGCGGGACGCCGCGAGCAGGGCGGTCGAGCCGCGGGGGCTGGTGCCGAGCTTGACGCTCGGGCTCTCGCGGGTGGCTCGGGCGAGGTCGACGATGTAGCCGAGGACGTCGGGGCCGGCTCCGACGCGCCGGGCCGACGCCTGGGCGGCGCGCAGACGAGCGGCGTCGAGCACGGGGCGCACGCCCGCGGCGTCGAGATCGCGCGGGTCGAAGCCCGCGGCGTGGCGCGAGAGCACCTCCACCTCGACGTCGCGCGGCGGGATGTCGAGCACGAGCTTGAGCAGGAACCGGTCCAGCTGGGCCTCCGGGAGCACGTAGGTCCCCTCGTACTCCACCGGGTTCTGGGTGGCGGCGACGAGGAACGGGTCCGGCAGAGGCAGGGTGCGCCCGTCGACGCTGACCTGGCGCTCCTCCATCGCCTCGAGGAGCGCGGCCTGGGTCTTCGGCGGCGTGCGGTTGATCTCGTCCGCCAGCAGGAGGTTCGTGAAGACCGGGCCCTCGCGGAAGGCGAAGCCGGAGGTGGAGGCGTCGTAGACGAGGGAGCCGGTGATGTCGCCGGGCATCAGGTCCGGCGTGAACTGCACCCGGCGGGTGTCGAGGCCGAGCGAGACGGACAGGGCGCGCACGAGCAGCGTCTTCGCGACTCCGGGGACGCCCTCGAGCAGGACGTGGCCGCCCGCGAGGAGGGCGATCAGGAGCCCGGAGACGGCGCCGTCCTGGCCGACGACCGCGCGGCCGACCTCGGAGCGGACCCGGTCGAGCTCGGCGCGCAGGTCGTCGTCGGAGACCGGCGCTCCGTCGCGGGCGGAGGGGGTGGTTTCGCTCATCGGGAGGGGCCTTCCGGTCGTCGGGCGGTCGTCGGGGAGAGGGCGGCGCGGAGCGCGCTCTCGAAGCGGAGGAGCTCGTCGGAGGCGGCGACGAGGGCGGCGTCGTCGCCCGGCAGGTCGTCGACGAGCAGACGGCGCAGCGCGGCCTGATCGCGGCCGAGGCGCTCGGCGGCGACGGCGACGATCTCGTCGACCCCGGTCGCCGGAGCGAGTCCCAGGAGCGCGGCCGTCCGCCGGAGGGTGCCGATGCGCAGTGCGTCGAGGGCGCGGGGCCGGAGGGCTCCGCGCGCGTAGAGCCGCGCGCGGCCGCGGGCCGTCTCGCTCGCATGCACGACGACCGGCAGCGGCTCGACCGCGAGCGGGCCGAGCCGGCGGCCGCGCCAGACGGCGGAGGCGACGAACACGGCCACCAGCAGCAGGAGAGCCGGAGTCACCCAGCCGGGGGCGAGATCGGCGGGTGCAGGGGTGGTGCTCGCCGAGTCGGCGGCTCCGGCGCGGTACCAGACCAGCCGGTCCTCACCGCCGAGCAGTCCGAGTGCGAGAGCGGCGCGGCCGTCCTGGCCGATGGTGCCGTTGCGGAGGAGGTCGGCGTCGCCGATCGCGGTGACGTCGGCGCCCTGCGGGAACCCGGTGCTCACGAGCAGGAAGCCGTCGTCGCCTGAGGGGAAGCAGCCGACCGCGTCGCCGTCGTCGAGGATCCGGTACGTGCTCCCTCCCGCGGGGAGCGTCCCGGCGCGCTCGGCCGCCGGGAGCGGGCACTCGGCGCGGAAGGGGCCGTCGCCGGCCGGGGAGCCGGCGAAGCGGACGTCCGGCAGCAGGGCGTCGAGCGCGGCTCCTCCCGGGGTCACCAGGACGAGCGAGGCCGAGGCGCGGGCGAGCCGGCGGTACTGGGCCTCGTCGAGGGCCACGTCCGGGTCGTCGACGAGCAGTGTCGCGTCCGGGGAGGAGGCGGCGAGAGCGGAGTCCAGGTCGTCGGCGCGGACGACCTCGACGCCCTGATCGCGCAGCACCTGGGCGAGCGCGCGGGCGCCGTCCGGGGTCGCGCTGTCGACGTCGAGGTCCGGGGCGGCCACCCGGGTCCCGGTCGCGACGGTGAGCAGCAGAGTGCCGACCGCGACGATCACGAGCAGGAGCACCCACACCCGTCCGCGGCGCAGCAGCGCGCCGAGGGTCGGGCTGGAGACCGTGTCGGCGCTCACCGGGGCGCCGCCAGGGCGTCCAGGACCGGCGAGGCCGCGGCGAGCTCGCGGTCCAGAGCCGCGACCCGCTCGTACTCGGCCGGGCCGCAGGGCTGCCCGAGGTAGCGCACGCGGTCGAAGTCGTCGGCCGTGCGGCGCAGCGCGGCGGCGGAGGAGGGGAAGGCCGCAGAGGCGCGCGACGCCAGGCCGAGCGCGGTCGTGCCGGGCGAGACCCGCAGGACGGTCCGCTCGTCGAGGGAGCGCACCAGGGCGCGGAAGCGCTCGACGAGCGCCTCGTCCCAGTCCCCGCGGGCGGCCGCGGCCTCGGCGAGCGAGCGGAGGGTCGCGGCCGAGCGGGTGTCGTCGTCGGCGAGCACCGCTCCCGTGACGGTGCTGCGGCGACCGGCGCGGGGCCGTCCCGCGATGACGAGCGCGGCGACCACGAGCGCCACCAGCACCAGCACGCCGATCACGGCGGCGATCGGCACCGGCGGGCCGTCGCCCTGCAGCGTGAGGGAGGCGAACCAGTCGCGCACCGCCTGCACCACCCGGTCGAAGAGGGTCGGCTCGGCCGCCCGGTAGCGCGGGTCGGCGAGCTCCTCGAGGAGGAGTCGGCGCGCCTGCTCCGCGTCGGGCTCGAGAGGTGCCGCGGCGAGGATCACGGGCGCTCCGGCACGGGGAAGGGATCGGGGGAGGGGCGGCCCGCCGCGCGCTCCTCGACGTGGCGCATCAGCACCAGGTCGAAGCCCTCGCGGCGCATCCGTCGGTCGAGGTAGACCAGGCCCGTCACGGCCGACTGGAGCACGGTGCCGACGGCGCCGATCACGAAGCCCACGGCGACGGAGGCGATCGTCACCACGAGCGAGGTGACGAGCTGCGCGTCCGGGTCGGTCGGGGCGATCAGGGCGCCGGCGATCGGGATGAGCAGGCTGAACGGCGTGGCCACGATCTGGCCGGCGACCTGGATGATCACGGTCATCAGCGCGAGCGCGCCGAAGGTGCGCCAGAAGCCGCCCGCCACCAGCCGCCAGGAGCGCGCCACCGCACGGCGCAGCGGCAGCCGCTCGACGACGATCAGGCTCGGCACCAGGGCGAGCTTCGTCGACAGCCAGACCCCCAGCGCGAGGGCGACCAGGCCGGAGCCGACGAGCACCAGGATCCCGCCGACGATCGCGCTCGACGTCCCGTCCATCGCTCCGATGACGAACAGCGGCACGGCGAGCGCCACGGCGAGGAGCACCAGGAGGAGGTAGCCGACGCCCTGCAGGACCGTCCAGCCGATCAGCGCCCAGAAGCGGCCCCGCAGCCGGGCGAGCAGCTGTCGGAAGGTCGCCCGCTCGCCGAGGACGCCGCGGGTGACCTCGAGCACGACCACGCCCTGCACGAGGGCGCCGCTGGCGAGCGAGACGGCGAGGGGGATGAGGGCGGCCAGGACCACGACCGCGAGGGAGCCCGCGCCGACGGCGTCGCGGTCGGCGGACTCCGCCTGCGAGATGCGCCCGACGGCGAGCACCGCGATCAGGCCGTAGACCGCCAGGGCGAGCACCGACCCGAGGCCCTGCACCAGCAGGGCGACGCCCAGGGTCGTGCGGGGGCTGCGGCGGAGGACCTGGAACGGGGCGCCGAGCAGGGTGCCGAAGCCGAGCGGGCGCAGCGGCACGAGACCGGGCTTGGGCGGGGGAGTCCAGCCGGGCGCTGGGCGTCCGGGCGACCAGGGGCCGGCGCCGGCGGGCGACCAGGAGCCCCCGGCGGGACCGGGTGGTACGGGGCCTGCGCTCGGCGGCGCGGGCGACCAGGCCGGGGCGACGGGAGCGGGCAGCGGCCTGCGCCGGTCGCCGTCCTGCGCCGGGACGGCCGCGTCGTCCGGACGCCCTGCGGGCGGGGGCCACTGAGCTGCGTCGGTCATCCCCTCCATGCTGTCATAGGCGTGCGGGCGGGGTCCTCCCCCGAGCGGACCCCCTTCGCCCGCAGAGCCCGCTCCCCGCCCACGGAGAGGTGCGTCGGTTAGCCTGGGTCGGGTCACCGTGCGCGCCGTGGGCGGGCGCGACCCGAGACGAGGAAGAGCAGACCGATGAGCGCGCGCATTCTGGTGGTCGACGACGACGCCGCCCTGGCCGAGATGATCGGCATCGTCCTGCGCGCCGACGGGTACGACGTCTCCTTCTGCGCGGACGGCTCCGGCGCCCTCGAGGCCTTCCGGCGGGCCCGGCCGGACCTGGTCCTGCTCGACCTGATGCTGCCCGGGATCGACGGGATCGAGGTGTGCCGCGCGATCCGCGCCGAGTCCGGAGTCCCCGTCATCATGCTGACGGCCAAGTCCGACACCTCCGACGTCGTGCAGGGCCTCGAGTCCGGCGCCGACGACTACATGGTCAAGCCGTTCGACCCCAAGGAGCTCGTCGCGCGGATCAGGACGCGCCTGCGTCCCGCCACCGCCGCCGCGAACGCGGTGCTGCAGGTCGGGGACCTGAGCCTCGACGTCGCCGGCCACGAGGTCCGCCGCGGCGAGACGCGCATCGGCCTGACCCCGCTCGAGTTCGACCTCCTCCTCGCCCTCGCCTCCAAGCCCCAGCAGGTCTTCACCCGCGAGATGCTGCTCGAGCAGGTCTGGGGCTACCATTACAAGGCCGACACCCGCCTCGTGAACGTGCACGTCCAGCGCCTGCGCGCCAAGGTCGAGAAGGACCCGGACGACCCCCGCATCGTGATGACCGTGCGCGGCGTCGGCTACCGCGCCGGCGCCGTCCTCCCGGGCTGACCGTGCCCCGCCTCGCCGCTCCCGACGTGCGCCGGTGGCCCCGCCGCGTGCTCGGGGTGTGGCGCACGTCGCTGCAGTTCCGCGCGGTCGCGATCACGGTCCTGCTCAGCGGCATCGCCATCGGCTCGACCGGCGTCTACCTCTCGTACAGCATCAGCGACAACCTGTTCCAGTCACGGCTGACGCAGGTCACGGGCGACACGTCGCGCGCGACCCGGGCCGCGCAGGGATACCTCGACGCCGCCACCGTCTCCACCCGCCAGGACATGGAGGAGGTGATGAGCTCGGTGCGCACCGCCGTCCGGGACGCCTCCTCCTCCGCGCTGATCGCCGTCGTGCGCTCGCCCGACCAGGAGGCGTCCTCGCTGGCGCCTCAGGACATCTACAACCGCGAGCTGCAGAACGGCGTGATCAGCGACGCGCTGCGCGAGCGGGTGCAGGCGGGCTCCGACGGGCAGTACTGGCAGTCGGTGACGCTCGACGCCTCCGGTCAGCAGCAGCCCGGCATCCTCGTCGGCTCGACCCTCGAGCTGCCGAGCTCGGCCGGGCGCTACGAGCTGTACATCGGCTACTCCCTCGCGGACGCGGAGCGCACGCTCCAGTTCGTGCAGCAGGTGCTCAACGTGGCGGGGATCCTGCTCATCCTGCTGATCGGAGCGGTCAGCTGGGTCGTCGTGCGGATCGTCGTCGCCCCGGTCCGGGTCGCGGCCGAGACGAGCCAGCGCCTCGCCGCCGGCGACTTCGACGTGCGGATCCCCGAGCGGGGCCAGGACGTGATCGCGACCCTCGCCCGGTCCTTCAACGGCATGGCCGACAGCCTGCAGGACCGGATCAGCGAGCTCGCGACGCTCAGCCAGGTCCAGCAGCGCTTCGTCTCGGACGTCTCGCACGAGCTCCGGACGCCGCTGACGACGATGAAGCTGGCCGGGGACGTGCTGTACGACCAGCGCGAGGACTTCGCCCCGGTCGCCGAGCGCACGGTCGAGCTGCTGCACAGCCAGATCGACCGCTTCGAGAGCCTCCTCGCCGACCTGCTCGAGATCTCCCGCCACGACGCGGGATCGGCCGAGCTCGAGCTCGAGCCGGTCAACCTGGTGAAGCTGGCCGGCGACGAGATCGAGGCGATGCGCGGGATCGCGGAGGCGAACGGCTCCCGGCTCACTCTCTCCGCCCCGGGCGGCTACTTCGACGCCGACCTCGATCCGCGCCGCATCCGCCGGATCGTCCGCAACCTGCTGGGCAACGCGATCGAGCACGGCGACGGCCGCGAGGTCGTCGTCACCGTCGACAGTAACGCCAGCGCGGTCGCCCTCGCGGTGCGCGACTACGGGCACGGCATGAGCAGCGAGGAGGTGGTGCGCGTCTTCGACCGCTTCTGGCGCGCCGACCCGTCCCGCCGCCGCACGCTCGGCGGCACCGGCCTCGGCCTCTCCATCGCGCAGGAGGACACCGCCCTGCACCACGGCTGGCTGCAGGTCTGGTCAGTGCCCGATCGCGGCGCCTGCTTCCGCCTGACCGTGCCCCGCCACCGCGGCGAGCGGATCGAGGCCTCGCCGCTCCCGCTGCCCCCGGTCGACGCGGGCGAGCAGGCCTACAGCGGCCCGATCGTCCTCCCGCCGCTGCAGGCTCCTCCGGTCGGGGCCGCGGGGGTGCTCCCGTGAGGCGCGGCGTCCTCCGCGCCGTCGCGGCCGCCGCGCTGCTCGCGCTCGGGCTGGCCGGGTGCGCCGGCATCCCGCGGGACGGCGACGTCGGAGTCGGACGGCCCGACACCGCGCCGCAGGACCTCCAGTACGACTTCCTCCCGTCGGGACCCGCCGTCGGTGCGTCGCAGCGCGACATCCTGACCGGCTTCATCGACGCCGCGTCTAGCCCGCAGAACAACTACAAGATCGCCCGCGAGTTCCTCTCCACCGGAGCCGACTGGACGCCGGGCGAGCACGTGACGGTCGACGAGGGCCAGCGCTCCGCCTCGCCGCAGTCGGGATCCACGCTCTCGCTGACGATCACGCCCGTCGCCGAGGTCGACGCGACCGGCGTCTACACCGACGTCGCCACCACGGCCGGCCTGACCCTCGACTACGGCTTCGTCCAGGAGAACGGCGAGTGGCGCATCAGCGCGCCGCCGAGCGGCGTGGTGATCGACCGCACCACCTTCGAGCAGGTCTTCTCGACGCACGCGCTCTACTTCTTCGACCCCGCATACCAGTACCTCGTGCCGGACCTGCGCTGGTTCGCCTCGCGCGCCGACAGCTCCACCAGCACCACGATCGTCACCGAGCTGCTGCGCGGCCCCACGCCGTGGCTGCGGGACTCCGCCGCCGTCGTGTCGGCCTTCCCGACCGGGACGACGCTGGCGGCCGAGACCGTCCCGGTCGAGTCGCAGCGCGCCGTGGTCGACCTGAACCCGGCCGCTCTCGAGGCCGATCCGGCGCAGTGGCGGCTGATGGCCCTGCAGCTGAACCGGAGCCTCGCGAACGTCTCGAACGTCACCGGAGTCGCGCTCTCGGTCGAGCAGAACCCGATCGACGTCCCCTCCGAGGTCACCGGCCTGCCGACCTCGCCCCGCGTCGACACCCGGCCGCTCGTGCTGACCGACGACGCTTTCGGATTCCTCGGCTCCTCCGGGCTGGCCGGCCTCGGGATCTCGGATCGGATCGAGGCGCTGCAGCCGCGGGCCGCGGTCCTCGGCGAGCAGCGCGGGGCCGACTCGGACGCATCGGCCGCCGTGCTCACCGCCGCGGGCGTGAGCCTCGTGGAGCCCGACGGTGCCGACGTCCTCCTCGACGCGCGGTCGGGCCTCGTCGCGCCGTCCATCGATCCGCTCGGGTACGTCTGGTCGGTGCCGTCGGCCTCGCCCGGGCAGCTGGTGGCGTACTCCGCGGACGGCTCGCGCTCGATGCAGGTCGCGACGGCCTGGAGCGAGGTCGAGTCGCTCGCCTCGATCGCCGTGTCGCGCGACGGCACCCGGATGCTGGCGCTCGCCCAGGACGGGCAGCAGGCGACGGTGCTGGTGGCCGGCATCACCCGCTCCCGGGACGGCGACCCGGTGGCGGTCGGCGAGCCGGTCGTCCTCCGCTCGACTCTGGGGACCGCGGTCGCCGCGGCCTGGACGGACGAGCTCGACGTGGTGTCGGTCGTCCGCGGCTCGACGGGAGAGGACGCCGTCACGATGAACCTGCTCGGCGGAGGCGCCACGGCGCTCGGCACGACGACGGGCACGGTCCAGATCGCCGCGGGCAACACCTCGACCCAGGTCCGGATCCTCGCCGAGGGCGGGGAGCTCCGGCAGCAGCGGGGCTCGGCCTGGCAGACGACCGCGACGGACATCCGGCTGCTCGCGGCGCAGACCGGCATGGGGTCCTGACCGGTCCTGTCGGCGGCGAGGAGCCCTGTCGACGACGGAGCGCTCCGGATGCTCCTCCCCAGGCGCGTCGGGCAGGCGGATCGTCCCGATCCGACGGATCCACCCCCGCGCCGCGGCCCGGACGGCGAACGTGGAGGCATGCTCTCCGATCACCTGCTCGACGCCCTCGCCGTCCTCCTCCCGCTGGAGTGCCCCGCCTGCGGAGAGCCGACGAGCCGGGCGCCCTGTCCGGACTGCTCGGCCGACGCGGCCGCCTCGGCCTGCCTGCTGACCCGCGTCGTCGGGCCGCCGGACGATCCGCTCCTCGTCGTCACCGGTGGCCCGTACGAGGGCACGGTGCGCCGCCTCGTCGTCGCGCTGAAGGAGGAGGGCCGCACGGCCTGCCTCGCCCCGCTCGGCGCGCTGTTGCGTCCGGCCCTCGGCGCGGCGCTCGCCGGCAGCCCCGCGATCCTGGTCGTCCCGCCCGGCTCCTGGCTCGGCCGCGTGCGGCGGGGCGCCGATCCCGTCGCGCAGCTGGTCGCCGCGGCGGGAGGGCGGGCGGCGCGTCCTCTCCGGCGGTCGCGGATGGTCCGCGACCAGGTCGGGCTCGGCCGCATCGAGCGGCGCGGCAACCTCGACGGGGCGTTCCGCGCCCGCCGTCCGCTCTCGTCGTGGCCGCCGGTGGTCCTCGTCGACGACGTGGTCACCTCCGGCGCGACCCTGCTCGAGCTCCGGCGCGCCGTGCGTGCGGCCGGCGGGACGGTCCGGGCCGCGGCGGCCCTGGCCGGCACCGCGCAACGAGGAGGGAACGTAGCAGCAGAATCCGGACGAACTCCCGGTGACGATCCGGTGGCCGGGGTCTACGGTGGGGGCACGGCGTGAACGGTCCGCCCCGGAGAAAGGCGGCACGCCGTACTCGACTGGGAGGTTGTCATGGACATCGACATCACAGGACGCAACATCGACATCACCGATCGCTTCCGCGCGTACGCGACGGAGAAGTCGGACAAGGTGGCGCACCTCGCCGATCGTGCTCTCGCACTCGAGATCAAGGCGAGCAGGCACGCCGAGGGCAAGGGCTCGGCCGGCGGCGACCGCGTGGAGCTGACGCTGATCGGCAAGGGGCCCGTGGTCCGGGCCGAGGCGAGCGGAGCCGACAAGTACGCGGCGTTCGACGTCGCCATCGGCCGGCTGCTCGAACGGGTGAGACGCGCGAAGGACCGGAAGAAGGTCCATCGGGGCCAGCATCGGCCGACCTCGCTCCGCGACGCGGCCGCCGACGACTTCAGCGTCGTCGCCATCCAGCCGGCCGACGCGGCGGTGCTGGAGCAGTTGAGCACGGGCGTCATCCCCGTGCAGGAGGCGCCGGAGCCGGTGGAGGACGAGGTCGAGGAGCCGTACTGCCCCGTCGTCATCCGCAAGAAGGTCTTCGCCTCCGTCTCGATGACCGTCGACGACGCCGTCGACTACATGGAGCTGGTCGGACACGACTTCTACCTCTTCATCGACTCCGACACGAACCGCCCGAGCGTGGTCTACCGCCGCAAGGGCTGGGACTACGGCGTGATCGGCCTCGGCGACGAGGCCGACGAGCTCGCCGAGCAGGCCGCCGGCTGAGATCCGACCCCGGGCCCAGGCAGGGAGTCCGCCCAGGGCGGACGCGTCGCCCCGACCGCTCGCCGCCCGCCCCGGCTAGGCTGGTCGCGGTCCGCGCTCCGGCGCGCGACTCCTGTCTTCTACTTTTTTGGAGTACCCCGTGGCCTCTGTCCTCGAAAAGGTCCTTCGCGTCGGGGAGGGGCGGGTCATCCGCCGCCTCGAGAACTACGCGAAGGCCGTCAACGCCCTCGAAGAGGACTTCACGCACCTCAGCGACGAGGAGCTGAAGAACGAGACCGTCGAGCTGCGCGAGCGCTACTCGAACGGCGAGTCCCTCGACGACCTGCTGCCGGAGGCGTTCGCCGCCGTCCGCGAGGCCTCGCGCCGGACGCTCGGCCTCCGCCACTTCGACGTGCAGCTCATGGGCGGCGCCGCCCTGCACCTGGGCAACATCGCCGAGATGAAGACCGGAGAGGGCAAGACGCTCGTCGCGACCCTTCCGGCCTACCTCAACGCGATCGCCAGCCGCGGCGTGCACATCGTCACGGTCAACGACTTCCTCGCGTCGTACCAGTCCGAGCTGATGGGGCGCGTGTTCCGCGCCCTCGGCATGACGACCGGAGTGATCCTCTCGGGCCAGACCCCGGAGCAGCGCCGCGAGCAGTACTCGGCCGACATCACCTACGGCACGAACAACGAGTTCGGCTTCGACTACCTCCGCGACAACATGGCGTGGCAGGCGCAGGACATGGTCCAGCGCGGCCACTTCTACGCCATCGTCGACGAGGTCGACTCGATCCTCATCGACGAGGCCCGCACCCCGCTGATCATCTCCGGACCGGCCTCGGGCGAGGCGAACCGCTGGTTCGCGGAGTTCGCCAACCTCGCCAAGCGCCTCGACGAGGGCGAGGACTTCGAGGTCGACGAGAAGAAGCGCACCGTCGGCGTCCTCGAGCCCGGCATCGAGAAGGTCGAGGACTACCTCGGCATCGACAACCTCTACGAGTCGGCGAACACCCCGCTGATCTCGTTCCTCAACAACGCCATCAAGGCGCGCGCGCTGTTCAAGAAGGACAAGGACTACGTCGTGCTGAACGGCGAGGTCCTGATCGTCGACGAGCACACCGGCCGCATCCTGGCCGGACGCCGCTACAACGAGGGCATCCACCAGGCCATCGAGGCGAAGGAGGGCGTGCAGGTCAAGGCCGAGAACCAGACCCTGGCCACCGTCACGCTCCAGAACTACTTCCGCCTCTACGCGAAGCTCTCCGGCATGACCGGAACGGCCGAGACCGAGGCCGCCGAGTTCATGTCGACCTACAAGCTCGGCGTCGTCCCGATCCCGACGAACCGCAAGATGCAGCGCATCGACAACGCCGACCTCGTCTACAAGAACGAGCAGGTCAAGTTCGCCCAGGTCGTCGAGGACATCGCGGAGCGCCACGCGGCCGGGCAGCCGGTCCTCGTCGGCACGACCAGCGTCGAGAAGAGCGAGTACCTCTCGCGCCTGCTCGCCAAGAAGGGCGTGCGCCACGAGGTCCTGAACGCCAAGAACCACGCGCGGGAGGCGGCCATCGTCGCCCAGGCCGGCCGCCTCGGCGCCGTCACCGTCGCGACCAACATGGCCGGTCGAGGCACCGACATCATGCTCGGCGGCAACGCCGAGTTCCTCGCGGTCTCCGAGATGACGGCCAAGGGCCTGAACCCCTCCGAGACTCCGGAGGAGTACGAGGCCGCGTGGGACGAGGTCTTCGCCGCCGTCAAGGAGAAGGTGGGCGAGGAGGCCGAGAAGGTCCAGGCCGCCGGCGGCCTCTACGTGCTCGGCACCGAGCGCCACGAGTCGCGCCGCATCGACAACCAGCTCCGCGGACGCTCGGGGCGCCAGGGCGACCCGGGGGAGAGCCGCTTCTACCTCTCGCTCACCGACGACCTCATGCGCCTGTTCAACTCCGGCGCCGCCGAGGCGCTCATGGGCCGGGGCAACGTCCCGGACGACATCGCCATCGAGTCGAAGGTCGTCTCGCGCGCCATCCGCAGCGCCCAGTCGCAGGTCGAGGCCCGCAACGCCGAGATCCGCAAGAACGTCCTCAAGTACGACGACGTCCTCAACCGCCAGCGCGAGGCGATCTACTCGGACCGCCGCCACATCCTCGAGGGCGACGACCTGCACGAGCGCACCCAGAAGTTCCTCGTCGACGTGATCGACGAGATCCTCGAGGTGCACACCGGCGACGGCAACGGCGACGACTGGGACTTCGACGCCCTCTGGACCGAGCTGAAGACGCTGTACCCGATCAGCCTCACCATCGACGAGGTGGTGCAGGAGGCGGGCAGCCGCGGCCGCATCAACAAGGAGTTCATGCGCCGCGAGATCCTCTCGGACGCGCAGCTCGCCTACCAGCACCGCGAGGAGCAGCTGGGCTCTCCCGCCATGCGCGAGCTCGAGCGCCGCGTCGTGCTCTCGGTGATCGACCGCCGCTGGCGCGACCACCTCTACGAGATGGACTACCTCAAGGACGGCATCGGCCTGCGCGCGATGGCCCAGCGCGACCCGCTGGTCGAGTACCAGCGCGAGGGCTTCGCCCTGTTCCAGCAGATGATGGGGCAGATCCGCGAGGAGACCGTCGGCTTCCTCTTCAACCTCGAGGTCGAGGTGACCCAGAAGCAGGGCGAGGTCGCCGGAGTCGCGGCCAAGGGCCTCGCTCAGCCGGTCGCTCCGGCCGAGAAGCTCAGCTACTCGGCTCCGAGCGACACCGGCGGCGTCGAGGTCCGCGACCAGCGCGGACAGGTGCAGCAGGCGGCCACCGCGAAGGCCCGCGCCGAGGAGGCCCGCAAGGCGCTCCCCGAGGGCGAGGCGGAGGAGACTCCGACGACCGGCGCCTTCGGCCAGAAGCCGGGCGGCTCGGACGCCCCCGCCAACCGCGAGGAGCGACGCGCGCAGTCCAAGCGCCGCTGAGTCCTCCCCGGACGACGCCCTCGGCCCCGGTCCCGCAGCAGCGGGTGTCCGGGGCCGTCGGCGTTCCTGCGGAGGCTCGGAGCCCGGCCTCGCCCGCCGTCAGGACTCGCCGCGCGCGAGAGCCGAGACGAAGCCGCCGGCGAAGGTGTCGCCGAGGCCGATCGTCGTCGGCCGGTCCGTCTCGAGGACGAGCCCGGGGACGCAGCAGGCCTCGAGCGCCGACTCCACCGCTGCGCACACCGCTTGCGAGCCGGGCTGGGGAGGGAGTCCGCCGATGTGGTCGTAGTCGGCGGCGGTGAAGCCGTCCCCGAGGAGGTCGCGGAGCTCGGTCGCGCGGATCATCTCGTCACCGCCGCCCCCGGAGCTCGAGGAGGCCCTGCGCGACAGGGGAGTGGAGATCGTGCTCCCGGCCGGTGCGGCCGCCCGGGAGCGCTGACCCGCTCCTCACAGCACGTTGATCGCGGTGGCACGCCAGCGCGCGTCCGTGCCCTCGAGCCGGATCGCGACGGCCCGGCTCCGTGCGCGGTGATGCACCAGAACCACTCCCTCGACGACGCCGTCCCGCGGCTCCGTGACGATCACCCGTCCGACCGTGAACGGGACGCGCTGCGCCGTCCGCTTCCGCAGGCTGCGGGCGCGGGCCGCGAGCACGACCCGCTTCTGCAGGTGGTGGTAGACCTCGTCGCTCAGCCACCGCGCGATCTGGTCGATCTCGCGCGAGCCCTCCAGGATCTCGATCACGAGGTGCGTGAGCCGGGCGAGCAGGGGCTCCGGGTCGGGCAGCTCCGCGCGGGTCGCAGGCTGCGGGGCGAAGAACTCCGCGATGGTGAGCCGCTCCACGGCCGCCTCGGGGTCGAGGGGGAGGGTGCGGTAGTCGAAGGCGTGGAGGGGAAGGCTCATGCGGCGATCTCCTGGGGCAGGACGAGCTGTTCACGGGTCCGGGTCACCTCTCTGCTCGACGGGCTGGGCGCGCTGGGTCGGCACGCGAGGACGACCTCATCGAAGCAGTCGAGGGATGCTCATGGAGTGCAGAGGCGCAGACTGTGGATAATCGTCGGCCGTCCCGAGCTGTGGACAGCGAGCCCGGCGTGCACCGCCCGGCCGCGCCCTAGGCTTGTCGGGTGTCGACCCTCAGTGACCTCGTCCTCTCCCACGGCCGATCCGACGAAGCGGACGTCGAATGGCTGCACCTGCTCGTCGGCGACCTGCAGCTGCTCGCCGACCTGGCCTTCGCCGACATCGTGCTCTGGGTGCCCACGGCCGACGACAGCTTCGTCGCCGTCGCCCACGCGCGCCCCAGCAGCGCGGCGACGCTCTTCTACCGCGACTTCGTCGGGCAGAGGATCAAGTCGGAGTGGCGCGCCCAGGTCGTCGAGGCGTTCGAGACCGCGCGGATCGTCGACACCTCCGCCCCGGACTGGTTCGAGGAGACGCCCACCCGCGTGCGCGCGGTGCCCGTCCTGCGCCGCCTGGGGGCCTCCGACGGCGGCACGACGGACCGCCCCATCGCGGTCGTCACGCGCCACACCAACCTCAGCGAGACGCGCACGCCGAGCCGGCAGGAGCTGACGTTCAACGACTGCGCGAACGACCTCTTCTCGATGATCGCCTCGGGCGACTTCCCGGACCTCGGCGCGCCGACCGGTCCTCGTCGCGGGGCGCCGCGCGCGTCCGACGGACTGATCCGCCTGGACGTCGACGGCGTCACCACGTTCGCGAGCCCCAACGCCCTCTCGGCGTTCAACCGCATCGGCTTCGCCGACGAGCTCGAGGGGGAGTCGCTCGCCGACGTCACCACGAAGCTGATCGCGGGGAAGGTCGTCATCGACGAGTCGCTCCCGCTGGTCGTGACCGGCCGGGCGCCGTGGCGCACCGACATCGAGGCCCGCGGAGTGACGGTGTCGCTGCGCGCGATCCCGATCCGCGACCGCGGCGAGCGGGTCGGCGCCGTCGTCCTGTGCCGCGACGTGACGGAGCTGCGCCACCAGGAGCGGGAGCTCATCACCAAGGACGCGACGATCCGCGAGATCCACCACCGCGTGAAGAACAACCTGCAGACCGTGGCCTCGCTGCTGCGGATCCAGGCCAGGCGCACCCACTCCGACCTCGCCCGGGAGGCGCTCACGCAGGCGATGCGCCGCGTCGCCGCCATCGCGGTCGTGCACGACACGCTCTCGGAAGGGCTGAACCAGAACGTCGACTTCGACGCGGTCTTCGACCGGGTGCTGCTGCTGATCGCCGAGGTCGCCTCGACCCACAACACCACGGTGCACCCGAAGCTGACGGGGAGCTTCGGCAACCTGCCCAGCGAGTACGCGACTCCGCTCGCGCTCGCCCTGACCGAGCTGGTCACCAACGCCGTCGAGCACGGCCTGGCCGGACGGGAGGGCGACGTGGAGATCGTCGCCTCGCGCAGCGACGACGAGCTCACGGTGAAGGTGCGCGACACGGGCGTCGGGCTGCCGGAGGGCAAGGTCGGATCGGGCCTGGGCACGCAGATCGTGCGCACGCTCATCCAGGGCGAGCTCGGCGGCACCATCGACTGGCACACGCTGGTCGGGCGCGGCACCGAGGTCACCATCGAGGTGCCGCTGCGGTGGCTGGAGCGCGCCCGCTCCTGAGCCCGGAAACGACGCGACCCCCGCTGCCGAGAGGCGACGGGGGTCGGGATCGTTCGTGCCGCCGAGCGGCTCGTGCGCCTAGGAGGCGCGGCGTGCGCGGGCGGCGCGGCGCTTCAGGGCGCGACGCTCGTCCTCGCTGAGGCCGCCCCACACGCCCGAGTCCTGGCCGGTCTCGAGGGCGTACTGGAGGCAGACCTCGGTGACGGTGCAGCGTGCGCACACCGACTTCGCCTTCTCGATCTGGTCCACGGCCGGGCCGGTGTTGCCGACCGGGAAGAAAAGCTCGGGGTCTGCGGTGAGGCAAGCGGCCTTGTCGCGCCAGTCCATGCGGGTGCTCCTTGTGTGAAGGCGTGCGTGGAGGAACCACGCAGTGTTCGGGTGGGATGATCGATCCACGCCGACGATCCCGACCAGTACTCGACCTCCGCGCCCTCACCGGCGCACGCCACGAGGCCCCGTGCTGGAGCGCGGGGTGGATCGGGGTGGTGGACGGGAGAACGCTCGGTTCTTGCCGGTGCACTCGACGCGATGCGTGAGCACTGCGTCGGCCACCCGGCTCCAGTGCTGGTCATCCGGCTCGCCCCCTTGCCTGACGGCGCGGCGGGATCGGATGTTCACATCGGCGGAAACCCACGACCCTGTGAGCGGTGAAACGAACTGGACTAGCCTGTCACGGGGATGAGCCCGAATCAAGAGTCCTGGATGGGATGTGCCTGTGACCGCTGACGCGAACGGGTCCCGCGGACCCCGCCCGACCGCCTCCCGGCCGCTCGGTCTGATGGTGCTGATCGCGGTCCTGGCCCTCGAGACGCTCGCCGTCGCCGGGGTCGCGGCGTGGCTCGTGCTCGAGCTGCTGACGACCCGGGCCGACACGGTCGGCGGAGGGATCGCCATCGTCGTCCTCGCGCTGATCGCCGTGTGCTGGGCCGCCGCGACGACGCTCGGCGCCGTGCGACGGCGCGGCTGGATGCGCGCGTCGGCGCTGACGATCCAGCTGGTGATGATGGCCGTGGCGCTCGGCGCCTTCCAGGGCCAGTACGCCGTGCCCGACATCGGCTGGGCGCTGCTGGCGCCGGCCGCGGTGGCCGTCGTCGCGCTGTTCCTCCCGAGCGTGGTCGCCGCCACTCGTCGCGATCCGGCCGTGTAGCCGGACGGCTGGCGCGCCGCCGCTCGCGGGTGCGACGCTGGAGGGACCCCCTCCTCGACACGGAAGCGACGCGCATGGACTCCACCCGACTCGGCTCCAGCGGCCTGCAGATCTCCTCGATCGTCCTCGGCTGCATGAGCTTCGGCGCTCCCGACCGCGGTGCCCACGGCTGGAGCATGGGCGAGGAGGAGTCGCGGACCTTCCTCCGGCGGGCGCTGGAGCTCGGCGTCACCACGTTCGACACGGCGGACGTCTACTCCGACGGCACGAGCGAGGAGTTCGTCGGCCGGGCGCTCGCGGACTTCGCGGTCCGCGAGGAGGTCGTGATCGCCACGAAGGTCCACGGGCGGATGCGCCCCGGCCCCAACGGCGGCGGCCTCTCGCGGCGGCACATCCTCAGCGCGATCGACGACAGCCTCCGGCGTCTCGGCACGGACTACGTCGACCTCTACCAGATCCACCGCTGGGACCCCGAGACGCCGATCGAGGAGACGATGGAGACGCTCCACGACGTCGTCCGCTCGGGCAGGGCGCGCTACATCGGCGCCTCGAGCATGTGGGCGTGGCAGTTCGCGAAGGCGCAGTACACCGCGGATCTGGGCGGCTGGACGCGGTTCGTCTCGATGCAGGACCAGTACAACCTGATCCAGCGCGAGGACGAGCGCGAGCTGCACCCCTTCTGCGTCGACCAGGGAGTCGGCGTGATCCCGTGGTCGCCGCTCGCCCGGGGCCGGCTCACCCGCGACTGGGACGAGACCACGGCGCGCACCGAGACCGACGTCTTCGGCGGCACCCTCTACCGCCAGCAGGAGGAGGCCGACCGGCGGACCGTCGCGACCGTCGCACGCATCGCCGAGCAGCGCGGCGTGCCCCGTGCGCAGGTGGCGCTCGCCTGGGTCCGGCAGCAGGAGGCGGTCACCGCTCCGATCGTCGGAGCCACGAAGCTCCACCACCTCGACGACGCGGTCGCGTCGCTGGACGTGGAGCTGACCGCCGACGAGCTGGAGGCGCTGGGCGCTGACTACGCACCGCGCGCCAACGAGGGGTTCTGATCCGGCCGATGCGCCACCGCTGATCCGCCCGAGCGGTCTCCGCTACGCTTCCTCTCGAAGATGACGGAAGCTCGAATCGGGAGGCGGCATGGCGAGGAGTGCCGGGGATCCGTTGGGGGCGCGCTACCGCCTGCTCGAGCGGATCGGCTCGGGTGCCGCGGGCGAGGTGTGGCGCGTCGCCGACGCGCAGGGGCCGGACCGCGCGGCGAAGCTCCTCCGCGGTGAGCACGTGCACGACGCGGGCCTGGTCGAGCGGTTCGTCCGTGAGAGGTCGGTGCTCACCCGTCTGCGGCACCCGCACGTCGTGGAGGTGCTCGACCTCGTCGTGGAGGGGGAGACGCTCGGGATCGTGATGGAGCTCGTCGGCGGCGGATCGCTGCGGGAGCTGCTGCGGGACGAGGGCACCCTCCCGGCGGTCGATGCGCTGCCCGTGGCGGCCTCGATCCTCGACGCTCTCGCCGCCGCGCATGCGATCGGCACGGTCCACCGGGACGTGAAGCCCGACAACGTCCTGCTCGCGGAGGGTGCGGACGATGCGGGCTCCGCCGTCCGCGTCTCCGACTTCGGCATCGCTCACGTGGTCGCCGAGGGGCCGCGCGCGACGACGGGTGTCATCGGGACGCCGGAGTACCTTTCGCCCGAGATGCTCGCCACCGGAGCAGCCGGCCCGCCGAGCGACGTCTACTCGACGGGGATCCTGCTCTACGAGCTGCTGTGCGGCCGGACCCCGTTCGCCGGCCCCGGCGCCGACGTCGCGGTCGCCTACCGGCACGTCGCGATGCTCCCGCCGCCGCTGGATCTGCCGCCGCGGCTCGCGTCGCTCCTGGACCGGATGCTCGCGAAGGATCCGGCGTCGCGGCCGACGGCTGCGGAGGCGGCGGGGATCCTGCGACGCCTCTCCCCGGCGCTGGCCGGGCTGCCGGCGCTGCCGCTCGCGGCGGGCGCGGCGGAGTTCGAGGAGGCCGAGCGCCCGGGCACGGTCCTCCGCGGGATGGCGGTGGAGATGTCGTCGGAGCCGGTGGAGGAGGGGCCCGCTCCCGAGCTCGGCCCGTCGTCGCAGGCGACCGTGCTCCGCCCGGTGCCGCGCCGCGAGCTGCGCCTGGTGGAACGGCCGTTCGAGGCTCCAGCTCGGCGGGGGCGCGGCGGACGTCTGCGGATGATCCTCGCCGCCCTCGGCGCCGGCGTCCTGCTCATCGGGGCGGTGCTCCTCGCCGTCCAGCCGCGCGGCGGCGGAGCACGGGCCTCGGCGCCGGATGCCGACCTGTCGGCCCGGCAGCAGGACCGGCCGCTGCCGACGGGCCTCGGAGTGACGCGATCGGCCACCTGGGACGCGGAGCGACGGGCCGTGGTCGTCGAGATCTCCTACTCCGCCCAGAGCGCGCCCCTCTCGGGGTCCTTCCTCGAGGTGCTGCCGGGCCCGGACGCCGCGGCGGCGTGCCCCGCGGCCAGCTGGTCCGGAGTGACGGCGGTGCGCAACCGGCCGAGCGTCACCGGAGTCGGGGTCGGCTGCGGTTGGAGCCTGACGGACCTGCACGTCCCGGCGCAGGGGATCGTCGACGTCACGGCGACCGTGCCGATCGCGGTGGCCGAGCAGAGCGCCCTGGACGGGTGGCTGGCGGCGGCAGCGTCTGCGACGGCACAGGCCGTGGCCGACCCTGCGGTCACCGGGACGGCGTATCCCGTGCAGCGGCTGCGGGATGTGCGGATCGAGACTCCCGCGCGGACGGTCGGCCGGACCCCGCTGCCGGTGACGCTGGTGCCGGTCTGGCCGAGCGGGGCCGACCCCGTGAATCCCCTGCTGGCGACGCCGTCGTCCGCGCCGGCGAGCAGCATGCTCGACGCGATCGCGGGCGGAGTGGAGGGCGTGCGGTTCAGCGACGGCTGCAGCGGCGCGGTCGCCGTGTCGTCCGACGGGCTGACGGTGACCGCCCTCACGGTGACTCCGTCCTGCGAGCTGCGCGCCCGAGTGGGCGCGTTCTCGGACCTCTCGAGCAGTCCCTTCGCGATCACCACTCGCGAGTGAGTCGACCTCCCGCGCCAGTGTCGAGCCGTCGACGCCACGCGAGCCGTCTGTGCTGTCTTGCCTTCTACCATGACGAGATATCCTCATGAAACGACGGTGGAGGGGGGAGCGGGCGGGACGGTCCCGTCCGCAGGGGTAGAAAGGTGTGATCCATGTCACGTGTTCTCTCGACCGACGAGGCGAAGTCCGCGATCCAGCAGATCCAGTCGATCGTCAACGGCGGCCTCGCCGATCAGATCAGCCGGCTCGACGCACAGGGGCGGACACTGTCCGATCCGAACGTCTGGGACGGTCCGCTGGCCTCGCAGTTCCGCTCGTCGACCTGGCCGGAGACGAAGTCGGCCCTCGAGAAGGCCAAGCAGGAGCTCGAGGAGCTGCGCAGCCAGCTGGCGACGATCTCGCAGAACATCTTCGCCGCCGGCGGAGGGAGCTGACCGGCCGTCCCGCCCCTGCGTGCTCCGGCGAGCGGGGGCGGGACGTGCTCGTCGTCTCCGCGCTCCTTCCTCCGCGCACCTCCATCGGTGCGTCTCGGAGTGATCGGAGCGCTCTCGAGGAGGACGCGCCGATCGACTCGGTGGCGGAGGCGCGATCACCCGCCCGAGGGCGCTGATCAGCCGCCGTCCGCCGGCGTCGGCGAGACCGACTGCACGAAGTGGATCTCGCCGTCGAGGCTGACGAAGCCCCGGCCCACCGTGGGCGGGACGGGGAAGCGCCGCGGGATCTGCGCGCCGAGGAGAGTGCCGTCGTTGTCGACGTCGGGCTGGAGCAGCAGCACGGAGCGGGAGGCCGCCGCCTTCTTCGTCCAGTTCCCGAAATGGCTGCGGAGCTCGCTCGACCGGCCGGCCAGCACGACGCAGAGTCCCGGGCGACCCGACGAGACCAGCCTCATCAGCGCCTGGTCGGCGTCGTCCCAGCGCTCGGCGTCGTCAAGGAGGAGCAGCACGGGGCCCTCCTCCGTCGACAGCGACGCGAGGAGGGTGCGGAGCTCCTCCGCGCCCACAGCGAGTCGGTCGAGGTCGGCGCCCCTCAGCGGGGAGCGTCGATCGCACACTCCCCAGACGGCGACCGAGCCGGCGGCCCGCGCCGCCTCGGCCAGGGCGAGCAGCACGGTCGACTTGCCCGATCGGGCGGGTCCGGCGATGACGACGTGCTCGCCCTCGAAGACCTGGAACGCCAGCGGGGCGAGGTCCGACTCGCCGAGGCCGATCGGGAGCAGCCACGGCTCGCGATCGAAGCAGGCCTCGATCCCGAGTGCGCTCACGGCGACCCTGTCGGGAAGCGTGCCGACCGTGCTCGTCCTGCCGCGCGCGTCCGGCCAGGCGGCCGCGAGCTCGGCGATCGCGTCGTCGAGACCGGCCCTCGGAGTCGCGACCTGCGTCTGCAGGAGCGACGAGGTGAGAACGCAGCGCCCCGGCACCGCTGCCGGCGCCTGCACCGGCTTCACCCCGGCGGCGGCGTAGTCCTGCGGGTCGGCGAGGCGGAACAGCCACTTCTGCGTCGTGACCTCCTCCATCACCGAGGGGATCGCCCTCGCCCGGGTGCTCGTCACCGCGAAGTGCAGGCCGAGCTCCGGTCCGTCGGCGTAGGCGCGGGTGAACGCCTCCATCAGAGCCAGGCCCTCCCAGTCCTGGAACTCGTCCTTCAGAGTCGCGAGACCGTCGACGAGCACCAGCGCACGACGGTGGCTCCCGGGCGATGCTCGGCGCCGACGCACCTCGTCGCGCAGGTGACGGAGGAACCGGGTCTGCTTCTCGTGGGATCCGCCACCTGCGCCGACGTAGGAGACGGTGTGCGGGAGTCGCGCGAGCGGGGCGGAGTCGCGGGAACCGGCATCGAGGACGTAGAGGTCGAGCTCGTCCGGGGGGAAGTGGCGGGCGGCCGTCAGTGCGATCGACGCGAGCGCCGTGCTGGTGCCGCTGCCGGGGATGCCGATGAGGAGCAGGTTCCCCTCGCCCAGATCCCAGCCGGTCGGCGTCCGGCGCTGCCGGTCGGGGTCGTCCGAGAGTGCGACGTGCAGGACGTCGCCGACGACGCGACCGAGGTCGGACTCCTCCGCACCGAACCCGCTGAGGGCCACGGTGTCCTCGAGCGGCTCCGGCCAGATCGGGCGGGGAGGGCCGAAGCCCGAAGCGGCGTCCGCCTCGACCACCGCGTCAATCAGGAGGTCGAGATCGGTCGGGGCCGTCTCGTCGGCGGCGACCGGGGAGGGGCCCTCGACGGGGACGCCCGTGGGTCCGACCGGGCGGACCTCGATCGCCTCGACGGCCGGCGCCTCCGCGCGACCGGTGACCAGCGCCGTCTGGACGGGCGAGATGTCGTTCTGGCCCCGCTTCACGTACGCTCGGCCGGTCTGGGAGCGGGAGATCCCGGCCGCGCTCGCGACTCCGATCACGTCGGCGGAGTCGTCCCGGCTCTGCACCCGGAGGGCGACGCGGAGGTTGGTGTTGGCGAGGATGTCGTCGTTCACCACTCCGGCAGGACGCTGGGTGGCGAGGATCATGTGCACGCCGAGCGTCCTGCCGACCGCGGCGACGCTCACGAGGGACGTCAGGACGTCGGGATGCTCCTTCGCGAGAACGGCGAACTCGTCGACGACGAGCAGGAGCCGCGGCATCGGCTCCGGCGGCGAGGTGGCCCAGTACGCGTCGAGGTCGTCGACACCCTCGCCGGCGGCGGCGAAGAGCCGCTGACGACGCCGCATCTCGGCCTGGAGCGAGCGCAGCGCGCGGTCGGCGAGCTGGGCGTCGAGGTTGCTGATGGTGCCGATCGTGTGCGGGAGCCGCTCGCAGGACGCGAACGCTGCACCCCCCTTGAAGTCGATGAGCACGAAGGTGAGGCGCGTCGGATCGTTCCAGGCCGCGAGGCCGGCCACGAAGGAGCGCAGGAACTCGCTCTTGCCCGAGCCAGTGGTGCCGCCGACCAGGCCGTGCGGGCCGTCGGCGACGAGATCGAGCACGAGCGGACCGTGCTCGGACGAGCCGACGGGCGCGCGCACGCCCCGGGCGCTCGACCACCACCCCCGGACGTCCGCGGCGGTCGGACGATCGGCGCCCAGGAGCGGCGGCAGCCGCACGAGCGCGGAGAGGGCCGCCCCCGCGGTGACGAGCTCCGGGTCCTCGAAGCGCGCCAGGTCGCGCGCACAGCGCTCGGCCGTGGAGGAGGCGAGACCGGCGAGCACCACGTCCTCGACGGTGATCCGCTCGTCGGGCCGGGAGAGGAGCGCCGAGGCGTCCGCTCCGACCCGGACGACGACCGTGCAGGAGGCGGGGAGCTGCTCCTCCGACGCCGCGAGGACGAGGCCGGAGATCCGGGTCGCCGCCTCGCGCTCGCCGCGGCCGAGTCCGAGGAGTTCGCGCGCCGGAGCGGCGCGTCCCTCGGTCAGCACGTCGGAGTCGAGCACCAGGAGCACGCGCGGCGAGTCCTCGTCGCGGAGGGCGCGGAGGAGCTCGGAGCTGCGGTCGCGCCGGTCGGAGAGGCGGCGTCCGCCCCCGGCCAGACGCGTGTGGGGGAGCCAGGAGGCCCAGCTCCAGTCGAAGTCGCGTCGCCGGTCGCAGAACACCCCTATCGCCAGGTCGGCCGGACCGCAGTGGACCGCCGCCTGGCAGAGCAGGCTCCTCGCCAGAGCGAGGCCGCCCTCGCGGTCGCCGACGATCCCGACGACGCCCGAGTCCGCGAGATCGATGGACACCGGCGCGCTCGGGACGACGCTCACCGCGAGGATCGCGCGCACCTCCTCCTCGAGCCGCGGCACTCCGCGCTGATCGAGCGGGGGAGACCACGGGACGTCGCCGACGCCGATGTGCAGGCGGAGCACATCGGCGGAGGTCGCGCGCCGCTGCCACAGCGACGTGGCGGGCAGCGCCGCCCGGCGGATCGTCGTCGCCGGGTCGGGCGCGTCCTCCTCGAGGCGGGCCCGTTCGACACGCGCGGAACGGGCGATGTCGTCGCGGAGCGTCTGCAGCGCCTCGCCGTAGCGCTGCTCCTCGGACCGGGTCGCTCGGGCGTGCCGGTGCCGCTGCTCGAACCACATGCCCACCCCGGCCACGGGGCTGAGCGCGGCGAAGAGGGCGTAGCGCGCATCGCCCATGATGAGGACCATCGCGAAGGCGAGGACGAGCGGCGCGGCGACGGTGATCACGCTGAAGGTCGTGGCGGAGGCGATCTCGAGGCGGGCCGGCGGGACGACCGCCTCGCCGGCCGCCGGACGTCCCGGTCGCGGCGGCCGGTTGAAGGGAACGGTCGCCGTCGCGGTGACGTTGTCCGTGCTCCCCGGCTCGGGCGCGAGGAGCTCGGGAGGCGCGGGGCGCAATCGGAGAGCCGCCCCACCGGCGATCACGACCACGGCGTCGGAGACGAGGACCCCGTCCCCGGTCGCGGAGACGCCGTCGACCAGGGTGCCGTTGGTGCTGTCGGCGTCGTGCACCCGCAGGCCGTCGCCCTCGCGGGTCACCGAGAAGTGCTCCCAGGAGGCGCTCGCCGTGTCGAGGACGACGTCGGCGTGCGGGGAGCGGCCCACGATCAGCGCGCGGGCCCGCGGGATCTCGACCACGGCTCCCGCGCCGAGACCGCCCGACAGCACGGCCGTCCACCCGCGGGCCGCGGCAGGTCGGGGCAGGGGGGAGCGGGCGATCCGCGTTCCCTCGAGCAGCAGCAGATCGGCCAGCCGGGTCTCCACAGGGTGCAGGACGGTGTCGACGGCGAGGGCCGTCCCGGGCGGGAGGCGGTGCCCGGTGGCGGTGGCGATCAGCTCGCCGAGTGTCGCGGAGTCGTTGTGGCGGCCGAGGTCGATGTCGGAGCGGGTGCCGTCGAGGTCGAGGAGGAGTCGCACCGGGGGCTCACGGTCGGGGCTGTCCGGCGAACCAGAGCAGCGGCGGGTCGGCGGGCCGCAGGCCGAGGCGCTGCGGCGAGGAGTGGAGGGGGAGTGCCGGGGCGTCCAGAGCGTGCGCGGCGCCGAAGTCGAGCGGCGGACCGGCGAGCCCGTCCGCCGGTCCGATCGTGGATCCCCGGAGTGCGGCGGCGACCGCCGCGGGTTCCCTGCTGCCTGCGACGGCCGCGGCTCGCACCAGCGCCACGACGGCGTCGTGGCTGGGGGCGTCTGCGACCGCGGCGAGATCGCGGAACGCGCGGTCGCCGAGGAGGGTCGTCCGCGCGGCATCGTCGGCGGTCATCCGCACAGCCCCCAGGAACGCGGAGGCCGCGCGCCCGCGCTCGTCGCCGCGGAGAGCGACCGCGTCGCCGGAATCCGTGCCGATCGTCGTCAGATCTCCCGAGAGGGTGCCTCCGGCCGCGGCCAGGGCGGGAGCGAAGGCGGGGCTCAGCGCGTCGGGCGTGAGCAGGATCGGGACGGACGCCCCCGCCGCCTGCAGAGCGGCGACCGCCGTCGCCTGCGCCGCGGCGGGGCCGGACACGACGACGCGCTCGACCGCCAGCTCGCCCTCGAGGTGCGGGCGGGCGGCGCTGACGATCACGTCCGCGGCAGCGCCCGGATCGGCGGTCACCGTCGCGGCGGGCGAGAGACCGGTCGGGGTGCCTCCACCGGTGTCGACGAGGAGTACCCGGGCGCCTCCGCCGGCCTCCTCCACGAGTGCCGCGTCGGCCGAGGCGGTGTCGGGTCCGAGGGACCAGACGCCGTCGCCGGGCAGGTCGGGGCCGCCTCCGTAGGGGAGGACGGCCGCTGTCCCCGCGGCCCGAGCGGCGTCCACGGCTGCAGCGGTGTGGGTGCCGTGGGCCGCGAGGACGAGGCCGGACACGCCCTGCCCCGTCAGCTCCTCGACGGCGGCGCGGGCACCCTCGGGCGTCCCGTGGTCGTCGACGGCGACGAGACCGATCTCGCAGCCGCCCATCGCTGACCGGTGCGCGGCGACGACGGCGCCGTTCGCCGCGTCCTTCCATTCCGCGCCCTCGCCCGGAGCCGAGCTGAGCGAGACCACCACCCCGAGCGTCATCCGCTCGGGCACCCGGGCGCACGAGAAGCCGACAGGCAGAGCGGCGACCTCCGTCATCGGAGCCGACTGCGGCGGCAGGAGGGAGACGAGGGCACCGCTGACGCCGAGGAGGGCGACCGCGCCGCCGACCAGCATCGTGGTCCGTCGAGCGGTGCGGGGGTGCTGCGCCGCGCGCCTGCCCAGGCGGGTCATCGCTCGTCCCCGATCCGGAAGGAGTAGACCGTTCGGGTCCGCGCGCCCTCGGGCAGGTCGAGGTGGAACGCGGGAAGCGCATCCCCGGCCCGGAGGGAGGCCCGCTCCTGGGCCTGCACCAGCAGGATGCCCGAGACGTCCTCGGACCGCACCGCGGCGTAGCCCCGTGCGCTCTGCGAGGCGAGGGCGAGCTGCACGTCGGCGGTGCCGACCTTCGCGGCACTCGTGGTCATCGATCCGAGCAGGCCGGAGCCGCCGACCGTCCGGTCGCCGAGGTCCAGGAGCACCTTGTGCAGATCGGCTGCGAGGAGCGCGGCGGCCGCGTCGGTGTCGCGGGTCGAGGCGTCGATCGTCGTCGCGATGCCGGCCAGGGAGGCGCGCGTCCGCTCAGAGACGGCCCCGCCGATCCGGGCCTCCGCGGTGCGGAGAGCCCGGTGCCCGGCGTCCACCGTCGCTGCACCGTCGGAGTGGATGCCGGAGGAGGCCGTGCGCAGGCTCGAGACCGACCGGTCGAACATCGCGACGACCGCGTCGGCGTCGGCGCCGGAGCGCGTCGAGATCCGCCGCACCTGCTCGTCGAGGAGTGCGGTGACCGCGGATGCGGCTGCCGTGTCCGCCTCGGCGAACGCATTCTGGATCGCCGGTGCGAGAGCGTCCTGCTGGGCACCGAGAGCGTCGATGCGGGTGCCGAGTGCGTCGCGCTGAGCGGTCAGCGCGTCGACGCCGGTGCGGAGGGAGGCGAGCAGGCCGGTGAGGCGCGTGTCGTCCGAGCCGGCCGTCGCGCCGGCCTCGGCCACGCCTCCGCGGACCGTGGCGAGCGCGGCGCGCAGGGCGGCGAGGTCGGCGCTAGCGCCGGTGCTGCCGACGGTGGAGGCGACGGCGGTCCACGCGTGGACCTGGTCGCTCAGCCGGTCGGCCAGGGGGGCCGGATAGCCGTCGGGAGCGTCGAGGCGGCCCGTGCCGGAGCAGGGCGTCGCGGTCAGGTAGGCGCGGAGCTCCTCGACGGAGCCCCGGGTCACCTCCACGGGTGCGCGCGTCGGGCGCCTGGTCGGCGTGGGTGCGGCAGCAGGGGACTGTGTCGCCGGCGACAGCTCGCAGAGCCGATCGGCCAGCTCCTGGTTCTGCGCCGACAGCGACCCCGTGCTGGTCGGCGTGCCGAGCTCGTCCAGGGCGGTCGTGGCGGCGGTGCCGACCGAGGCGACCGTCGTCTCCAGGCCCGCGGTGTCCGCGTCGAGCTCGTCCAGCGTCGCCGACAGGGCGGCGAGTGCCCGGGTGACGGATCCCTCCGGGTCGGCCAGGGTGTCCACCGAGGCCGACGCGGCGTCCACCCTGCTCGCGAGGGCGGCGAACCCGGCCTGCACGCCGTCCATCAGCTCCGGCTGCAGGGAGTCGACGAGGTCCTGCCCGCGATCGAGCATCCCGAGCAGCACGGTGTCGACGGCGGCTCCGGAGGCGGCGAGGGAGCAGGTGGTCGAGGGTGCCGTGCAGGTCTCGGCGGAGGGATGTGCCGGCCCCGCGGCAGCACGGACAGCCGCGACGACCTCGTCGCGGCAGGACTCGGCCGCCGCTCCGTACGCGTCGAGCTCGGCCGTGAGCCGCAGCAGCTCGGAGTGGATCGAGCCGGAGCGGCCGCCGTCGACGGCGACTCCGCATCCGCTGCCCGAGACCGTCGGCGGCGGCACCGCGGCCGATGTATCGCCCAGCAGGGCGTCCACCGCGTCGATCGCCTCGGACAGCTGCGCCAGCAGGCCGGACTCGGTGCCCGAGACCGTCGACGACAGCTGCGCCCGGAGCGCGCCGAGCTGCCCGGAGAGGCTCTGCATCGAGGCCGCCGTCGAGGCGGCGCCGGCCCGCAGCCCCTCGGCCGTGCGGACACCGAGAGTCTCGGAGGTCGCGTCGAGCGAGGCCCGCACCTCGGCGACGGTGGTGCCGGCCTGCGTCAGCAGGTCGTCCACCGCGGTGACGACCTCGATCGTGCGGCGCTCGAGGGCGAGCGGCGAGGCGTCGGAGGAGTCGAACGCGGCGCCCAGCGCCCCCTCGGTGGTCGGGTCGGTGCTCAGGCCGGGCTGGACCGCCAGGTCGAAGGCGGGGACGGCGAAGTCGGCGACGTCGGCGACGAGGGTAAGCCTCGCCGTCGCGCCACCGCCCGGGGGAGCGAGGAGAGCGGCCCACTGCACGACGGCGTCTCCGTGCTCGTCACGGCTGAGCACGCCGTTGGTGACGGCACCCGACTCGCTCTCGGTGACGACGCGACTCGGCGAGACGCCCGGCAGGACCGCGGAGGCTGCGATCGTCAGCGGAGCGCCGACGAGTGCACTGCGGCGGGCTGCACGACCGGCCGCGTCGAACGCGACCTCCTCGGGCCGGACCGTCAGGTTCTCCACCGCGAGCGAGATCTCGATCCGACCCGAGCGCCCGGCGAGGTCGGCCGGATCGGTGCCCGAGGCGTCGGCGGTGCGCCACGAGGGCCGGACACGGACCGGCAGGTCGGCGGCGACCTCGGGGGGATCGTAGACGGTGGTGGTCGCCGAGGTGTCGGACGGGTCGTCGCCGACGGCGAGGGCCGTCCCCTCGATCGCACGGACACCCCCGTCGGACGAGACGGCGACGGACACCGCCTGCAGCACCCTGGCGGTGGTGAGCGCCGGCTCCGGTGGCGTGCAGCCCGCCAGTACAGCGGCCACGACCGCGATCGCCGCTCCGGCCTTCGTCCTGCGAGCATTCGAGCGCACCCTGACCACCCCTCGTCCCGACGGGGCACCGGGCGGTGCCGCTCACGTCGACATGAGAGATGCTCGCAGATGAGCGGAACCCCGAGAGCCGGTGGCGCGCGATGACCTGCACCGCGCGCCCCGGGGTCAGACGAGCTTCAGCTTCTTGCGGAGCGCCTGCACGTGCCCGGTCGCCCGGACGCCGTACTGCGCGAACTCGAGCGCTCCCTCGGCTCCGACGACGAACGTCGAGCGCAGCACGCCGACGACGGTCTTGCCGTAGAGGCTCTTCTCGCCCCACACCGCGTACGCGCGGTGCACGGTCATGTCAGGGTCGCTCAGCAGCGGGTACGCGATGCCCTGGGCGTCGGCCCAGCGGCGCAGCGCCTCCGGGGCGTCCCGCGAGATCCCGAGGACCTCGTAGCCGGAGTCGCGGAGGGACGCCGCGTTGTCGCGGAAGTCGCAGGCCTCCGTGGTGCAGCCGGGGGTGTCGGCCTCGGGGTAGAAGAACAGGATGACGCGCCGTCCGCGGTATTCCGTGAGCGAGACGGGCTCGCCGTCCTGGTTCGGCAGCGTGAACTCCGGAGCGGAGTCGCCGACGGCGAGGCGCGCCTCGGCGGGGAGGGGGGAGAGGTCGGTCATCGTCTGCTTCCGTCGGTCGTGGCGAAGGTGGTCAGGAGGCGCTGGAGCGAGTCGAGGCGCTCCGGTCCGCTGGCGCCCAGCAGTCCGCCCTCGACAGCCTCGATGATGGCGCAGTCGGGGGAGTCGGGCAGGTGCGTGCAGCCGCGCGGGCAGTCCCGGGCGATCACGGCGAGGGTCGTGAACGCGCCGAGGATGTTGTCGGTGTTCACGTGGCCGAGTCCGAACGAGCGGACGCCGGGGGTGTCGATGACCCAGCCGTGCCGGTCGCCGCGCTCCACGCGGAGCGAGACGGTGGAGGACGAGGTGTGCCGACCGCGGCCCGTCACGGTGTTCACGCGCCCGATGGCCCGGTGCGCGTCCGGGACGAGCTTGTTCACGAGGGTGGACTTGCCGACTCCGGAGTGCCCGACGACCACGGTCTCGTGGCCGAGGAGGGCGTCGGCGATCTCGTCGACCGGCGGCTCGTCCTGGCTCGAGAGGAACACGCGGAGGTCGAGCCCCTCGAAGTTGCGGAGGAACGGGGCCGGGTCCGCGAGGTCGGTCTTGGTGATGCAGAGCATCGGAGTGATCCCGGCGTCGAAGGCGGCGACCAGGTAGCGGTCGACCAGCCGGGTCCGGGGCTCGGGGTCGGCGGCGGCCACCACGCAGAGCATCTGGTCGGCGTTGGCGACGATCACGCGCTCGATCGCGTCGGTGTCGTCGGCGCTGCGGCGGAGGAGGGTCGACCGCTCGCGGATGCGGACGATGCGGGCGAGCGTCCCCTCGTCGCCGCTGGAGTCCCCGACCACGTCGACGCGGTCGCCGGCCACGATCGCCTGGCGCCGCAGCTCGCGGGCCCGGGCCGCCGTGAACTCGTGCTCCTCGGGCGTCCCGTCGCCGATCATCACCGTGTAGCGACCCCGGTCGACGCCGAGCACCATCGCGATCTCTGCGTCCTCGTAGGCGGGCCGGTTCTTGGTCCGGGGCTTCGTGCCCTTCGGGTTCGGGCGCACCCGCGCGTCCGACTCGTCGTACCCGTCGAAGTCGTCGAGAGCACCGTCGGCGTCGAGGCCGCTGTCCGTCCACCACGACACGGGTCAGACCGATCCGGCGAGGGTCGTCCACAGTTCCGGGAACTGGGGGAGGGTCTTCGCTGTCGTCGCGACGTCCTCGATCACCACGCCGGGGACCACGAGGCCGATCAGGGCGCCGGCGTGGGCCATGCGGTGGTCCGAGTAGGTGCGCCAGCGGCCGCCGTGGAGCTCGGCGGGCTCGATGCGCAGACCGTCCTCGAGCTCCGTGACCCGGCCGCCGAGGCCGGTGATCTCGGCGGCGAGGGCGGCGAGGCGGTCCGTCTCGTGGTGACGGATGTGGCCGATCCCGGTCAGGGTGCTGGGAGTGGAGGCCAGCGCGGCGAGGGCGGCGAGGGCGGGGGCGAGCTCGCCTCCCTCCGACAGGTCGAGGTCCACGCCCAGGATCTCGTCGCCGCCCGTGACCACGAGGTCCTCGCCGTCGCGCTCGACGCGGGCGCCGAACAGCGGCAGGATCCGCTCGAGGTGCGCCCCGACCTGCGTGGTGACGGCCGGCCAGTGGCGAAGCCGGACGCGGCCGCCCGTGACGAGGGCCGCAGCGAGGAACGGCGCGGCGTTCGAGAGGTCGGGCTCGATCAGCACGTCGGCGCCGGCGATGGGCTGCGGCGCGACGGTCCACTCGCCGTCGGCGGGCGTGCCGACCTCGACGCCCCGTGCCGCCAGTGCGGCGACGGTCATGTCGATGTGAGGCCGGGAGGGGACGGCGCTGCCCTCATGGCGCAGGTGCAGTCCCTCCTCGAAGCGGGCGCCGGCCAGCAGGAGCGCCGAGACGAACTGGCTCGACCGCGAGGCGTCGACGACGACGTCGCCGCCCCGGACGGCCCCGGAGCCGTGGACGGTGAAGGGGAGCGCGCCGCGGCCGTCGTCGGCGACGTCGACGCCGAGCGCGCGGAGGGAGGCGATCGTCGCCCCCATCGGCCGCTTCGCCGCGTACGCGTCGCCGTCGAAGGTGGTGGGGCCGAGCGCGAGGCCGGCCAGCGGCGGGACGAAGCGCATCACGGTGCCCGCGAGCCCGCAGTCGATCGTCGTCGAGCCGAGCAGCTCCTCCGCGGGCTCCACGACCAGGTCGGCGCCGAAGCCGCCGGTCGAGCCGGACTCCCGGATCGTGGTGCCGAGCGAGCGCAGCGCCTCGATCATCAGGGCGCTGTCGCGGGAGTGCAGCGGCGCCCGCAGCGTGGAGGGTCCGTCCGCCAGAGCGGCGAGCACCAGCTCCCGGTTGGTCAGCGACTTGGAGCCGGGCAGGCCGACCTCGGCGTCGAGAGCGCCGGCCGCGAGGGGTGCGGGCCAGGCGTCGTCGCCGGGGAGCGCACGGGCGTCGCCGTACGGATCGAACTCGGGGGCGGAATAACGCGAGAAGACCATCGGTTGTCAGGATAGTCGGCGCGCAGGGCGTCGTCAGGAGCGTGACGGAGGCGGAGCATGACGGCAGCACCCCCGGTCCTCCGGAGCAGCAGGCCCGTCGCCCGGAGGCGCCCTCGTGCCGCAACCCCGGTCGTCCGCCGCGCCGCCGCTCTAGAATCGCTCGTGATGACTCGCGACGACGAACCCCGCACCACCCCCGCCGACGAGGCTCCCGAGCCCGCCGACGCGGAGCAGACGATCGTGGAGACCGTCGAGGAGTCGCTGGACGACGCCCCGGTCGAGGCTCCCGTCGATCTCCGCTCCCTCTTCGAGCAGCAGGCGCTGCCCTTCATCGACCAGCTCTACGCGGCCGGTCTGCGGATGACGAAGAATCCCTCCGACGCGCAGGACCTCGTGCAGGAGACGTTCGCGAAGGCGTTCGGCGCGTTCCGCCAGTTCGAGCAGGGCACCAACCTGAAGGCCTGGCTCTACCGCATCCTCACGAACACGTTCATCAACTCGTACCGCAAGAAGCAGCGCGAGCCCTACCAGAGCGCGATCGACGAGCTCGAGGACTGGCAGCTGGGCGGCGCCGAGTCGACCACGGCCACCTCCAGCCGCTCGGCCGAGGCGGAGGCGATCGACCACCTCCCCGACACCGCGGTGAAGGAGGCGCTCCAGGCGATCCCGGAGGACTTCCGGCTCGCCGTCTACTTCGCCGATGTCGAAGGCTTCTCCTACCAGGAGATCGCGGACATCATGAAGACCCCCGTCGGGACCGTCATGAGCCGGCTGCACCGCGGCCGGCGCATGCTGCGCGAACGACTCACCGACTACGCACGCGAGCGCGGATTCCGCGCCGCATTCACTTCCGGGAGCACGAAATGACCGACAGCGGCTGCACGAAGGCGAAGGCCGAGCTCGAGGAGTACCTCCACAACGAGCTGTGCAAGGAGGACGCCGCCGACATCCGCGAGCACATGGCGGGATGCGTCGACTGCGCCGATGAGGCGAAGGTCGGCGTGGTGCTGACGGTCGCCGTGCAGCGGGCGTGCAAGGAGACGGCGCCGGAGGACCTCCGCGCCCAGGTGCTCGGCATGCTCCGCGACGAGCACGCCGCGCACTCGCAGGCGTCCGCCCGCCTCTAGGCGCCGCACGACCCGGGGAGCCCCGGCCGTTCGAGACCTCCCGCGCACCGCGGGCCCTCGAGGGGCCGGGGCTCCGTCGTGTCCGGCGGCCTCCGGGCGCCGCGGCACCCGCACGTCGCGCGCGCTCCTGCCGGTCTCTGCGGGCCTGCGGTCAGGCACGGTCCGCCCGCAACGCGACGGGCCCGCCGGAACACGAGGTTCCGACGGGCCCGACCGCGTCGTGCGGACCGCGGGTCAGCGGGTGAGCGCCCGCGACAGCAGGTCGGCCTGCTCGGAGGCGTGCCGCTTGGCCGAGCCGGCCGCGGGGGAGGCCGCGGACGGCCGCGAGACCACGCGCATGGACCGGCCCAGCTTCGGAGCGACCTCGAGGGCCATGAACGGCCAGGCGCCCTGGTTCTCGGGCTCGTCCTGCACCCAGACGAGCTCCGCGTCCGGGTAGCGCTCGGCGATGCCGCGCAGCTCCTCGATCGGCGCCGGGTAGTACTGCTCGACCCGGACCAGCGCGATGCCGTCGTCGGGCTTCTTCTCGAGCTCCGCCTTGAGGTCGTAGTGGACCTTGCCGGCGTGGAGCAGGACGCGCTTCACGGCCGAGGCGTCCTGGATCCGCGCGTCGTCGATCACCGGCTGGAAGCGGCCCGAGGTGAAGTCCTCGACCGGGCTCGAGGCTCCGCGTAGACGCAGCATCGCCTTCGGGGTGAAGACGATCAGCGGTCGGCGGGGCCGGGAGTAGGCCTGGCGGCGCAGCAGGTGGAAGTAGGACGCCGGCGTCGACGGGCGCGCGACAGTCATGTTCCGCTCCGCGCACATCTGCAGGTAGCGCTCGATCCGGGCCGACGAGTGGTCGGGGCCCTGGCCCTCGTAGCCGTGCGGGAGCAGGAGCACGAGCGACGAGCGCTGCCCCCACTTCTGCTCGGCGGAGGAGATGAACTCGTCGATCACGATCTGGGCGCCGTTCGCGAAGTCGCCGAACTGCGCCTCCCACAGCACGAGCGAGTCGGGCCGCTCCACCGAGTAGCCGTACTCGAACGCCATCGCCGCGTACTCCGAGAGCAGGGAGTCGTAGATCCAGAGCCGGGCCTGCTGCTCGGACAGGTTCATCAGCGGCAGCCACTCCTGGCCGTTCTCGCGGTCGTGGAGGACAGCGTGGCGCTGGACGAAGGTCCCGCGGCGCGTGTCCTGGCCGACGAGGCGCACCGGGGTGTCCTCGAGCAGCAGCGAGCCGAGCGCGAGCAGCTCGCCGAAGGCCCAGTCGATGGAGCCGGAGCGGCTCATCTCCTGGCGCTTCGCCAGCAGCTGCTGGAGCTTGGGGTGCACGGTGAAGCCCTCGGGCGGCGTCGTGAACGCGTCGCCGATGCGGGTGACGACCTCGGTCTTCACGCCGGTCACCTCGGGCTCGCCCGGGTAGTCCTCGCCCTGCTGCGCGTCGGGCAGCTCGAGGTCGGCCACGGAGTCGCCGTCGGCGGTGATCACGGGGATCGCGCCGGTCTGCGCGGCGTGGGTCTCGGCGAACGCGCGCTCCAGGCGGTCCTGGAAGTCCTGGTGGGCGCGGTCGTACTCCTCCTCGGTGATGTCGCCGCGGCCGACGAGCGCCTCGGTGTACAGCTTGCGGACCGAGCGCTTGGCCTCGATCAGGCTGTACATCAGCGGCTGGGTCATCGAGGGGTCGTCGCCCTCGTTGTGCCCGCGCCGGCGGTAGCAGATCAGGTCGATGACCACGTCGCGGTGGAACCGCTGGCGGTACTCGAACGCGAGCTGCCCGACATGGACGACCGCCTCGGGGTCGTCGCCGTTCACGTGGAAGATCGGCGCCTGGATCGTCTTCGCGCCGTCGGTCGAGTAGATCGAGGTGCGGGCCTCGTGAGGGGGAGTCGTGAACCCGACCTGGTTGTTGATGTTGATGTGGATCGTGCCGCCAGTGCGGTACGCGCGCAGCTGCGACATCTGCAGGGTCTCGACCACCACGCCCTGGCCCGCCATCGCGGCGTCGCCGTGCACGAGGATCGGCAGCGTGGTGAAGGTGCCGATGGGCTTGCGGTCCTGCTTGGCGCGGACGATGCCCTCGAGCACGCCGTTCACGGCCTCGAGGTGCGAGGGGTTCGCCGCCAGGTAGACCGGGATCTCCTCGCCCGCCGCGCCGCGGAAGGTGCCCTCGGTGCCGAGGTGGTACTTCACGTCACCGGAGCCCTGGACCGTGCGCGGGTCCTGGGTGCCCTCGAACTCGCGGAAGATCTGGCCGTAGGTCTTGCCGGCGATGTTGGTCAGCACGTTCAGGCGGCCGCGGTGGGCCATGCCGATCGCCACCTCGTCGAGGTGCTCGTCGGCCGCGCCCTGCAGGACGGCGTCGAGCAGCGCGATGAGCGACTCCCCGCCCTCGAGCGAGAAGCGCTTCTGGCCCACGTACTTGGTCTGCAGGAAGGTCTCGAAGGCCTCGGCCTCGTTGAGCTTGCCCAGGATGCGCAGCTGCTCGTCGTGGCCCGGCTTCTCGTAGCCGCGCTCGAGCTTCTGCTGCATCCAGGCGCGCTGCTCCGGGTCCTGGATGTGCATGTACTCGACGCCGACGGTGCGGCAGTACGAGTCTCGGAGGATCCCGAGGATGTCGCGCAGCTTGAGCTGGCGCTTGCCGCCGAAGCCGTCCGTGACGAACTCGCGATCGAGGTCCCAGAAGGTGAGGCCGTGGCTCTCGATGGCGAGGTCGGGGTGCGAGCGCTGCACGTACTCCAGCGGGTCGACGTCGGCCATCAGATGCCCGCGGACGCGGAACGAGTTGATGAGCTCCTGCACGCGGGCGGTCTTGGAGACGCGCTCGGCGAGGTCGACGGCGATGTCCGTGGACCAGTGGATCGGGTCGTAGGGGATGCGCAGCGCGGCGAAGATGTCCTCGTAGAACCCGCGGCCGCCGAGCAGGAGCTCGTGCACGATCTTGAGGAACTCGCCCGAGCCGGCACCCTGGATGACGCGGTGGTCGTAGGTCGAGGTCAGGGTGATGGTCTTGCCGATGCCCAGCTCGACCAGCGTCTTCTCGGACGCGCCCTGGAACTCCGCCGGGTACTCGAGGGCGCCGGCGCCGATGATGCACCCCTGGCCCTTCATCAGGCGGGGGACGGAGTGGACCGTGCCGATGCCGCCGGGGTTCGTCAGCGAGAGCGTGGTGCCCGCGAAGTCGCCGGCGACGAGCTTGTTGCCGCGCGCGCGCTTGACCAGGTCCTCGTAGGCCGAGAGGTAGGCGGTGAAGCTCAGCGTGTCGGCGCGCTTGATGCTCGGCACGAGCAGGGCGCGCGTGCCGTCGGGCTTCGGCATGTCGATCGCGATGCCGAGGTTGACGTGCGCCGGGGCGACGACCGCGGGCTTGCCGTCGACCTCGTCGTAGAACACGTTCTGGCTCGGGAAGTCCTTGAGCGCGCGGATGAGCGCCCAGCCGATCAGGTGCGTGAACGAGACCTTGCCGCCGCGGGTGCGGCGCAGGTGGTTGTTGATGACGATGCGGTTGTCGATCATCAGCTTCGCCGGGATCGTGCGGACGCTCGTCGCGGTGGGGATGCTGAGGCTGGCGTCCATGTTGGTCGCGAGGCTCTTCGCCATGCCGCGGAGCGGGGTGACGACGTCCTCGTCCGGCGTCGAGTCCTCGGCGGAGGGCTTGCTCACCGGAGCGTCGGCCGGGATCGGCTGCGCCTTCGGCTGCTTCGACGTGGTGCGGGAGGCGGGGGTCGACTCGGTGGAGGAGGCCGCGGCGGGATGGGTCACGGCGCCTCCGCCGCTCGACGAGACGCGCTCGGCGGCAGCGGCGGGCTTCGAGGCGGCGGGCGCGGGGGCCGCGGCGGGAGCCGGAGCCGGAGCGTCCTTGCCGGAGTTCGCGAGCTGGGCGCCGTAGCGCTCCAGGATGGGCCACCAGGACTCGTCCACCGAGGCGCGGTCGGCGCTGTACTGCTCGTACAGCTCCTCCACGAGCCACTCGTTGGCTCCGAAGTCCTCCGCGCCCTGCTCTGTTCCTGCTCCGGTCAACTGGCTCGACACAGCCGATCGCCCACTCTCTCCGTTGATTCGTCCTCGATCATCCGGACGGGCCCGTCGCATCCCTCGGCGCCTGCCACCGCGGCGGAGGAGGTCGTCCTCGCACCAGCGGGAACCGGTGCCGTCGCCTGGTCCCGTCCCGGTCGCCCAGCCTAGCCCCGTTCCCTGCACGGCCGACCCGGGGCCGCGCCGGAGTAGCGTTTCCCCCATGCGTTTCTCCGGCGGAACACCCTCAGGCGACCTCACCTACTCGGACGTCTTCCTCGTCCCCGGCCGCTCGTCGGTGACGAGCCGCCTCGACGTCTCGCTCGCCCCGGGCGACGGCACCGGGGCGACGATCCCCGTCGTCTCCTCCAACATGAACTCGGTCACCGGTCAGCGCCTCGCAGCGACGCTCGCGCGCCGGGGCGGGCTCGGCGTCCTCCCGCAGGACATGCCCCTGCAGGCGCTGGACGCCGCGATCCGCTGGGTGAAGCGCCAGCCGGTCGCCTTCTCCGGCGCCCTCACCGCCTCGCCGGCGACGACCGTGGAGGAGGCGCTGCGCATCCTGCCGGCCGTCGCCGGCCACGGCTTCGTGGTGCAGGAGGAGGACGGCGCGATCCTCGGCTGCGTCCCGGCCTCGCGCCTGGCGACCGCGCTGGCGGACGCGCGCCTGGGCGACCTGGTCCACTCCGCCACGCCCTCGATCGACGCCGACGACGTGCCCACCGCGCGGGCCGCCTTCGACCTCATGGTGGCCGCCGACCTCGACTTCGCCCCGGTGCTGCACCACGGCGCCCTGGTCGGCACGCTGTCGCGCACCGGCGCCCTCCGCTCCACCGTCTACGACCCGGCGCTCGATGCGGACGGGCGTCTGCGCGTCGCGGCGGCGATCGGCATCAACGGCGACGTCGAGGCGAAGGCGCGCGCGCTCGTCTCCGCGGGCGTCGACGTCCTCGTCCTCGACACCGCGCACGGCCACCAGGAGGGGATGCTCCGGGCGCTCCGGACGGTCTCCGCGCTCGATCTCGGAGTGCCTATCGCGGCGGGCAACGTCGTCACGGCCGACGCGGTGCACGACCTCGTCGACGCGGGAGCGGACATCCTCAAGATCGGCGTCGGCCCCGGCGCGATGTGCACCACCCGGATGATGACCGCGGTCGGCCGCCCGCAGTTCTCGGCCGTCCTCGAGACGGCCGAGCGCGCGCACGAGCTGGGCGCCCACGTCTGGGCGGACGGCGGGGTGCGCTACCCGCGCGACGTCGCCCTCGCGCTGGCCGCGGGCGCCGCCTCCGTGATGATCGGCTCCTGGTTCGCCGGCACGATCGAGGCTCCGGGGGAGCTGCGCAGCGACGCGGCCGGCCGGGTCTACAAGGAGAGCTGGGGCATGGCCTCGGCCAAGGCGGTGCAGGAGCGCTTCGACCGCCTCGACGCGTACGAGCTCGCCCGCAAGCGCCTCTTCGCCGAGGGCATCTCCTCCTCCACCATCTACCTCGATCCGCTGCGGCCCTCGGTCGAGGACCTGCTCGACATGATCACGTCGGGGGTCCGCTCGTCCTTCACCTACGCCGGAGCCCGGAGCGTGGCCGACTTCCACGAGCGGGCGCACGTGGGCCTGCAGTCGGCCGCGGGCTACGAGGAGGGCAAGGCGCTGCCGGTCAGCTGGTGAGCGGGCGCCGCGTGCTAGAACCGAGCCCATGACCATCGTCGACAACGCCGTGTACGTCGACGGCCGCCGCATCCGGAACCCCGACTCGCTCGAGGACACCTTCGAGCTGATGCGCGACGAGCACGGCATGGCCTGGATCGGCCTCTACCGCCCGACGCGCGAGGAGGTCGAGGCGGTCGCCGAGGAGTTCGGGCTGCACCCGCTCGCCGTCGAGGACGCGCTGAGCGGGCACCAGCGGGCCAAGCTCGAGCGCTACGACGACGGGCTCTTCGTCGTGCTGCGGCCGGCGCGCTACGCGGACGCCGCCGAGACGGTCGTCTTCGGCGAGCTGCACGTCTTCGTCGGCCCCGACTTCGTGGTCACCATCCGGCACGCCGATTCCCCGGACCTCGCCCGCGTGCGCCGCCGCCTGGAGGAGGATCCGGCCCTCCTCGCCCGCGGGCCCGAAGCGGTGCTCTACGCGATCCTCGACCAGGTCGTCGACGAGTACGCGCCGGTGGTGTTCGGCGTCCAGGGCGATGTGGACGAGATCGAGGACCAGCTCTTCGGCGACGACTCGGACGACGGGCTCTCCGAGCGCATCTACCGGCTCTCGCGCGAGGTCATCCACTTCCAGCGCTCGGTGCAGCCGCTGACCGCCCTGCTGCACGAGCTGTTGCAGGAGTCGGCGCCCGTGGAGGGGGAGCCCTCGCCCTCGCCGGAGCGGATCGAGCTGCGCCGCTCCCTCCGCGACGTGCTCGACCACACCATCCGCGTGACGGAGGCGGTCGACTCCCTGCGCGCGATCCTCGACAAGGCGCTCACGGTGCACTCGACGCTCGTCTCGCGCCGGCAGACCGAGACCGGGCTCGCCCAGAACGACGTGGTCCGCAAGATCTCCTCGTGGGCGGCGATCCTCTTCGCCCCGACGCTCGTGGCCGGCATCTACGGGATGAACTTCGACGACATGCCGGAGCTGCACTGGCGCCTCGGCTACCCCTGGGCGCTGGGCCTGATGGTGCTGTTCGGCTTCGCGCTCTACGCGGTGTTCAAGCGGAAGAAGTGGCTCTGAGCCGCGGCATCGGAGCACGCCCGGCGGCGCTCCGCGGCGGGTAGACTCGGCGCCACAATGGACGACCCTCCCTCTGCGCATCCGGCCTGTTCCGCTCACTGCAGTGCTCCTCGGACTCCCGCTCGCCGCTCACGGTCCGCCGCTCCGCCGGCCCGCCCCGTCCGGCCCTCCTCGCACCTCCCTCTCGTGACCGGGGGCGACCACCGTGGGAACTGAGTGGCTCCTCCTCGGCGTCGGCCTGCTGCTGACCCTGGGCACCGGCGTCTTCGTCGCCAGCGAGTTCGCGCTGGTGAACCTCGACCGGGCCGATCTCGAAGCCCGTCGCGACCGCGGCGAGACGCGCCTGGGCATGACCATCGCGGCCCTGCGCGTCACCTCCACGCACCTCTCGAGCGCGCAGCTGGGCATCACCCTCACGACGCTGCTCACCGGCTACACGATGGAGCCCGCCCTCTCGACGCTGCTCCAGGAGCCGTTCAGCGGATTCGGCATCCCGGAGGAGGCGCTCGCGCCGGTCATGACGGTGGTCGCCATCGTCATCGCGACCCTGCTGTCGATGATCCTCGGCGAGCTGGTCCCCAAGAACTTCGCCCTCGCTCTGCCGCGGGCGACCGCGAAGCTCGTCGTGCCGCTGCAGACCGCGTTCACGACGGTGTTCCGCCCGGCCGTCGCCCTGCTGAACGGCAGTGCGAACGCCCTGCTGCGCCTGGTCGGCATCGAGCCGAAGGAGGAGCTCTCGGGCGCCCGCAGCGCCGAGGAGCTCTCGAGCCTCGTGCGCCACTCCGCCAGCGCCGGACTGCTCGAGGAGGACACGGCCGACCTGCTCGGGCGCACCCTCCGCTTCTCCGCCCTCACCGCGGGCGACGTGATGACGCCGCGCCTGCGCCTGTCGACGGTCGAGCGCGCGAGCACCGCGCAGGACGTGCTCGACCTCGCCCGAACCACCGGGTTCTCGCGCTTCCCGATCACGGACGACGACATCGACGACATCGTCGGAGTCGTGCACGTCAAGCAGGCCGTCGCCGTGCCCCGCGGCAAGAGGTCCGACGTCCCGGTCACGGCGCTGCGCTCCGAGCCGCTCCGCGTCCCCGAGACCATGAAGCTCGACGTGCTGCTCACCGAGCTGCGCGGACGCGGCTTCCAGCTCGCGGTCGTCGTCGACGAGTACGGCGGCACGGCGGGCGTCGCCACGCTCGAGGACCTGGTCGAGGAGCTGGTCGGCGAGGTCGCCGACGAGCACGACCGCTCCCGGGCCGACGTGGTCAAGCTCCCCGGCTCCACCACCTTCCCCGGCATGCTCCGCCCCGACGAGGTCCTCGACCGCGCCGGCGTGCACATCCCCGAGGAGGGGCCCTACGAGACGGTCGCCGGATTCGTGATGAGCGAGCTCGGCCGCCTCCCCGCCGTCGGCGACCGGGTCGACGTCGAGGGCGGCTCGCTGCGCGTCGAGCGCCTGGACGGCCGCCGCATCGACCGCCTCCGCTTCACGCCCGACCCCGACGCGGATCCGGACGGGATCCCCGATCCGCTCGCCGACGTCGCCCGCGGACACCGCGGACGGAAGGAGTCCGACGATGAGTGACTGGGCCGGAATCGCCTGGCTCGTGGTGCTCCTCGCCGCGAACGCCTTCTTCGTCGGAGCGGAGTTCGCGGTCATCTCCGCGCGCCGCTCCCAGATCGAGCCCCTCGCGGAGAGCGGACGCCGCAGCGCGATCACCGCGCTCGCCGCGATGGAGCACGCCACACTGATGCTAGCGACCACGCAGCTGGGCATCACCGTCTGCTCGCTGCTGATCCTCAACGTGAGCGAGCCGGCGATCCACCACCTGCTCGAGGTGCCGCTGCACGCCGTCGGCATCCCCGACGAGCTCTCCGGCACCGTCGCCTTCGTCATCACGCTGCTGATCGTGTCGTTCCTGCACGTGGTGCTCGGCGAGATGGTCCCCAAGAACATCTCGTTCTCGATGCCCGACCGCGCCGTGCTCCTCCTGGCGCCGCCGCTCGTCGCCATCGCCCGGGTCCTCCGCCCGATCATCGTCGCCCTCAACGCGGTCTCGAACGGAGTGCTCCGCCTCTTCAAGGTGGAGCCCAAGGACGAGGCGAACAGCACCTTCACGCTCGAGGAGGTGCAGACGATCGTCGACCAGTCCACCCGCGAGGGCACGCTCCGCGACTCGACCGGGACCCTCCTCGCCGCGTTCGAGTTCACCGAGAAGAAGGTCCACGACGTCGCCCTGCCCCTCGACGGGATCGTCAGCCTCCCCAGCGGAGCGACCCCCGCCGACGTCGAGCGCGCCGTCGCCAAGCACGGCTTCTCGCGCTACGTGATCCTCGGCGAGGACGGCACCCCCGAGGGCTACATCCACCTCAAGGACGTCCTCGACCTCGACGGCGACACGGAGGGCGCCAAGTTCCGCCTCCCCGTCCCCGCCAAGCGCATCCGCCAGCTCGCCTCGATCTTCGAGGCCACCGACCTCGAGGACGCCCTCGCGATCATGCGGCGCACCGGCGCCCACCTCGCCCGCGCGTTCGACGAGCAGGGCCGCGCCACCGGAGTGCTGTTCCTCGAGGACATCATCGAGGAGCTCGTCGGCGAAGTCGACGACGCCACCCGCCGCTAGGCGCGGGCCGCGGAGGGGCCGTCTGCGGCGTTGTCGTCGGGCGCGATACCGCCGGTATCGCTTCCTCCTCCGCCTTGCATCCGACCCCTCCGCGGCCCGCGTCCGCGGGTGCTGGAGGCGGCGTTGTCGTCGGGCGCGATACCGCCGGTATCGCTTCCTCCTCCGCCTTGCGACTGCCCCCTCCAGCACCCGCGCCCCTCTGGAGCAAGGGGAGAGGGGTGCGGCTGCGCCGGCACCAGTGCGCTGCGCCGGCACCAGTGCGCTGCGCCGGCACCAGTGCGCTACGCCGGCACCAGTGCGGCAGCGGCGGCACCGGGCGGATCCGTCGCAGGGCGACGTAGGGTGGCGGGATGGGTGAGCGGGTCGGGACGGCGGAGGCGGCGCGGAGCATCAGGGTGCCTCGGGAGGACGACGACAAGTACACGCGCGGGGTGCTGGGGATCGCGACCGGGTCGGAGCGGTACCCGGGAGCGGCGGTGCTCGGCGTCGAGGCGGCGGTGCGGACGGGAGTCGGCATGGTCCGGTACCTCGGACCGGAGCGGCCCGCGGGACTGGTGCTCGCCCGGCGGCCGGAGGTCGTGACCGCGGTGGGGCGCGTGCAGGCCTGGCTCGTCGGCTCCGGCACCAGCGCCGAGGACCGCAGCGACGAGGAGCGGCGCACCCTGATCGAGCAGCTGCACTCGGGAGTCCCGGTGGTGCTCGACGCGGGCGCGCTCGACCTGATCGACGAGGCCGCAGGCCCGGTCGTCATCACGCCGCACTACCGCGAGCTCGCCGGAGTGCTCGGCCGAGCGGGTCTGGACGCGGACGCCGCGACGATCGCCGAGGCCCCGGGGGAGTGGGCGCGCCGGGCGGCGGACGGCCTCGGAGTCTGCGTGCTCCTCAAGGGCGGCACCACCCACGTCGTCGCGGGCGGCGTCGAGCTCGAGGTCTCCGGATCCACGCCCTGGCTGGCGACCGCGGGCAGCGGCGACGTCCTCGGCGGCGTGCTCGGCGCACTCCTCGCCGGTCGGGCCGCGGACGCCGAGGCGGCCGGGGCGACTCTGACCGCGGAGGACCTCGCCCCCGTGGCCGCCGCGGCCGCCGTCCTGCACGCGGAGGCCGGACGGAGCGCCTCCGCCGGCGGCCCGATCGCCGCGCTCGACATCGCGGAGCACCTGCCCGGAGTGGTCGCCGCACTCCTGCGCTGACACGCCCGTTGGACGAGCGCTGAACCGAACCGGGACCGCCGCCGTTGTCCTGGAGGAAGCGACGCCCGCGGCCCGGCTCACCGGCTCCGCACCGCCGCCTCATCGGGTGCTCGAAGCGAGCACCTCTACCGTCGGATCCGCCGCGTCCGCCTTGACCAGGAGAACAGACATGACCGCGAAGACCACGACTCCCGCCCGCTACGCCCTGACCCTCCTCGCCGGCGCCGGCACCCTCGCCGCGCTCGCCGCCTGCTCCAGCACCACCACGACCGGGAGCGACGCCGCCGACGCGGCGACCACCACCGCTCCGAGCACCGCCACCAGCTCCGCCCCCGAGGCGACCGGCGCCGCGTCCTCCGCCGCGAGCGGCAGCAGCTACGCCGACGGCACCTACGAGGCCGAGGGCGCCTACACCTCGCCCGGAGGGAACGAGAAGGTGGGCGTCTCGCTGACCCTCGCCGACGGCGTCGTCACCGACGTGACCGTGACCCCGGAGTCGGAGAACCCCACCGGCCAGCAGTACCAGTCGCGCTTCGCGGGTGGCATCGCGGGCGAGGTCGTCGGCAAGCAGCTCGACGAGCTGAAGGTCTCCAAGGTGTCGGGGTCCTCCCTCACCTCCGGCGGCTTCAACGACGCCGTCGAGACCATCAAGGCCGATGCCACGGCCTGACGCCCCGACGGTCCTCGGCCACGCGTGGCGGTTCGACGCGATCGGCACCGGCTGGCAGATCGACACCGCCGAGCCGCTCGAGCCCTCCCACCGCTCGCGGGTCGAGGCGCGCATCGCGGAGTACGACCGCACCTGGTCGCGGTTCCGTGACGACTCCGCCGTCTCGCAGCTGCGGGTCGGAGGCGAGCACGTCTTCCCCGACGAGGCGGCCGACCTCTTCGCACTGTACGACGTGCTCGACGAGCTGACCGGCGGGGCGGTCACCCCCTTCGTCGGCGGCTCTCTCGAGCAGCTCGGCTACGACTCCACGTACACCCTCGTCCCGCGCGGACCCGCCGTCCCCGCTCCCTCCTGGGCCGCCGCCCGACGCGGGGCGGCGGGACTGCGGGTCGAGCCCGGGACCGTCGTCGACGTCGGCGCCGCGGGCAAGGGCCAGCTCGTCGACCTCGTCCTCGAGGAGCTCGACGGAGTCGGGCCCGCCGTCGTCGACGCGAGCGGCGACCTCCGGGGCATCGGAGCCGGACCCGTCCGGGTCGGCCTCGAGCACCCGTGGGACCCGAGCAGCGCACTGGGAGTGGCGGTGCCCGGCGACCGCGCGCTCTGCGGCTCGGCGAGCAATCGCCGCGCCTGGGGCAGCGGCCTCCACCACGTCCTCGACGGGCGGACCGGAGCTCCGGTCGAGAGCATCGTCGCCGCCTGGGCGGTGGCCGACACGGCCCTCGTCGCCGACGGGCTCGCGACCGCGCTGTTCGTCTGTCCGCCCGAGGCCCTCGCCGAGCGCTTCGACTTCGAGTTCGTCCGCGTCCGCAGCGACGGCACCCTCCACTACTCGCCTTCCTTCCCCGGAGAGGTCTTCCGATGATCGGCACCTTCGACCGCGCCCTCGGCCGCGTCACCACCTACCGGCTGGTCTGGATGACGCTCGCCGCGCTCCTGCTCGTCGCCGTCGGCTACGCCGCAGCCGGCCTGATCTTCTCGACGCCGCTCGAGATCCTCGGCACGACGCTCGTCGCCGTCGCCTCGACGGCCCTGGTCAGCGCGGTCCTCGCGCGGCTGTTCCGCAGCCGCGCGCACCTGGAGTCCTCGCTCGTCACCGGTCTGCTGATCGCCTGCCTGCTCTTCCCGACGGCCGATCCCCGCGGGCTCGCCGTGATCGCGCTCGTCGGCGCGATCGCCGCCGCGTCCAAGTACGTCCTGGCCTGGCGGGGCCGCCACCTCTTCAACCCGGCCGCGGTCGCCGTGCTGATCATCGGCTTCACCGGGCTCAACGCCGGAGCCTGGTGGATCGCCAGTGGCGCGATCTGGCCGTTCGTCGTCGTGGGCTCCCTCCTGATCGTCGCGCGGGTCCGCCGCTGGGCCGTCTTCGCCGTCTTCGTCGTCGTCGCCGGCGGGGTGTCCGTGCAGCAGGCGGTGCAGAACGGCCAGGACCTCGGCGCCGCGGCGGCACTGGTCCTCACGGCCTACCCCTTCGTCTTCGCCGGCGCCTTCATGCTGACGGAGCCGCTCACGCTCGCGCCGCGCCGCTCGCAGCAGCTGATCGTCGCGGTCGTCGCAGCGCTCGTGGCGAGCGTCCCCTTCCACATCGGCGTCGTCTCCGCCACTCCGGAGCTGGGCCTCGTGGTCGGCAACGCCCTCGCGTTCGCCTTCGCGTTCCGCCAGCGTCGGCGGCACAGGCTCGAGCTCGCCTCGACCCGCGTGCTGGCGCCGGGCATCGCGGAGTACCGCTTCCGCTCCCGCTCGCCGCTGACCTTCGAGCCGGGCCAATGGCTCGAGCTCGACCTGCCGCACCGCGCCGACAGCCGGGGCAGCCGGCGCACCTTCTCGGTCTCGTCCGCTCCGTCCGACGGCGAGATCGCGATCGCCCTGCGGATGCCGGAGAAGGCGAGCAGCTTCAAGCGCGCCCTCGCCGCGCTGGAGCCCGGCGACTCGCTCCGGGCGACGAGCGTCGGCGGTGACTTCGTCCTGCCGGCCGATCCCGCCGTGCCGCTGCTGCTGGTGGCGGGCGGTATCGGGATCACCCCGTTCGCCAGTCAGCTGTGCTCGCTCGCGGACGGTCCGCGGCGCGACGTCGTCGTCGTGGTCGCCGCGCCGAGCCTCGCCGAGGTCGCGTACCGCGACCTGCTGCAGGAGTCGGGGGCCCGGGTCGTGCTCTGCTCGAAGGAGGCGCCGACCGATCTGCCCGCACGGTGGTCGCACGTCACAGGCCGACTGACCGCCGAGCTGCTCGCGGACGCGGTGCCGGACGCCGGCCGCCGCGTGGGCTACGTCTCCGGGTCGCCGTCGTTCGTCGACTCGGTCCGCGGCGCCCTGCGCGGTGCCGGGGCGAAGCGGATCCGCACCGACGCGTTCGCCGGCTACTGAGTTCATCGGGTCGTGACGCCTGCGGGCTGCTGACGCCTGCGGGCTGCTGACGCCTGCGGGCTGCTGACGCCCGCCGGCCGCTGACGCCCGGCGGCGACCGACGCCGCCGGGGGGACCGATGCCCGGCGGGAGCGGCGCTCCCAGGCGGGCTCAGGTGCTGCCAGGGTCCCGTTCAGCGGCCCCTCTACAATGACGCGGTGCCGTCCTCCCCTCCTCGAGCGTCCTCCCGCCCCCTCGCCCGGCTGCGCGAGAACCGCGACTCCGTCGCCGTGCTCTGGGGCGCCTTCGCGCTGGTGCACGTGGTGCTCTCCCTCCTGGCGCTGTTCGCTCCGGGTCTGCCGATGGGCGACGTCAGCATCGTCTACAAGGAGTGGATGAGGACCGCCGTCGAGGGCGGCGGCATCGCCGGGATCGACACGGGCTGGGTCTACCCGATCCTCGCCTGGGGCCCGATCGCCGCCTCCTGGCTCTTCGGCTCGGCGGGCTACGACCTGATGTGGCTCGTCCTCGTCGCGCTCGCCGACGCCGCCGCCTTCGCCCTGCTGCTGCGCGGCCGGTCGGCGCCTCGCCTCGCCGCGGCGCGCTGGTGGCTGCTGTTCCTCGTCCTCCTCGGGCCGATCGCGATCGGCCGCATCGACGCCTTCACCGCGCCGCCGGCCATCGCCGGGATGCTCTGGGCGGCGACCCGTCCGGGCGTCGCGGCGCTGCTGCTGACCGTGGCCACCTGGATCAAGGTGTGGCCGGCCGCGATCCTCGCCGCTGCCGTGCTGGTCCTGCGCGGACGGCTGCGGATGATCCTCGTCCCCGCGGTCGCCTCCGTGATCATCGTGCTCGCGGTCGTCCTCGTCGGCGGCGGGGACCAGGTCTTCAGCTTCGTCACCGATCAGACCGATCGGGGCCTCCAGATCGAGGCCGTCGTGAGCACTCCCTGGATGTGGCTGTCGGTCCTCCCGGGATCGGGGAGCTACGTCTACTACGCCGCCGACATCAACACCTTCGAGATGCACGGGCCCGGCACCGAGTTCGCGGCGAGCCTGATGACCCCGCTGCTCGCTCTGGCCATGCTCGGCGTGGCCCTGCTGGGTGCCCGTGCTCTCGCCCGCCGGGCGGACCCCGCCAGGCTGTTCCCGCTGCTCGCGCTGACCTTCGTGGTCGTGTTCATCGACACCAACAAGGTGCTCTCGCCGCAGTACATCGTCTGGCTCGCGCCGCCGGTGATCGCCGGGCTGATCGCGTGCCGCGACGGCGCGTTCGACCGGCCCGCGAAGCTGACCCTCGTCACTGCGGCTCTGACCCAGGTGGTTTACCCGTACCTCTACCTCTTCCTCCTCTGGTCGCACTGGTGGATGGTGCTCGTGCTGACCGTGCGGAACATCCTCCTCGTGGTGCTGCTCGGCTGGCTGCTGCGCGAGCTGTGGAGGATGGGGACGGCGCGGGTCGTCGCACCCGGCGCCACGACTTCCGCGTCGTCGCTGACCGGCGAGACCCGCCTGGCGCCCCAGGGCTCGTAGGCTCGGAGGGCGCGGGGCCGGCACGCGGTGCGCGCAGTCAAGGAGGCTCCCATGCTCGTCGCATTCTCGGTCGCACCGTCCGGGGGCGAGGCGCCCGACGCGTCCGTCCACGACGCCGTCGCCGCCGCCGTCCGCATCGTCCGCGAGAGCGGCCTGCCGTCGCGGACGACCTCGATGTTCACCGAGATCGAGGGGGAGTGGGACGAGGTCTTCGACGTCGTCAAGCGCGCGACGGAGGCCGTCGGAGCGTTCGGGACGCGCGTGTCGCTCGTCCTGAAGGCGGACATCCGCCCCGGCTACTCGGGCGAGATCGACGGCAAGATCGCCCGGCTGAACGACGCGCTGGGGGAGTAGCGGGTCCCCGCCGCGACCTCTCGCGTGCGGGTGTGCTCGAATCGATTCGACATCCGTCCGATCCTGAGTAGCCTTGAGCGGTGACGCTCTCGCCCGCTCGGACCCGCCTCGCCCTGCTCGCCCTCGCGATGGGGGGCTTCGGCATCGGCTCGACCGAGTTCGTCGCGATGGGGCTCCTCCCGCAGCTCGCCGCCGACCTCCTCCCCGGAGTCTGGGCCGCGAGCCAGGAGCAGGCCGTCTCGCAGGCGGGGATGCTGATCTCGGCCTACGCGCTCGGTGTCGTGGTCGGCGCCCCCACCATCGCCGCCGCAGCGGCGCGCTGGCCGCGCAAGAGGCTCCTCCTGACCCTCCTCGTCGCCTTCACCGTCGGGACGATCGGCTCGGCGCTGCTCCCGAGCTTCCCGCTCGTCCTCGCCGCGCGCTTCGTCGCCGCGCTCCCGCACGGCGCCTACTTCGGCATCGCCTCCCTGGTCGCCGCCGACCTGATGGGTCCCGGCAAGCGCGGCAAGGGAGTCGCGTTCGTCCTCTCCGGGCTCACGATCGCGAACGTCGTCGGCGTGCCCGCGATCACCTGGGTCGGGCAGGTGGCCGGCTGGCGCAGCGCCTACCTCGTGGTCGCGGTGCTCTTCGCGCTGACCGTCGTGGCCGTCCAGCTGCTGGTGCCCGCGCAGCCCGGGAATCCGGCGGCGACCGTCCGCAACGAGCTGCGGGCGTTCGGGCGCCTGCAGGTCTGGATGACCCTCCTCGTCGGCGCCATCGGCTTCGGCGGACTCTTCGCGATGTACAGCTACATCTCGCCGCTCGCGACCGAGGTGACGGGCCTGCCGCTCGGCGCGGTCCCGTGGATCCTGGTCGTCATCGGCCTCGGGATGACCGTCGGCAACCTCGTCGGCGGCTGGGCCGCCGACCGCGACGTGCGGCGGGCGCTGGTGGTGTTCTTCGCCGGCGTCGGCGTCTCGCTGATCGGACTCGCGCTGTCGGCCTCGTCGGTCGTCGGCCTGGTGGTGTTCGCGTTCCTCTCGGCGGGCTTCTCGGCGGCCGCGTCGCCCGCGATCCAGACCCGGCTGATGGACGTGGCGCGCGACAGCCAGACGATCGCGGCCGCGCTCAACCACTCCGCCCTGAACATCGGCAACTCGGTGGGTGCCGCGCTCGGCGGCCTGACGATCGCCGCCGGACTGGGCTACCTGTCGCCCATCTGGGTCGGCGTGGGCCTGACCGCGGCCGGAATCGTGCTCGCCTTCGGCAGCATCGCGATCGACCGCGCCCGGGGCACGGTCTACCCGGTCCACCGCGAGCCCGCCCAGCCGGGCACCGGCGGCATCCCGGTCGACGCGCTGTAAGCAGAGCGCGGCCAGGGCCTCTGGAAGACTCTCGGCATGCGCGCCGTGAGCTACTCGTCCTTCTCCGCCCTCCCCGCGATCGTCGAGGTCCCGGAGCCCGTCTGCCCCGTCGACGGCGTCGTCGTCCGCGTCGCGGCGACCGGGGTGTGCCGGAGCGACTGGCACGCGTGGAAGGGGCACGACGACTCGGTCGTCCTGCCGCAGATCCCCGGGCACGAGTTCGCCGGGACGGTGATCGCGACGGGAGCCCAGGTGTCGCTCTTCGCGGTCGGTGACCGGGTCACGGCGCCGTTCGTGTTCGCCTGCGGCGACTGCGAGCAGTGCCGGGAGGGGGCGACGCAGGTGTGCCTCCGGCAGCAGCAGCCAGGATTCACCCTCGACGGGTCGTTCGCCGAGGCGGTGGCCGTGACGGGTGCGGACCTGAACCTGGTGCGCCTGCCCGACTCCGTCGGCTTCGTCGAGGCGGCCGGTCTCGGCTGCCGCTTCGGGACCGCGTACCACGCCCTGCACGAGCGCGGCCGGGTCGCCCCGGGGGAGTGGGTCGCGGTGCTGGGCTGCGGCGGAGTCGGCCTCTCCGCGGTGATCGTCGCGCTCGCGGCCGGGGCCCGCGTGGTGGCGTCGGACGTCTCCGCCCCGGCGCGGGAGGCCGCGGCCGCGCTCGGGGCGGTGACCGTCCCCGGAGGCGAGGGTGCCGCCGAGGCGATCCGGGCGGCGACCGGAGGAGGTGCCCATCTGGCGGTCGACGCCGTCGGAAGCAGCGTCACGGCGGAGGCGTCGATCGCCGCCCTGCGTCCGCGCGGCCGGCACGTGCAGGTGGGTCTGCTCCTCGGGCCCGACGCCGCACCGGCGATGCCGCTCGGCCGGGTCATCGCCCAGGAGCTGGAGCTGCTGGGCAGCCACGGCATCGCCCGGAGCGGCTACACGGCCCTCCTCGACGACGTCGTCGCCGGCCGTCTGCGCCCCGCCGACTCCGTCGGCCGCACCATCGCCTTCGAGGACCTGCCCGCCGCTCTCGCCGCGATGGACGCCCCCGCCGCGACGCCCGGCATGACGGTCGCCGTCCTGGCCCCCTGACGCGGGCCCGCAGGAGCACTCGCAGTCCCGGTCCGGTGGGTCTCGATGCCAAGCGTCCCGCGGCATCTCGACCAGCATCGACCCGTTGCCCGTGCCTGGCGGGTCTCGATACGCCGCGTCCCGCGGCGACTCGACCGGCACGACTCAGGCACGCCCGCCCTGCTCGACCGCAGGAGCAGGTGGCCGCCGCTCGACGAGGTGGAGCCCGCCGACAGCGATCCGCGTGCCAGCGGATCGATGCCGGGCGACGTACCTCGCTCTGCGGAACGCGCCACGTCGTGAAGCCGACCGCGCCGTGGCGGGCAGGGACCGCCACGGAAGAGGACTCAGTCCGTCTCGATGAGGATCCCGTCGTGGATGGCGCGCTTGCGGAGCGCCACCTTCGTGCCGACGTCGATGCCGACGACGCGGTACTTCTCGCGGATCCGCTTGAGGTACGACTTCGCGGTCTCCTCCGAGATGCCCAGCTCGAACGCGACCGACTTCACCGGCTCGCCGCCGCCGTAGAGGGCCATCACTCGGCGCTCCTGCGCGCTGAGCTTCGGCGCTCCGTCGGAGTCGCCGGTGGAGAGCGCCATGTCGAGCTCGTGCGAGATGTAGGAGTGGCCGTCCTTGGCCGCGCGGATCGCCTCGACGATCATGTCCGCGTCCTCGGTCTTCACCAGGTAGCCGAGGGCTCCGGAGGCGAGCGCCTCGCGGACCACGGCGGGCTCGGAGTAGGTGCTCATCAGCACGGTCTTCACCCCGGTGGTCTTGAGGGTCGAGAGCTTCACCGAGATCGGGATGTTGTCCTTGAGGTCGAGGTCGAGGAGGACGACGTCGACGGGGAACTCGGGGTGCGTGAGCAGCTCGGGCCAGGAGGCGACCGCGGCCACCAGCTGGATGTCGGAGGCGGCTCCGCGGATCCACTCCGTGAGCGCTCCGAGGAGCATCTTGTGGTCGTCCACGACCGCGAGAGTGATCTTCGCGTCAGCGGTGGGTGTCATCGGTGTCCTTCGGTCGGCGGTCGTCGGCGGTCTCTCGGCGGCTGCTCACCGGTCGGCGGGATTCTCGACCAGGCAGTCGATCTCGATCCGGAGCTCCCCGTCGCGCGAGGTGTCGCGGAAGACGCCGACCTGAGCGATAGCCTCCCACGTCGCAGGATCGACGCCGCGCAAGGGCGCGCCTGAGGAGCGGAGCGTGATCGGCACGAGCAGTCCTCGGGCGGCCGTCCCGGCTCCGGGATCGCGGGGGCTGCCCGACTCGACGTGGAGGACCACGGCGAGCCCGGTCGCGCTGTCGGCGATCAGCCAGATCGCCGAGAGGAGCCCGTCGCGCTGCTGGTGCCCGAGGAGCCCGGCGGTGCCGTCCGGGTCGTCGAGCTCGACGAGCGGCGCGAGCAGCTCGGACTCGAGCACGGCGTGGTGCAGCCAGGTCTCGCGCCGCCCCTCGATGAGGTGGAGGCGGAGCTGGGTGGCGAGCGAGGTCGCGTGCGCGGCGCGCTGGGCGTCGAGGGGCAGGCGGACCGAGCCGTCGCCCACCTCGGCGAGGAGGCGCTCGGCGGCGAGGTCGAGCCGTGCGAGCTCCTCCGAGGCGAGCATCCCGACCGCGTAGCGCGGGCCGAGCGTGGTGCTCTGCACGAGGGCGCGGTCGATCTCGAGCTGGACCATCCGGCGGAACCCGCGCATCATCACGACCACGACGACGGCCGGCGCGATCGTCACCACGAGGGCGCTGATGCGCACCGAGAGCGCGCCCGCGCCGCCCGACTCCATCGAGAGGAACGCGATCACCTCGGCGATCGCGATGAGGGCGCTCACCGCGAGGATCTCGATCCCGCGCCGGTGGACGATCAGCGCGGCGTGCGCGACGGCGCCCGCGACCGCGGCGGTGGGGACGGTGCGGGCCGCGCCGGAGTCGGTCACGGCCACCAGGTCGAGCACGACGGCGGCTCCGAGGGCGACGAGGAAGCAGAGGTAGACCGGGAGCGGCAGGCGGCGTCCGCCGAGGTGGATCGCGAGGACGGTGGACCCGAAGGCCAGGACGACGAGGACCCAGGCGATCGCCGCGGGTGCGAGGTCGCTGTAGCGGGCGGAGGTCGAGAGGAAGATCAGCAGCTCGTAGGCGAGGATCGCGGCGGCGATGCCGTTGAGGCCGCTGCCGAGGTAGTTGGTGCCGAGCCCCTCCTGCTGGCGGCGGACCGAGCGGGCGGACCGGGAGGAGCGGCCGTGCGTCGCGGGCACGCGTCCCAGCAGCGGGGCCCGCGACTCCGGCGCGGGGCTCACTTGGGGACCTCCAGCACCACGGTCGTCCCCGATCCGGGGGCGCTGAACAGTCTGGTGCGGCCGCCGACGTCGCCGAGCCGGGCGATCACCGACTCCTTGAAGCCGAGCTTCGTGTCGGGGACGGTCGCGATGTCGAAGCCCGCGCCCGCGTCCGTGACCATCGCGCGGACGGTCGTCTCGTCCTCGGTGATCGTCACGTCGGCCGAGGCGACGCCGGAGTGGCGGCGCACGTTCTCGAGGCACTCCGCCAGGGCGAGCACGAAGGAGTCGAGGGCCGCGCCGGTGAGCGCCACCTGGCCGGAGCCGTGCCAGATCACGTCGAGCCCCATCCGGCCGAAGCGGTTGCGGACGGTCTCGAGGGTGTTGGCCGCGGGGGCGGAGGTGACGCTGGTCAGCTGGTAGGAGCCGGACGCGCTCGGGGTGGGGGTCCCGCCGAGCCGGAGCTGGCGCAGGAGCTGCGCGTCCTGCGCCGCCTGCTGCCGGAGCGCGTCGACCGACACTCCGCGGCCCGAGTGCGCGAGGAGCGTGAGGGTGGCCAGCACCGTGTCGTGCAGGAGCCGCGCACCCTGCCGGCGCTGCGCCTCCGTCTCGCTGGCGAGGCGCTCCACACGGTGGGCGTTGCCGATGCTGTCGATCCGCCGCACCACCCGAGGGACCGCTGTGCCGATCCAGAGGGCGAATCCGCAGAGCGTGCCCCAGGGCAGCAGGCTCTGGACGACCACGGTGGGGATCATGGTGCCGCTCGAGACGAGCACCGACGGGATCAGGCTCGGGAGGAGCACCGGCAGCAGCAGGAGCAGGCGGCGCGCGGACGTCGTCACGACCACGGCGATGCTCGCGGTCACGGCGTTCGCGGTGTTGACCAGGACGAACCCGGCGAAGTCGGCGCCCGGAGCGAGCCCCAGGGCGAGGCCCCAGCCCAGCAGCAGGCCGCCGACGGCGACCGCGATCACGCGGCTGCGGCGCCCCGTCCGGGCGAGCTCGACGTGGGCGGCCATCATGGCCAGGAGCAGCGCGACGGCGAACGGCACGGCGGCGGGCTGGAGCGTTCCGGGGATGAGGGCCATGCCGAGCGCCCCCGCTTCCGTGAGCAGGCCGATCCCGCAGGCGGAGTGGCGCAGCAGCCGGTCACGCTCGCGGGCGCTGCGGATCATCGGCACGCTCTGGCCCCCTCCGGTCGTGGCGCGGGGCTGGCCCCCGTCTCACGATAGCCACTGCCCGGGCCGGTCGGAGCGGTTCGGGGCGTCGAACCGCGCCGGGGTCGGGCGGGTCAGGCCGTCGCGGGATGCGCCAGCAGCCGGGCGAGGTGCGCGCCGACCGCGTCGTCCTCGATGAGGAACCCGTCGTGGCCGAACGTCGAGGTGATCACCGCGACCTCTCCGCCGTCGAGGGCGCCGGGAGCGTGCGCCGCGATGATCCGCTGGCCCTCGACCGGGAAGAGCCGGTCGCTGTCGATGCCGAGGACGAGGGTCGGGCTGGTGATCCGGGAGAGGGCGGCCGCCTCGCCGCCCCGGCCGCGGCCGACGTCGTGGGAGTTCATCGCCTCGACGAGCGTGATGTAGCTGTTCGCGTCGAAGCGGCGCGTGAACTTGTTGCCGTGGAAGTCGAGGTACGACTCCACGGCGAAGCGGCCGCCGCCGCCGAGCGGGCTGAGCCCCGACTGCCAGCTGCGCTCGAAGCGGTCGTTGAGCTCGGAGGGGCTGCGGTAGTTGAGCAGTGCCATCCGGCGGGCGAGCGCGAGGCCGTGGTACGGGCCCTGGCCGTCGCCGGCGTCGTAGTAGGAGCCGCCCGCGAAGGCCGCGTCGTTGCGGATCGCCTCGAGCTGCACGAAGTTGAGGGCGATCTGGTCGGCCGTGGCCCGCGGGGGAGCGGCCAGGACCGCGAGGCGCGCGACCCGCTCCGCGTGGTCGATCCCCCACTCCAGCGCCTGCATCCCGCCCATCGAGCCGCCGATGACGGTGTGCCAGCGCTCGACGCCGAGCAGGTCGCTGAACTGCACCTGCGCCCGCACCTGGTCGCGGATGCTCGTGTACGGGAACCGTGCGCCCCACTCGTGGCCGTCGGGGGCGAGGGACGCGGGACCGGTGGAGCCCTGGCAGCCGCCGAGCATGTTCGGGGCGACCACGAAGAAGCGGTCGGTGTCGATCACGAGTCCGGGGCCGACGAGTCCCGACCACCAGCCGTCCGTCGCGTGGCCGGGATCGCCGCGGCCGAGCAGGTGGGAGTCGCCGGTCAGCGCGTGCAGGACGAGGACGGCGTTGTCGCGGCGCTCGTTCAGAGCGCCCCAGCTCTCGTAGGCGATGCGGGCGTGGGGGAGGCGGCCGCCCGCCTCGAAGTCGAACGGGCCGAGGTCGACGAAGCGGCGTCCGCCCGGGTGGTCGCCGTCGCGCCAGGCTCCGGTGGCGGGCGGCTTGCCGATGACCGAGAGGAGCTGGCGCTCGGTGACGAACGCCGACGGGACCGTGTCCTCGAGTGTCTGCTGCCAGTCCATAGCGCTGTCCATCGTGTCAGAGCGCCGCGGGGCGGAGCCGTTTGTTACGCCCTGCTCCCGCGCTCCTCCGCCCGCGCGCGGAGCGCCCCGACGCGATCCCCGCGGACGGGGACCCCGTCAGGGCGCCGAGGGGCCTCAGGCGTTCGCGCGGGAGGCCTCGACGACGGCGCGCGCGGCGCGGAGGGCCTGGTCGAGGTCGGCGCGGAGGTCGTCGACGTTCTCGAGTCCCACCGACAGGCGCACCAGGCCCGGAGTGACGCCGGCGGTCAGCTGCTGCTCGGGCGAGAGCTGCGAGTGCGTGGTCGACGCGGGGTGGATGACGAGCGAGCGGACGTCGCCGATGTTGGCCAGGTGCGAGAACAGCTCCAGCGAGTCGACGAAGGCCCGGCCGGCGTCCACTCCGCCCTTGAGCTCGAACGAGAGCACCGCGCCCACGCCCTTCGGCGCGTAGCGGTTGGCCGCGGCGTACCAGGGCGAGGTCGGCAGGCCCGAGTAGTTCACCGAGGCGATGTCGGAGTGGTTCTCGAGGTACTCCGCGATCTCCTGCGCGTTCTGCACGTGGCGCTCGATCCGGAGCGAGAGGGTCTCGATGCCCTGGATGAGCTGCCAGGCGCTCGCCGGGGCGATCGAGGCGCCGAGGTCGCGCAGCAGCTGCACGCGGGCCTTGATGATGTAGGCGAGGGAGTCGCCGACCGCGGCGGTGTAGACGGCGCCGTGGTACGACTCGTCCGGCGTGGTGAGGCCGGGGAAGCGCTCGGCGTTCGCGGTCCACGAGAAGCGGCCGCCGTCGACGATCGCTCCGCCGATGACCGTGCCGTGGCCGCCGAGGAACTTCGTCGCCGAGTGCACGATGATGTCCGCGCCGTGCTCGAAGGGGCGGATCAGGTAGGGCGTCGCGATGGTGTTGTCGACGATCAGGGGCACGCCGGCGTCGTGCGCGACATCGGCCACGGTGCGGATGTCGAGGATGTTGATCTTGGGGTTGCCGACGGTCTCGGCGAAGAACAGCTTCGTGTTCGGGCGGACGGCGCGGCGCCACTCCTCGCGGTCGTCCTGGTTCTCGACGAAGGTCGTCTCGATGCCGAGCTTGGCGAGGGTGTACTTGAAGAGGTTGTAGGTGCCGCCGTAGATCGAGGACGACGAGACGATGTGGTCGCCGGCCTGGGCGATGTTCAGCACTGCCGCGGTCTCGGCGGCCTGGCCCGAGGCGAGCAGCAGGGCGCCGGAGCCGCCCTCGAGGGCGGTGAGCCGCTCCTCCACGACCGCCTGGGTCGGGTTCTGGATGCGGGTGTAGATGTTCCCGAACTCGGCCAGCGCGAACAGGTTCTGGGCGTGCTCCGCGTTGTCGAAGACGTAGGAGGTGGTCTGGTAGATCGGCGTCGCGCGGGCCTTGGTCACCGGGTCCGGCGCGGCGCCCGAGTGGATCTGCTTGGTCTCGAACTGCCACTTCTCGGAGTCGGTCATGGTGCTTCCCATCGGATCGTCGGGGTCGGGGACGGGGCCGTTCTCCGTCGCGACGAGCGTACGCGGGGGCCCGCCGGGCGGCCAGGACCGCCGACACACGGGGTAACGGCCGTCAGCGCCGCTCGGGCTGCCGGTCGCGCTTGGCGCCCGTGGGGTCGGCGCGGTCCGGGCGCCGGGGCCTCTCGTCGGCCACCGGGGCGAAGAGCCAGGCCGCGCGGGGCTCGACCAGCCGGTGGAAGACGGTGCGGGTCCAGCCCAGCGAGAGCGCGACCGAGACCGCGACGCAGAACACGATCATCAGCGCGAGGGCGAGCGTGCTCTCCGTCTGCGAGAGGATCCCGGACTCCCGCAGCGGATAGAGGACGAAGCTGTGGAGGAGGTAGACGTACATCGTCGACTGCCCCCAGGCGGTGAGCGGGGTGCGGCGGCGGGGCACCATCGCGAAGAGCGCGAGCGAGAGCACGACCGCTCCGGCCATCAGGGCCAGCCGCACCAGCCCGGCCCACCACTGGGTCTCGCCGAGGGCGTCGTAGGGACGGTCGTAGAAGAACCAGTAGCGCAGGTCCGCCGCGCGGAACGCCTCGATGTTGACGGTCATGACGACCGCCGTGACCGCGAAGAGGACGACGGCGAGGATCCGGGCGAGGAGCACCCGCGACGGCGGCTGATCGAGCCAGCGGTCGACGGCGGAGCGGCCGCCGAGGGCGAAGCCGCGCAGGCGCCAGCCGAACACGAAGAACGGCAGGATCCCGATCGCGCGTGCGAGCGAGAAGGTCGAGTCGATGTTGTCGTAGTAGCTGACCCCGACCGCGAGCACCACGCTGATCAGCAGCGGCCAGCGCAGCAGCGCCAGGTAGGGGAGGACGAGGCGGAAGATGCCCAGCGCGAGCAGGAACCACAGCGTCCAGCTCGGCTTCGTCGGGTTGAACTCCTGCTTCCCCTCGACCAGGAACTGCACCAGGGTCCAGATCGTCTCCATGATCAGGTAGGGCAGGAGGATGTCGGTCAGCACCCGCCGCATCGCGCGCCCGCTCGGTGCGCCGCTCTTGGAGAAGTAGCCCGAGATGATCGCGAACGCCGGCATGTGGAAGGCGTAGATCGTCAGGTAGACGATGAGCGAGGTGTCGGAGTTGGCCGTCAGCCTCTGGACGCCGTGCCCGATCACGACGAGGGTCACGCAGACGAAGCGCGCGTTGTCCCAGAGGGGAACGCGGCGCTTCGGGGTGACGGCTGTCCCGGCGGTCGCGGGAACCGGGTCGGCGGGCGGCACGCGGCCAGACTAGCGTTGGGTTGCGACGACGGAGTCGAGGGTGTCCGAGGCTTGACGGAAGGGGACGGGCGTGGATCGACGCGTTGTCGTGACAGGAGCGAGTTCAGGGATCGGGGCGGCCGCGGTCCGCCTGTTCCGCGAGCACGGCTGGAAGGTCGTCGCCGTCGCGCGCCGGCGCGACCGGCTGGAGGCGCTCGCCGCCGAGACCGGCGCCGGGTACTTCGCCGCCGACCTCACCGACGCCGCCCAGGTCGACGCTCTGCGCGACCACCTCTCCTCCTCCGGGCCCGTGCACGCCCTCGTGAACAACGCGGGCGGCGCGCTCGGACTCGACTCGGTCGAGAGGTCCGACCCCGAGGACTGGCGCCGCATGTTCGAGATCAACGTGCTCTCGGTGAAGCTCGTGACCAGCGCGCTGCTCCCGCTGCTGCGGGCCGGGATCCGGGGGAGCGGCACCTCCGCGGACATCGTGACGGTCACCTCGATCGCCGGCCACGTCGCCTACGAGGGCGGAGGCGGGTACAACGCCGCCAAGCACGCCGCGCACGCGCTGGTCGCCGTGCTGCGGCTCGAGCTGGCCGGCGAGCCGATCCGCGTGATCGAGATCGCGCCGGGGATGGTGCACACGGACGAGTTCTCGCTGGTCCGCTTCCGCGGCGACCGGAAGCGCGCCGACGCGGTCTACGCCGAGGTCCCCGACCCGCTGGTCGCGGAGGACGTCGCCGCTGCGATCGTCTCCTCGGTGGAGCTCCCCGCCCACGTCAACCTCGACCTGGTGACCATCAAGCCGGTCGCGCAGGCGGCCCCGCACAAGGTCGCGAAGGGACCCCTGGCCCCGCGCGCCTGACCGATGTGACGCGGAGGCCCGCGACGGCCTAGCCTGTCCCTCATGGTTTCCGACGCCGACGACTCCGCCGCCCTCCTCGCCGCCACGGAGAAGGAGGTGCTCGGCTGGCTCGAGTTCGGCGACGCCGCTCGGCACCTGGCCGACGACGTGGTCGCGTCGGGCTACCGGCCGGAGCTGGTCGTCGCCATCGCGCGCGGCGGTCTGCTCCTCGCGGGCGCCGTGGCCTACGCGCTCGGCATCAAGAGCTGCGGCGCGCTGAACGTCGAGTTCTACACCGGCGTCGAGGCGCGCCTGGCGGAGCCGGTGGTGCTGCCGCCGCTGCTCGACGAGGCGTCCGTGCGCGGCAAGCGCATCCTCCTGGTCGACGACGTCTCCGACTCCGGCCACACCCTCGCCCTCTCGGTGAAGCTCATCCGCGCGATGGGTGCCGAGGTGCGCACCGTGACCCTGTACACGAAGCCGCGCACGGTGCTCGAGCCCGATTTCTTCTGGCGCCGCACCCCGCGCTGGATCGTCTTCCCCTGGTCGGCTCTGCCCCCGGTGGACGGAGCCCTCGCCGAGGACGACGAGTGAGCGTCCACCTCATCGGCGGCGGAGGCGGCGTCGAGCACGACCAGCAGCTGTACGGGGCGTTCCTCGCGGAGGCGCGCGCCCACGCGGTCGACGCCGGCCGGATCGAGGGCCCGCGCATCGCGATCGTCGTCGTCCACGACGGGCTCGGCCCGGAGGCCTACGCCGGCTACGCGGCACTGCTCGCGACGGTCGGCCCGCTCGACGCGTTCGCCGTGATGAAGCCGGAGGGCGGCCGGATCGATCCCGCGGTCTTCGACGACGTCGACGGGATCTTCGTCGGCGGGGGGCTGACCCCGGCCTACCGCGACGCGCTCGAGGCCTGCTTCCCGCGGCTGCGCGATCTCGTCTCCTCCGGAGTGCCGTACGCCGGCTACTCGGCGGGAGCCGCCGTCGCGGCCGACCGCGCCCTCGTCGGCGGCCACCGGATCGGCGGCGTCGCCGTCGTCCCGGAGGGCGCGGCGGAGGAGCTCGACGAGGTCACGGTGCTCGAGGGCATCGGCCTCATCGACGTGACGGTCGACGTGCACGCGGCGCAGTGGGGGACCCTCGGCCGCCTGGTCGCGGCCGTCGAGGCGGGCCTGGTCGACGGCGGCGTCGCGCTCGACGAGTCCACCGTGCTGATCGTCGGCACCGGCGCGCTCCGCGTCGGCGGCGCCGGCTCGGTGTGGCGCGTCAGCGGCAGCGACGCCGGAGTCGTCGTCGCGACGCTCGCGGCGGGCTGACCCGGTGGACCTCGCTGAGCTCGCGGCCTCGGGACTGATCGACAGGGGCTGGGCGGAGGCGCTCACCCCCGTCGCCGGGGACATCGCCGCGATGGGCGACTTCCTCCGCGGCGAGGTCGCGGCCGGCCGGCCCTACCTCCCCGCGGGCCGCGACGTGCTCCGCGCCTTCGCCGCACCGCTCGCGGACGTGCGCGTCCTCATCGTCGGACAGGACCCGTACCCGACGCCCGGGCACCCGATCGGGCTGTCCTTCGCGGTCGAGCGCCACGTGCGCCCGCTGCCGAGGAGCCTGCAGAACATCCACCGCGAGCTCCGGGACGACCTCGGCGTCGAGCCGCCCGAGCACGGCGACCTCAGCGGCTGGACCTCGAGCGGCGTGATGCTGCTCAACCGGGTCCTCACCGTCGCCCCCGGCTCTCCCGCCTCGCACCGCGGGAAGGGCTGGGAGGCGGTCACCGAGCACGCGATCCGCACGCTGGCCGCTCGGGACGCGCCTCTCGTCGCGATCCTCTGGGGCCGCGACGCCGCGTCGCTCCGCCCGATGCTGGGGGAGGCCGGAGTGATCGAGAGCGCGCACCCCAGCCCGCTGTCGGCCTCGCGCGGCTTCTTCGGCTCCCGGCCGTTCAGCCGCGCCAACGCCCTCCTGGAGGAGCGCGGCGCGGAGCCGGTCGACTGGAGTGCTCTCGCGTGACCGGGCGCTCGCCCGCGGGGCGGCTACGCTGGCCCGGATCGATGGGCGGAGCCGAAGGGGAGCCGGATGCTTGAGGAAGAGTACGAGAGCCGGCGCGTCCTGCCGCCGCACCTGCGGAAGGCGCCGCCTCCCGAGCCCGGCTTCTCGTTCGAGATCCGCGACGCCCGCGACGCCGACCTCCCGGACATCCGCGAGATCTACAACCACTACGTGCGCAACACGGTGGTGACCTTCGACGAGGACGACTCGACGCTGAAGGAGTGGCGCACGAAGTTCTCCCGCAACCAGAAGCTCGGGCTGCCCTTCATCGTGGCCGTCTCGCCGTCGGGCCAGATCCTCGGCTACGCGATGGTGTCGCCGTGGTCCTCCAAGCGGGCGTACCGCTTCACCGTGGAGAACTCGATCTACCTGCGGGCGGCCTCCACCGGCAAGGGCCTCGGCCGGGCGCTGATGGCCGAGCTCCTCGAGCGCGCGAAGGCCGTGGGGATCCGTCAGATCATGGCCGTCATCGCCGACAAGGGCGCGGAGGCGTCGTTGGCGATGCACGCGCAGTTCGGATTCGTCGAGGTCGGCCGGATGGGCCGCGTCGGCTTCAAGTTCGAGCGCTGGCTCAGCACCGTCCTGCTGCAGAAGACCCTCAAGTAGGGCCGACCCGCCCCTGCGAATGCGCCTCATCGACAGGTGCCGGGGAGCGCGCCGTCCCTACACTGGACGGCATGGAATGGCTCGTCCCGCTCATCGTCGTCGTCGCGCTCGTCGTCATCCTCGGGGTCTACCTCTGGGCGACGTACAACTCGCTGGTCACCCTCAACGTCCGCGTGGACGAGGCGTGGAGCGACATCACCGTCCAGCTGAAGCGCCGTGCGGATCTGATCCCCAATGTGATCGACTCCGTGAAGGGCTACGCCTCGCACGAGCGCCAGGTCTTCGAGTCGGTGACGCAGGCTCGCGCCGAGACGCTCCAGGCCCAGGGCCCGGCGGAGGCGTCGGTCGCCGAGGACCACATGCAGAGCGCGCTGAAGTCGATCTTCGCGGTCGCGGAGGCGTACCCCCAGCTGCAGGCGAGCCAGAACTTCCTCCACCTGCAGGGCGAGCTGGTCGACACCGAGGACAAGATCCAGTCGGCACGGCGCTTCTACAACGGCGGCGTGCGCGAGATGAACACCAAGGTGAAGGTCTTCCCGAACACGCTCTTCTCGCGCCGGCTCGGCTTCTCGGAGCGCGAGTTCTTCGAGGTCGGCGATCTCGCCGCGATCTCGGAGCCCCCGCGCGTCCAGTTCTAGGCAGCCGCCGTGTACAGCGCGATCGCCCGCAACAAGCGCAACACGGTCCTGATCCTCGTCCTGTTCCTGGTGATCATCGGCGGCCTGGGCGCCCTGGCGGCAGCGGTCTACCGCAGCACGGCGATCGTCGTGGTTGTGCTCGTGATCGCCGCCGCTTACGCGTTCTTCCAGTACTTCTTCGCCGCTCGCCAGGCGGTCGCGCTCAGCGGCGGCGTGGCGGTGGAGAAGGCGGACGAGCCGAGGCTCTACCGCATCGTCGAGAACCTCTCGATCGCGACGGGCACGCCGATGCCGAAGGTGTACCTGATCGACGACCCGGCGCCGAACGCGTTCGCGACCGGCCGTGACCCCGAGCACGCCGTCGTGGCTGCGACGACGGGCCTGCTCGCGATCATGGACGACGCCGAGCTGGAGGGCGTGATGGCCCACGAGCTGGGCCACGTCCGCAACTACGACATCCGCGTCTCGATGATCGTCTTCGGTCTCGTCGTCGCGGTGGGCTTCCTCTCGGACGCCTTCCTCCGCCTGGCCTTCTTCGGGCGGGGCGGCAACGGCAACGGCGGGGGCAACCCGGCACTCCTGGTGGTCGGGCTGGTGTCGATGGTCCTCGCGCCGATCGTCGCCTCGGTCGTGCAGCTCTCGATCTCCCGTCAGCGCGAGTACCTCGCCGATGCGACCAGCGCACTGACGACCCGTCACCCCGACGCCCTCGCCCGCGCCCTGCTGAAGCTCGAGTCCGCGGGCCGGCCGATGCAGCGGCAGAACAGCTCGATGGCGCACCTCTGGATCGACGACCCGTCGAAGCCGGGAGTGGTCGCGCGCCTCTTCGCGACCCACCCGCCGATCGCGGATCGCGTCGCCCGCCTCTCCGAGATGGGTTCGCGCTTCTAGCAGGCCGATCCGGCGGCCGCCCCGTCGCCGATCGCCGCCCGCCCGGATCTCACCCCGGGCAGCGGGGCACGCGCCACCGCGCCGGACGGGACGTCATCCGGTCGGAGCCGCCAGCGGACCGCCGTCGACGGTCGTCAGGTACTCGGCGAAGACCGGCGCCGGGTCGATGCCGCTCGCGGCCGCGTCAACCAGCGCCCGCCGGACCAGGGCGAGGACGACGGTGGCCAGGACGGCCGCCCGGTGCGGGGACGTGCGGCCGAGTCCCATCCGCTCCGCGAGGAACGGCGTCAGCGCCTCCTCACCGTCGTGCAGCGACTGCGCCCAGACGGCGCGCATCGCCGAGGTCTCGGTGAGCAGGGGGATCAGCCGGAGGGTGCGGTCGAGCTGGCGACCGGAGGCCGCCGCGGCGAAGGCGTGACCGAGCGCCGCGTTCAGCGGCTCGGCGGCCGGTCGCTCGAGGAGGGCGCGTCCCATCGCGGCGATCGCGGCGGCGAGCACCGGGCGCACGCAGTCCTCCTTCCCGCCGAGGTACCGGTGGAAGGTCCGGAGGGAGACGCCGGCTGCGTGGGCGAGCTCGCCCGTGCCGACCCCGACGACGCTCCCGCGCTCGAGCAGACGGGCGACGCAGCGCTCCGAGAGCGCCAGCGCCAGGACGCCGCCGGGCGCGCTCACGCGATCCTCCTCAGTGCTGCGGCGAGGGCGGCCGCGAGGTCGCCGCGACCGACGACCTCGACGGCGTCGAGGCCCTGCCAGGCCGCCGCCTCGACCAGCAGTGCGGCGAGCCGCTCCGGCGTGTCGGCCGGGGCCCCCGGCTCGAGCCAGGCGGCCTGCACGAGGAGGACCCGGCGCTTGCGCTCGCTCTTGAGGTCGACCCGTGCAGCGATCACGTCGTCGAGGAGCACGGGGAGGACGTAGTAGCCGTGGACCCGCTGCTCGGCCGGGGTGTAGATCTCGATCCGGTAGTGGAAGCCGAAGAACAGCTCGGCTCTCGGCCGGTGCCAGACCACGGGGTCGAACGGCGAGAGGAGCGCGTCCGCCCGGAGCGTGCGGGGGCGTCGGGCATCGACGTGCCGCCAGAGCGGCACGGGTCGCCCGCCCCGCTCCCAGCCGCGCACCTCGACGCGCTCGAGCTCGCCCGCCTCGACCAGCTCGTCGATCGCGACGCGCGTGGGGGACTGGAGCAGCCGGTGGTAATCGGCCAGGTCGCCGAGGGTGCCGATCCCATGGGCCCGGGCCGCCCGGCGCACGAGCTCGCGGACGGCGTCGGGGAGGGGCACGTCGGCATCGAGCACCGCGCTCGGGAGGAGCCGCTCGGCGAGACCGTAGGAGCGCTCGAAGCGCGTGCGCCCCGCCGTCACCACCTCGCCCCAGCGGAACAGGACCTCGAGGCCGCGCTTGATGTCGGACCAGCCCCACCAGGGCCCCGTGCGGACGTTGGCCTCGTGCTCGATCTCGGAGGCGCGGAGGGGACCGTCGGCGAGCGCGGCGCGGAGCCAGTCGAGGGTGGCGCGGTTCTCGTGGGCCCAGCCCTCGTGCTCGGGCAGGCGGACCCGGCGGTAGTGCTCCATCCGCCAGCGGTAGAGCAAGAGGTCCTCGCGGCGGACGAGGGCGGCCTCGTGGGCCCAGTACTCGAGGTAGGGGCCGTCGGGGGAGAAGGCCTCGGCGTCGAGGAGGGAGCGATCGTACGGGCCGAGCCGCGCGAGCAGCGGCAGGTAGTGGCTCCGCTCGAAGACGTTCACCGAGTCGAGCTGGAGCGGGCGGATCCGGTCCACGGCGGCGCGCACCCGGCGCGCGTCGACCCGGGAGGGATGGGGGACGCCGAACCCCTGCGCCGCCAGGGCGATGCGGCGCGCCAGCGCGGGGGTGAGCTGCTCGGTCATGGTCCGCCCACGCTAGCGAACGCCCCCGACATCGCCGTCCCCGATTCGGCCCCCGGCGTTCGCCCGGCATTCACCGCCGCGCTCCCTCGCCGTCTCGCGGCGCTCCTACCGTTCCCGAGGCCGTCCCACCGGGGCGGCCCACCCGACTCCTGGAGGACCCTTGACCATTCAGCGCCTGTCGCGCACCGCCGCGGTCGCCGCCGCCGGCACCGCCCTCGTCTTCACGCTCTCGGCCTGCTCCGGCGGCGCCACCGCCTCGTCCGACGGCGGCGGCGCGGACGCGGCGTCCGCCACATCCGCCGCGGACCTCGGCGGGCTGGACGCCCTGGTCGAGGCCGCGAAGGCCGAGGGCGAGCTCAACGTCATCGCCCTGCCCGACACCTGGGCGAACTACGGCGAGCTGATCAGCGGCTTCGAGGACGAGTACGGCATCACCGTGAACTCCGCCGACCCCGACGTCTCCTCCGCGGAGGAGATCAGCACGGCGGAGAACCTCGCCGGGCAGGACACCGCTCCCGACGTGTTCGACCTCGGGCCGGCCGTCGCTCTGGCGAACACGGACATGTTCGCGCCGTACAAGGTCGAGTCCTGGGACGACATCCCCGAGGGGAACAAGGAGGAGTCGGGCCTCTGGGTGAACGACTACACCGGCCTGATGTCGATCGGGTTCGACGCGGCCGCGGTGCCTGCGCCCACGTCGCTCGAGGACCTCCTCGGCGCCGACTACCGCGGCTCGGTCGCGATCAACGGCGACCCGACCCAGGCGGGAGCCGCCGCGGCCGCGGTGCAGCTCGCGGGTCTCCAGTCCGGCGGCTCCGCCGCCGACGTCCAGGCGGGGATCGACTTCTTCGAGAAGCTGAACGACGCCGGCAACTTCCTGCCGCTGGACCCGACCGACGCCACCATCGCCTCGGGCGAGACCCCGGTCGTCTTCGACTGGAGCTACAACAACCTCGCCGCCGGGAAGGCGAACGAGGGCACCCGCGAGTGGACGACGACCGTCCTCCCGGGCTCCGCAGTCGGCAGCTACTACAACCAGGCGGTCAACGCCGACGCTCCGCACCCGGCGGCCGCGCGGCTCTGGCAGGAGTACCTCTACTCCGACGCCGCACAGAACCTCTACCTCGCCGCCGGCGCCTACCCGGTGCGCCTGGCCGCGATGACCGAGGCCGGCACGGTCGACCAGGACGCGCTCGACGCCGTCGGCGCCGCTCCCTCCGACCTCGTCCAGTTCACGGAGGAGCAGACCGAGGCGGCCTCGTCGCTCCTCGCCGAGAAGTGGGCCGCGGCGATCCAGTGACCACCGCTCCCGCCGAGGCCGTCTCCGGGGCGTCCGCGCTCCGGGGACGGCGCGGCACCCCGGCCGTGCTGGGCGTCGCCCCCTTCGCGCTCTACGTCCTGCTGTTCCTGGCCGTCCCCACGGTCCTCGCAGTGGCGACCGGATTCACGGACGGAGACGGCCGCTTCACCACGGCGAACGTGCTGGCGCTCGGGGATCCCGTCGTGCTGTCCGCCTTCGGCGCGTCGCTCGGGCTCTCGGCCGTCACCGCCGTCGTCGGCGCGGTGCTGGGCGCGGTCGTGTGCCTGGCCCTGCTCGGCTCCGATCCGCGCGGGGCGCTCCGGACCGTCGTCGATGCGGCGGCGAGCGTCCTTGCGCAGTTCGGCGGTGTGATGCTCGCGTTCGCCTTCATCGCGACGATCGGCGTGCAGGGGCTGGTGACCACCCTCCTCGCGGGAGCGGGCGTCGACCTCTACGCCGACGGCGTGTGGCTCTACCAGCTTCCCGGGCTCGTCCTGCCCTACCTCTACTTCCAGGTGCCCCTGATGGTGCTCACGTTCCTGCCCGCGCTCGAGGGTCTGCGCCCGGAGTGGGCCGAGGCGAACGCGGTGCTCGGCGGGGGCCGGCTCGGCTACTGGCTGCACGTCGCCCTCCCGGTGCTGGCGCCGTCGTTCCTCGGCTGCGTGCTGCTGCTGTTCGCGAACGCGTTCTCCTCCTTCGCCACCGCGGCGGCGCTGATCAGCCAGGGCGCGCAGATCGTCCCGCTGCAGATCCGCGCCGCGCTGGTCAGCGAGACGGTGCTGGGCCGCGAGAACTTCGCGGGCGCCCTCGCGCTCGGGATGCTCGCGGTGATGGTGGTCCTGATGTCCGGGTACGCGCTGCTGCAGCGCCGGGCCCGGCGGTGGCAGCGATGAGGCCCGCGCGGCTCCTGTCCGGGGCGGTGCTCGTGATCACCGGGCTGGTGTTCGCCGTTCCGATCGTCGCGATGGCGGAGTTCACGCTCCGCGGCGCCGGCGGCCACTACCTCTCGCACTGGACGGCGATCCTCGACCCGGAGAACGAGCGCGCCTACCGCTCGCTGTTCCAGGGGATCGGAAACTCGCTGGTCCTCGCCGTCGTCACCGCCCTCATCGTCCTGGTCCTGCTGGTGCCGACGATGCTGCTCGTCGAGATCCGGCTCCCGCGCCTGCGCCGGGCTCTGGAGCTGGTCTGCCTGCTCCCGCTGACCGTGCCCGCCATCGTCCTCGTCGTCGGCCTCGCGCCGGTCTACTCCGTGGTCACCCGGCTCGCCGGCTCCGCGCCGTGGACGCTCGCTCTCGCCTACGGGGTGCTGGTCCTGCCCTACGCCTACCGCGCCGTGGCGGCGGACCTCGCCGGTCTCGACGCCGTGACGCTCTCGGAAGCGGCCCGCTCGCTCGGCGCGGGCCCGCTCGCGGTGCTCGGGAGGGTCCTCCTGCCGAACCTGCGCCGGGGCCTGGTCGCGGCCGCGCTGATCACCGTCGCAGTCGTTCTCGGCGAGTACACGATCGCCTCGCTCCTCAGCCGCACCACCCTCCAGACCGGCCTGGTGCAGGTGTCGAAGTCCGACGCCTACGTCGCCGTGATCTTCTCGCTGCTCTCCCTCCTCTTCGCCTTCGCCCTCCTGATCGGGATCGGCCGCCTCGCGCGGATCGGCCTGCCGACGGGCCGGGCGCGTTCCTCGAAAGGCTCCTCGTGACCGCTCTTACCCTCCCCGGCGCCCGCGTGCGCTTCGTCGACGTGGAGCGGCACTACGGCTCCGCGCGAGCGCTCGACGGCGTCTCGTTCGACGTGGCCCCGGGTGAGTTCATCGCGCTGCTCGGCCCCTCCGGCTGCGGCAAGACCACAGCCCTGCGCGCCCTCAGCGGTCTCGAGCGGATCGACGCGGGGCGGATCCTCGTCGACGAGGAGGACGTCGCCCACGTCCCCGTCGCGAAGCGCGACATGGGCATGGTCTTCCAGTCGTACTCGCTCTTCCCGCACCTGCGGGCGCGCGAGAACGTCGAGTTCGGGCTGCGCACCCGGGGAGTCGGGGCGCGCGAACGCCGGGCGGCCGCGGGGGAGGCGCTGGAGGTCGTGGGCCTCGGCGCCCTCGGCGACCGCTACGCGCACGAGCTCTCCGGCGGCCAGCAGCAGCGGGTGGCGCTCGCGCGCGCCCTCGTCACGCGGCCGCGGGTGCTGCTGCTGGACGAGCCTCTGTCGGCACTGGACGCGAAGGTCCGCGTCCAGCTGCGCGACGAGATCAAGCGCCTGCAGTCCGAGATCGGCATCACCACGTTCTTCGTCACGCACGATCAGGAGGAGGCGCTCGCCGTCGCCGACCGCGTCGCGGTGATGAACGCCGGGCGGATCGAGCAGCTGGGTGCACCGGAGGACCTCTACGCGCGCCCGGCGACCGCCTTCACGGCCCGCTTCGTCGGCCTCTCGACGGTGGTCGCGGGGACGGTCTCGTCGGGATCGGTCCTCGCGCTCGGCGTGCGCCTGCCGCTCGTCGACGCGGCGGCGGCCGACGGTCCCGTGTCGGTGTTCCTCCGCCCCGAGGACCTCGCCGTCGTGGCCGACGGCGCTCCCGACTCCCTGCCCGGAGTCGTCCTCGCCTCGAGCTTCCTGGGGCCGGTGCGGCGCTCGACCGTCCGGCTGTCGACGGGCGAGGAGGTCACCGTCCAGCACGCGTCGGGGCACCGCCTCGAGCCGGGGGAGCGGGTCGGCGTGCTGCCCGCGCGGCGCCCGGTGACGGTCGGTCCGGCACCGGAGCAGGCGGCGGTCGGCGCCGCCGCATGAGCACTCCCCGGGGATACCGCGCGGGGTATGCGCCGGGGCCTAGTCTGGGCAGATGAGACTCGGCAGGTCCCGCCGCACCTCCGGCCCGCGCGCCGTCCAGCCCGCCGCGCCCGTCGCCCCGGCCACTCCCTCCCGGCCCGCTCCCGTCGCCGATTCGGCCTTCGTGAGCGACGGGATGCGCATCGCCGGCGCCTGGGCCTGGCGTGTCCTCGTCGTGGTCGCGGCGCTCGCGGTGCTGGTGCTGCTCGTCATCGAGCTGCGGCTGATCGTCATCCCGCTCCTGCTCGCGATCGTGATCGCCGCCCTCCTGGTGCCGTTCTCGAGCTTCCTCCAGCGCCACCGCTGGCCCAAGTGGGCCGCCGTCGTCCTGGCGGAGCTGGGGATCGTCGTGGTGATCGGCGGGCTCCTCTTCCTCGTCGTCACCCAGGTCTACTCCGGCTTCGACGACCTCAGCCGGCAGACGGTGCAGTCCTACGACGACTTCAAGGCCTTCCTCCTCGAGTCGCCGCTCCACCTCACCGAGACCGACATCAACCAGTACGCGCAGCAGGCGCTCACGGCCCTGCAGCAGGACTCGGGGATGCTGGTCAGCGGCGCGCTCAGCGTCGGCTCGACCGTCGGCCACCTGCTGACGGGCGTGCTGCTCACCCTCTTCTCGACGCTGTTCATCCTCATCGACGGGCCGAACATCTGGAGCTGGGTCGTCCGCCTCTTCCCGCGCCGCGCCCGCGGAGCCGTCGACGGCGCCGGCCGCGCAGGGTGGGTGACGCTGACCAACTTCGTGAAGGTGCAGATCCTGGTCGCCTTCGTCGACGCGGTCGGCATCGGCCTCGGCTCCTTCCTCCTCGGCGTCCCGCTGGCCATCCCGATCGGCGTGCTCGTCTTCCTCGGCTCCTTCGTGCCGGTCATCGGCGCCGTGGTGACGGGGGCGCTGGCCGTCTTCATCGCGCTGGTCTACAACGGACCGCTGATCGCGCTCTTCCTGCTGATCGTCGTCCTCGCGGTGCAGCAGCTCGAGGGCCACATCCTCCAGCCGCTGATCATGGGGTCGGCGGTCAAGGTCCACCCGTTGGCCGTCGTGCTCGCTGTGGCCGGAGGCTCGATCATCGGCGGCATCGCCGGCGCCTTCTTCGCGGTGCCCGTCGTGGCCACACTCAACGTCATGGTCAAGTACGTCGCGAGCGGAGCCTGGCGCTCGCCGACCCGAACCCCCGAGAGAGTTGCCGCAGAGCATGCAGACTAGCCGCGTCGTCGGACCCGCCCTCCACGAGTTCGAGGCGGCCCGCGCCGTCCTCGCCCCCGTCATCGCCGCCACCCCCATGGAGACGAGCACCTTCCTCGCGCAGGTCCTCGGCTCGCCCGTGTTCCTCAAGTGCGAGAACCTCCAGCGCACCGGCTCCTACAAGATCCGCGGAGCCGTGTTCCGGATGTCGCGGCTCACCCCGGAGGAGCGGGCCCGCGGAGTCGTGGCGGCCTCGGCCGGCAACCACGCGCAGGGCGTCGCCTACGCGGCGCGGGAGCTGGGGATCAAGGCCACGATCTTCATGCCGATCGGCGTCGCGCTGCCCAAGCTCGCGGCCACCCGTGACTACGGCGCTGACGTGGTGCTGAGCGGGCACATCTTCAACGAGGCGCTCGCGGCGGCGGCGGAGTTCGCCGAGCGCACCGGCGCGGTCTTCGTTCCTCCCTACGACCACCCCGACGTGATCACCGGCCAGGGCACGGTCGGCCTCGAGATCCTCGAGCAGGCCCCCGCCGTCGAGACCATCGTGGTGCCCATCGGCGGGGGCGGCCTCATCGCCGGGGTCGCCTCGGCGGCCAAGCAGAAGGCGGCCGAGGAGGGGCGCACGCTCCGCGTCATCGGCGTGCAGGCGGCCAACGCGGCGCCGTACCCGCTCTCGCTCGCGAGCGGCGAGCCGACCGCGATCACGATCTCTCCGACGATCGCCGACGGCATCGCCGTGGCGAAGCCGGGGCAGCTGAACTTCGCGATCGTCCGCGAGATGGTGGACGAGGTCGTCACCGTCGAGGACGACGACATCGCCCGGGCCCTGCTGGTGCTGCTGGAGCGGGCGAAGCTCGTGGTGGAGCCAGCGGGCGCGGTGGGCATCGCGGCGATCCTGACGGGGAAGATCCGCAACGCCGGAGCGACCGCGGTCATCCTGTCGGGCGGCAACATCGATCCGCTGATGATGGAGCGGGTGATCAGCCGGGGCCTGGCCGCGTCGGAGCGCTACCTCAAGATGAGCATCGGGCTGCCGGATCGTCCGGGGCAGCTGTCGCGCATCGCGGAGCTCATCTCGGAGGCGAACGCGAACGTGGTCGAGGTGCTGCACACCCGGCACGGCCGGGGCCTGCAGATCAGCGAGGTCGAGATCGAGATCAGCGTCGAGACCCGCGGCCCCGAGCACGCCGACCGCGTCATCCAGGTCCTCACCGACGCCGGCTACGCCCCCCGCATCTCCCGCAACTGACCGCTCGAGGGCGCCGCGGTGTTCTCCGCAGAGCGGAGGACAAAGCCGGTACCGGCGATCTCGCGCCCTCGCCGTCGCCGCGAAGCCGGCGCGGCGCGCCCGTTCGGAGAGGGCTGATCGTGCGTCGCCGCGTTCTCCGCAAGGCGGAGGAGGAAGCGGTACCGGCGGTATCGCGCCCGACGCTGTCGCCGCGAAGCCGGCGCCCCCCGTCTGGAGAGGGCTGATCGTGCGTCGCGGCGTTCTCCGCAAGGCGGAGGAGGAAGCGGTACCGGCGGTATCGCGCCCGACGCTCTCGCCGCGAAGCCGGCGCCCCCCGTCTGGAGAGGGCTGATCGTGCGTCGCGGCGTTCTCCGCAAGGCGGAGGAGGAAGCGATACCGGCGGTATCGCGCCCGACGACAACGCCGCGGAGAGCGCCGCGACGTGCGATCAGTGGCCGGACCAGGTCTCGACGTTGGCGACGCGGACCTCGATCTCCCGCCCGTTGGGTGCCGTGAAGCGGGCGGTGTCGCCGACGTTCAGGCCCATGATCGCCGATCCGAGGGGGCTCTGGGGGCTGTAGACGTCGAGGTCGCTCTCGCCCGCCATCTCGCGGTTGCCGAGGAGGAAGCGGGACTCGTCGCCGGCGATCTCGGCGGTGATGATGGTGCCGGCCTCGACGACTCCGTGGCTCTCGGGGGGCGTGCCGATCTCGGCTTCGCGGAGGAGGGAGGTCAGCTGGCGGATGCGGGCCTCGATCTTGCCCTGCTCGTCCTTCGCGGCGTGGTAGCCGCCGTTCTCCTTCAGGTCGCCCTCCTCGCGGGCGACCTCGATGCGCTTGGCGATCTCCTCGCGTCCGTTGGTGGACAGCTCGGTGAGCTCCGCCTCGAGGCGGTCGTACGACTCCTGGGTCATCCAGGTCACCTGTGACTGGTCGGCCATGGTGGGCTCCTGCTCTGCGGGCCGCGCTCGCGGCGCCCGGCAGCACCGTGCGGAGGTGTCCGCGTCCGGCGGTGGGGACGGCCGGCGTCAGGCGGCGGTGGGAATGGCGAGGCCCCGACGAGTCCGTCAGGGCTTCGGGCAAGCCTACGGGAGCCAGCAGGAGGAGATCAAACCTGTGTTCGCGAGCTCGGTGGTGCGGACGGTCTCCGTGTAGGAGCGGAAGCGCTCCGTCGTGGCGGGGTACTCCACGACCAGCCAGCCGACCACGGCGGACTGCTCGTTGAGGGCCTGGACCGCGCAGGCGACCTCGCGGCCGACGGGCGCGGTGAGGTCGAAGGAGACGGTGACGGTGCGGTCGTCGACGACCTGGTGCGCGGTGTCCTGGACGTCCACTCCGCCGCGTGCTCCGTCGAGGCCGGCCCAGACGACCCAGGCGGCGAAGACGGCGACGAAGGCGAGCGCGACACCGCCGAAGAGCCAGCGGTTCCCGCGGCGGGTGCGCGTCGTGCGGCCGTAGCGGGTGGCGAGGGGTCCGGCGGCGCGGACGGCGTCCGGATCGAGCGCGGGCGCGGCGGCTCCCTCGACGCTCTCGGACGTGCGGGCGGCCACGGAACTCCCTGGGTGATGCGTCTACTCTGGACGGGTGGCGCGCGTCCTTCGCGGACGGGAGCGCCGATCCCATTAAACCCCGAGGAATCGAGCGATCGTGTCCCAGGCCGTCGAGGTCTCCGTCGATTCGGAGGTGCGGGACACTCCGCGCCTCCTCGCCGTGCACGCCCATCCTGACGACGAGTCGAGCAAGGGCGCGGCGACGCTGGCCGCCTACGCCTCGCGGGGCGCCGAGGTCATGGTGGTCTCCTGCACCGGAGGCGAGGCCGGCTCCGTGCTGAACGAGGGCCTCGAGGCCCGCGCGCACGCCGAGCGCGACATCGGCGGCCTCCGACGGTACGAGATGGCGGCCGCTCGCGAGGCGCTCGGCGTCGAGCACGCCTGGCTCGGCTTCGTCGACTCCGGCATGCCCGAGGACGGGAAGGTCGACGCCGCCTCGTTCGCGGGCCTGCCGCTCGCCACGGCCGCCGCTCCGCTCGTGCGCCTGGTCCGCCGGTTCCGGCCGCACGTGATCATCAGCTACGACGAGAACGGCGGCTACCCGCACCCCGACCACATCCGCGCCCACCAGGTCGCCGTCGAGGCGTACCGCGCGGCGGGCCTCGCCGAGGAGTACCGGGGCACGGGCGCTCCGTGGTCGATCTCGAAGCTGTACTACGACCGCGTCTTCAGTGGCCAGAAGCTGCGGGCGATCGCCGAGCACCTGCGCTCGATCGACCCGGAGGACCCGCGCCTGTCGGTCTTCGAGGAGATGAAGCGCTGGAACGAGGACACCCCGTACCTCGCGACCACGCGGGTCGTGATCTCCGGCTTCCACGATCGGCGCGATGCGGCCCTGCTGGCCCACGCCAGCCAGGTCGCTCCGGACAACGCCTTCTTCTTCCTCCCGCACGAGGCGATCGACGCCGCCTGGCCGACCGACGACTTCCAGCTCGTCGAGAGCCGGGTCGACGCGCCGACGCCCGAGACGGATCTCTTCGCCGGTCTCGACCTGGCCGAGCTCGCCCCGGGCCCGACCGCGGTCGTCCCGCCGATCGCTCCCGACCCCGAGCCCTCGGGGGACGCCCCGGTGTCCCCGGAGCCCGACGGCTCCGGCGTCGTCGTCGCCGACGAGGTGCGCGCGTGATCGCCGGGCTGCTCGAGGGCGCCCAGCGCGCCGTCGTCCTCGCCTCCACGACGGTGCCGACCCCCGGCCCCGAGTTCAACGAGGACACGGTCACGCCGGGCCTCTTCGGCTTCATCACGATGCTCGTGATCGCTCTGGCCGCCGTCCTCCTCGCGCTCGACATGGTCCGGCGCGTGCGGCGGACCACCTACACCGCCCAGGTGAAGGAGCGGCTCGACGCCGAGGAGGCGGAGCGCAGCGAGGGCTGAGCCCGGCCCGCAGCGGTGGGCCCGGGCCTCTCTAGGCGTTGTACGCGGGGTGGAGCGAGACGATCAGCGCCGCCGTCCAGTGGCAGAGGAACGCCACGGCAGTGAGCGCGTGGAAGATCTCGTGGAAGCCGAAGACGCCCGGGACCGGGTTCGGCTTCTTGATCCCGTAGATCACGGCGCCCGCGGAGTAGCAGAGCCCGCCGACGAGGACGAGCACCATCATCGTCGCGCTGGCCTCGAAGAGCGGTCCGAGGTACATCACGGCCGCCCAGCCCAGCAGCAGGTAGAGCGGCACGTAGAGCCAGCGCGGCGCCCCGATCCAGAAGACGCGGAAGCCGATCCCGAGCAGCGCCCCCGCCCAGACCAGGACCAGCAGGAGCGTGCCCTGCGCGGGCGGCAGGGCGAGCACGGCCAGCGGCGTGTAGGTGCCGGCGATCAGCAGGAAGATGTTGGCGTGGTCGATCCGCTTGAGGATCATCTTCGTCCGCGGCTTCCAGTCGAAGCGGTGGTACAGAGCGGAGTTGCCGAAGAGCAGGAGCGACGTGGTCGCGAACACCGCGGCCGCCCACTTCGCCGCGGTCCCCTCCGCGACCACGATCAGCACCACTCCGGCGACGATCGCGAGCGGGAAGAGGCCGGCGTGGATCCAGCCGCGCCAGGTGGGCCGGACCTCCGCCGAGGAGTCGTGCTCGATCGCGTCCTCGACGAGGGGGAGGGCGGGCAGGTCCGGGCCGTCCGCTCCGACGGCGTCTCCGCCGCGGTCGGTGCGGGCGCGGGGATCGGACGGGGGAGGCGTCGGCCGCTGGCTCATGCCGGACAGACTACGACGCCGTCCCGGGCCGACGCCGAGCGCCGCCGGGCTTCGAGGAGCGCCCCGGGTCGACTACCGTGTCACTGTGCCGAAGCCGAGACTGCCTGTGGGAAGGGACCTCCTCTACGGCGTCTACAAGAAGCGCCTCCGCTCGAGCCTTCCTCCCGACTCCCTGCCGAACCACGTCGCGATGATCATCGACGGCAACCGGCGCTGGGCGCGGCAGCGGGCCCTCGAGACCGCCGCGCACGGCCACCGGGCCGGCGCCGCCAAGGTGCACGAGTTCCTGCAGTGGTGCGACGAGCTCGGCGTGCGCCACGTCACCCTCTACCTGCTCTCGCAGGACAACCTCGTCGGCCGCGACAGCAGCGAGCTGACCGAGCTGATCGCGATCATCGCCGACCTCGCCGAGGAGGTCTCCCAGCAGCCCGACTGGCGGGTGCAGCACGTCGGCTCCGACGAGGGCCTCCCGCCCTCGCTCGTGGCCGCGCTCGACACGGCGGAGGCACGCACCGCCTCCCACACGGGCCTGCACGTCAATCTCGCGGTCGGCTACGGCGGGCGGCACGAGATCGCCCAGGCCGTGCGGAGCATCCTGGAGGAGCACGGCAAGCGCGGCTCCTCCATCGAGGACGTCGCGGGCCTGCTGACCCCGGAGCTCATCGGCGAGCACCTGTACACCAGCGGGCAGCCCGACCCGGATCTGGTCATCCGCACCTCGGGGGAGCAGCGCCTCTCCGACTTCATGCTCTGGCAGAGCGCGCACAGCGAGTTCTACTTCATGGAGGCGCTCGGCCCCGACATCCGCGAGGTCGACTTCCTCCGCGCGCTCCGCGACTACGCCGGACGGCACCGCCGCTTCGGCAGCTGACCTCGCGGCTCCTGCCGCACCACCGACCGGAAGGGCCGGCATGAGCTCGAACGAGGCCACCTCCACCACGACCGAGGACTACCTCGCCGGTTTCGGCGAGGAGACCGGGTACCTCGACTTCGGCCGGGTGGGCCCGCTCTCGGCGACCGTCGCCGCCGAGCAGGAGGCGGCCGTCGAGCTGCTGGTGCGCGCGCGCAGCGGCACCCTCGACGAGCTGTTCCGGCAGGACGAGCGCGTCCGGGAGGCGGCGGCGGCGCTCGTGCGCGTCCCCAGCGACCGCGTCGTCTTCCAGCCCAACACCTCGACCGGCCTCCTGCACGCGCTGTTCGGCGCCTCGGGCGCGGTGCTGCTGTCGGCCGCGGAGTTCCCGAGCCTGCCGTTCGCGGCGGTGCGCTCGGCGCAGGCTCTCGGCTCGGTGGAGCCCCGCTGGCTGCGGACCGAGCAGGGACGGGTGACGCCGGAGGCGGTCCGCGAGCAGCTCACGGACGACGTGACGACCGTCGCGGTGAGCCTGGTCGACTCCCGGACGGGCTACCTCGCGGACGTCGCGGCGATCCGGGACGTGATCGGCGACCGGATGCTCGTCCTCGACGCGATCCAGGGCTTCGGCGTCGTCGACGCGCCCTACGAGCTGGCGGACGTGGTCGTCACCGGCGGCCAGAAGTGGCTCCGCGCCGGCTGGGGGACGGGCTTCCTCGCGCTCAGCGAGCGGGCGCTGTCGCGGCTGACCCCGGTGCTCTCCGGCTGGACGGGATCGGAGCAGGCGGAGCCGTGGGACGAGGTGGCTCCGCCGCGCGGCGACGCCCGCGCCTTCAGCATCAGCAACCCGGACCCGATCGCCCAGGCCCGGCTCGCGTCGGCGCTGGAGGAGGTCGCCGCGGTCGGGCAGTCGACGATCGCCGCGCTCGTGGCGGAGCGGGTCAGCGCGATCGTGGACCTCGCGGACGAGTTCGGACTGGCGGTCGTGGGCTCCCGCGGCGAGCACGAGCGCGCCGGCATCGTGGTCGTCGAGCCGGAGCCGGAGGAACTGGCCCCGCTGGCAGCCTCCCTCGCCGCGCACGGCGTGACCGCGCGCCTGCGTCCGAGCACTGTCCGCTTCAGCGCGCACGCCGGCACCACCGACGCGACCCTCGCGCTGCTCCGCGCCGCCCTGATCTCGTCGGCCACGAGCATCGACTACTAGGCCGGATTCCGCGCGTTCACACACTGGTTACACATTCGTAGCGGTGAGAAGCACACGGATGTCATTCGCCGGGTTAGGTTCGAGTCATCAGGTACAGCGCCTGGTCGAGACGGCCACAGAAGTACGGCTCGACATCGCGCAGACGCCGAAGGGACACTGCGCGGTGCACGACACGCACCGATGAGACCGGCTCGAGGACATGAGCCGGGGGCTCCGGCCCCCGGAGTGTGGAGAGTCGTCGTGACAGTTCCCCAGGGCATGGATCCGCAGACCGGGACGCAGGGCGGCGTCCACCGCCGTGTCCAGCACGGCTCCTCGGATCCGGCCGATCAGCTCCTCCGCACCTACGTCCTGGACACCTCGGTGCTGCTGTCGGATCCCTCCTCGATGTTCCGGTTCGCGGAGCACGCCGTCGTGCTGCCGATCGTCGTCATCAGCGAGCTCGAGGGCAAGCGCAACGATCCCGAGATCGGCTACTTCGCCCGGCAGGCCCTGCGCCGCCTCGACGAGCTGCGCGTGCAGCACGAGCGCCTCGACTTCCCCATCGCCGTCGGCCGCGGCGGCACGCTCCGCGTCGAGCTCAACCACTCGAACATGTCGGTGCTGCCGAGCGGGCTCCAGATGGGCGACAACGACGCGAGGATCCTCGCCGTCGCGCTCAACCTGCAGAGCGAGGGCGCCGCGGTGACCGTCGTGTCCAAGGACATGCCGATGCGCGTGAAGGCCGCCTCCATCGGCCTCGCCGCGGAGGAGTACCTGGCCGAGCAGGCCCCCGAGTCCGGTTGGACCGGCATGGACGACGTGACGCTCGGCGGCGACGCGATGAGCGAGCTCTACGACCGCGAGCGGCTCTTCACGGACGTCGTGGCCGACATCCCGGTCAACACCGGACTCGTCGTCCATTCCGACCGCGGCTCCGCTCTCGCGAGGGTCACTGGCAAGCGGCAGATCACGCTGGTCCGCGGCGACAAGGACGTGTTCGGCCTGCACGGGCGGTCGGCGGAGCAGCGGCTCGCGATCGACCTGCTGCTCGACCCGGAGGTCGGCATCGTCTCGCTCGGCGGCCGGGCCGGCACCGGCAAGTCGGCGCTGGCGCTCTGCGCGGGCCTGGAGGCGGTGCTGGAGAAGCGCCAGCACAAGAAGATCATGGTCTTCCGGCCGCTCTACGCGGTGGGCGGCCAGGACCTCGGCTTCCTGCCCGGCGACGCGGCTGAGAAGATGAACCCCTGGGCGCAGGCGGTCTTCGACACGCTCGGGGCGCTGGTGTCGCAGAACGTGCTCGACGAGGTGATCGAGCGCGGGATGCTCGAGGTGCTGCCGCTCACGCACATCCGCGGGCGCTCGCTGCACGACGCGTTCGTGATCGTCGACGAGGCGCAGTCGCTGGAGCGGAACGTCCTGCTCACGGTGCTCTCGCGCGTCGGGCAGAACTCCCGGGTGGTGCTGACCCACGACGTGGCGCAGCGCGACAACCTCCGGGTCGGCCGGCACGACGGGGTCGCCTCCGTGATCGAGACGCTGAAGGGCCACCCGCTGTTCGCGCACGTCACGCTGACCCGCTCCGAGCGCTCGGCGATCGCCGCTCTGGTCACCGAGATGCTGGAATCGAACGAGCTCGCCTGACGGGCTCGCCGTGCGTCCGGCCCGTGGGATCCGAGGATCCCCGGGCCGGGCGCGTCCCTGCAGGGCACCGGGGCGTAGCGTGGACGGGTGAGCATCCTCGACGACGCGCTCCTCGAGCGCTTCCGCACCCGCGCGGCCGACTACGACGAGCGCAACGCGTTCTGCGCGGACGACCTGGAGGAGCTGCGCTCGATCGGGTACCTGGCGCTGCTCGTCCCCGAGGAGCTCGGCGGTGCCGGCCTCGGCCTGGAGCAGGCGGCCGCCGAGCAGACGCGCCTCGCGACCGCCGCGCCCGCGACCGCGCTCGCCGTCAACATGCACCTGGTCTGGACCGGGATCGCGCGGCTCCTGCGCGAGCGGGGCGACGACTCCCTCCGCTCGGTCCTCGTCGACGCCGCGGCGGGTCACGTCTTCGCCTTCGGCAACAGCGAGGCGGGCAACGACCTGGTGCTCTCGGACTCGCTGACGCGGGCGGAGCCGCTCGGGGACGGCGGCTACCGCTTCACCGGCACGAAGGTGTTCACCTCCCTCGCGCCCGCCTGGACGCGGCTCGGCGTGTTCGGCCGCGACGACAGCGGGTCGGAGCCGCGGCTCGTGCACGGCTTCGTCGACCGCGGGAGCCCGGACTCGCCGGTTGCCGGGCTCGAGGTCCGCGACGACTGGGACACGCTCGGCATGCGGGCGACCCAGAGCCGCACGACGGTGCTCGACGGCGTCGTCGTCCCGGCCGAGCGGATGATCCGCTCGCTGCCCGTCGGACCGACCGCCGACCCCTTCGTCTTCGCCGTCTTCGCGGCCTTCGAGCTGCTGATCTCCTCGGTCTACCTCGGTGTCGCGCAGCGCGCGCTCGACCTCGCCGTCGCCTCCGTCCGCCGACGGACCTCCCTCCGGGCGGGAGGGCGGCCACTGGCGGAGGACCCCGAGGTGCGGCACCGGGTGGCTGAGGCCGGGATGCTGCTCGACGGGCTCGAGGCGCCCCTGCGCACGGCGGCGGCCGACGTGGACGCGCTCGTCGACCGCGGTGCGCGCTGGTTCCCCTCGCTGGTCGGGGTGAAGATCCGCACCACGGAAGGAGCGCTCCGCGTGGTCGAGAGCGCCGTCCGGATCGCGGGCGGCTCGGCGTACCAGCGCCGGTCGGAGCTCGGTCGCCTCTACCGAGACGTGCTCGCCGGGCAGTTCCACCCCTCCGACGACGCGTCGGCGCACGGCGCCTGGGCGTCGCTCCTGCTGGGACCGCTGCCGCCGCACGACTGAGGCCGGGATGGGACCCGCCGCCGCCCGAGCACGCCGGCGGGCCGCCCTGTGGAGAACTCCGACGCCCCGAGGGCGTCGCCCCCTAGTCTCGGCGGATGCTCCGCGGATCTCTGCTCGACCGGGCCGCCCTGCTCCTCGGCGCCCTGGTGCTCCTCCTGATCGGGGCCCCGCACCTCGGTCGGGCGCCCGGCCTCGTCCCGGTGGCGCTCGCGAGCGTGCCGCTGGTGCTGGCGGACGTGCGCGGGCACCGGCTCCCGAACGCGGTCACGCTCCCGCTGCTGGTGGTCGGAGCCGTCCTCGCGCCCACGGCGGGGACGCTTCTCGCCGTCCTCGCGACGGTGCTGTGCCTGGGCGTGCTGCATGCGGCGGGCGGGCTGGGCCTCGGCGACGTGAAGCTCCAGGCGGCCCTCGCACCGCCGCTCGCGGCTCTCGGACCCGAGCACGTCGTCGCCGCGCCCGCTGTCGGCTTCGCGGTGGCAGGGCTGTGGGTGCTCGTGCTGCGCGTCCGCGGACGGGTCGCGTTCGGACCGTTCCTGCTCACGGGGTTCTGGCTGGTGCTCTGACGGCCCGCCTCCGCGCCGAGCGCAGGGACGGGCCGTCGGAGGGCCGGGCTCAGCCGGGGTGGGTCATCGACATGACGTCGAGGGCGCTGTCGAGCTGCTCCTCCGTCACCTCGCCGCGCTCGACGAAGCCGAGGTCCACGACCGACTCGCGGACGGTGATCCCCTTGGCGACCGAGTTCTTCGCGACCTTGGCGGCGGCCTCGTAGCCGATCACTTTGTTGAGCGGGGTGACGATCGAGGGGGAGGACTCGGCGAGGGCGCGGGCGTGCTCGACGTCGGCCTCGAGGCCGTCGACGGTCTTGTCGGCGAGCAGCACGGCGGAGTTGGCGAGCAGGCGGATCGACTCCAGCAGCGCCGTCCCCATGACGGGGATCGCGACGTTGAGCTCGAAGGCACCCGAGGCGCCTGCCCAGGCGATGGTGGCGTCGTTGCCGATCACGCGCGCGCAGACCATGAGGACGGCCTCCGGGATCACCGGGTTCACCTTGCCGGGCATGATCGAGGATCCGGGCTGGAGGTCGGGGATCCGCAGCTCTCCGAGGCCGGTGTTGGGGCCGGAGCCCATCCAGCGGAGGTCGTTGTTGATCTTGGTCAGGCTCACCGCGAGCACGCGCAGCGCTCCGGAGGCCTCGACCAGCGAGTCCCGCGCGCCCTGGGCCTCGAAGTGGTTGCGGGCCTCGGTGACGGGAAGGCCCGTCTCCTCCGCGAGGCGCGCGATGACCTTCTGCGGGAAGCCGGCGGGGGTGTTGATCCCGGTGCCGACCGCGGTGCCGCCGAGCGGGACCTCGGCGACGCGGGGGAGCGCCGACTGCACGCGCTCGATGCCGAGGCGGATCTGCGCGGCGTAGCCGCCGAACTCCTGGCCGAGCGTGACGGGGGTGGCGTCCATCAGGTGGGTGCGGCCGGCCTTGACGACCTCGGCCCACTGCTCCGCCTTGACCTCGAGCGACTCAGCGAGCTGCTCGAGCGAGGGGATCAGCGACTCGATGAGCGCGCCGGTGACGGCGACGTGGACCGAGGTGGGGAACACGTCGTTGGAGGACTGCGAGGCGTTGACGTGGTCGTTCGGGTGCACGGTGCGTCCGAGGGCCGTGGTCGCCAGCGAGCCCAGCACCTCGTTCATGTTCATGTTCGAGGACGTGCCCGAGCCGGTCTGGTAGACGTCGATCGGGAAGTGCGCGTCGTAGCCGCCCCCGACGACGAGGTCGGCCGCGTCGGCGATCGCCGTGGCGATGTCGGCGTCGAGCACGCCCAGCTCGGCGTTGGCCAGCGCCGCCGCCTTCTTGATGCGCGCGAGGGCCGCGATCTGGGCCGGCTCGAGGCCCGCACCCGAGATCGGGAAGTTCTCGACCGCCCGCTGGGTCTGCGCGGCGTAGAGGGCGTCGCGGGGGACCCGCACCTCGCCCATCGTGTCGTGCTCGATGCGGAAGTCGCCGGAGTCGTCGGTCGGGGAGTGATCCACCACGCTGTGTTCGTCCTTGTCTGATCGGTTGGTGCTGTGCTGTCCGGAGCCGCTCACGCGGGATCCGATCCCACCGCGCTCGGAGCGGCGGCGGAGGAGGCCGAGCCGGAGTCGCGCTCCAGCTCGGAGACGTAGGGGCTGAGCTCGGGCGGATCGATGCCGAGCACGACATCGGACATCACGGTGCCGTCCGAGAGCCGGTAGTTGGCGCCGACGAGGGCGAGCCGCCCGGTCGCGACAGCGTCGGCGATCAGCGGGGAGCGCTGGAGCAGCTCGGCGACCGTGTCGCGCAGGTGCTCGCGGCCGACGGCCAGCGCGTCGGTCGCTGACGGGTCGACGAGCACGCGGCCGTCCGGCTGGGCGCCCACGAGGCGGCGCACCGCGGGGATGATCGGCTCGATCAGGTGCTCGATGTGCGGGGGGAGCCGCTCGGCGCCGGGCGCCTGCGACTGGATCGCCGCCCGGACCGCTCCGCACTCGTCGTGGCCGAGCACGAGCAGCACCTTCACGCCGAGGACGGCGACGCCGTACTCCAGCGAGCCGATGATGGAGTCGGCGATCACCTGGCCGGCGTTGCGGACGACGAAGAGGTCGCCGAGCCCCAGGTCGAAGATGATCTCGGCCGCGAGGCGGGAGTCGCTGCAGCCGAAGAGCGCGGCGAGCGGGGCCTGCGCGGCGGCGAGCTCGGCGCGGCGCTCGACGTCCTGGCGGGGGTGGCGGGGCTCGCCGGCGACGAAGCGCTGGTTGCCGCGGAGCATCTCCTTCCAGACCCATGCCGGCGGGCGGGACTCGCGGGGGACGGTGCTGCTGGTTCCGAGGCTCATCGGGACTCCTCCTGGCCGATCTGCGGGGTGATGGCGTCCACGACCAGGCGGATCTCGTCCGTCGGGGCCGTGCCGTAGACGAGGTAGGTGCTGGAGCCCTCCGTCGTCTCGAGTGCGTAGGGCGTGTTGCCGGTGTCGTCGCCGGAGTCGCGGTGGTCGTAGACGGTCCAGTCGCGGCCGTCGATCGTCTCGACGCCGGTCGCCGCCCGGCGGTCGAGCTGCGTCGCGACCCAGGCCGCGTCCGCGTCGAGCCCCTGGCTCAGGCCGATGTAGCCCGCCTTCGGGGTGATCAGGCCGACGTACCAGTAGTCGGTGCCGTTCTCGCGGCGGAGCTCGGCCGCGTTGGCCTTCCAGCCCTCGGGCAGGGAGGGCACGGCGAGCGTCTGCTCCTCGCCCAGCTGGACCTGTGCGGCGACGCGGGGGACGTCGACCGAGGAGAGCTCCACGGTGTCGCCGCGGGGGACGAGCAGGACGATGAGCGCTACGGCGCCGACGGTCGCGAGCAGCGAGAAGACGAGGTTGTTGACCGTCTTGCGCTGACGGTAGAGCCTGGAGTTCTCGGCCTTGCGTGCGGCCGTCTCGGCGGCCGTCTCCGGGCGCCCGAGCTCGGCGACGACCCGCGCGGGCTTCGCGCGGCTCATCCGGCGGCCGCCCCTCCGGAGCGGGCCGCGTCCAGCCGGGCGCGTGCTCCGATCAGCCACTCCTCGCAGCGGGCGGCGAGGGCCTCGCCGCGCTCCCACAGGGCGAGCGAGCGCTCGAGGGTGGAGCTGCCCTGCTCGAGCTCGGAGACGACGCGGACGAGCTCGTCGCGCGCCTGCTCGTAGGAGAATCCCGAGACGTCGGAGTCGTTCGCCGGGGCGTCGGGGGAGTCGGGCATGGGTCTGATCCTATCGATCGGGGCTGAGGGGGGACGGGTGGCGCGGCGGGCTCAGGACCGGCCGGCGGGATCGCCGGTGGGCCCCTCGGAGCGGGCGCCGACGGCCCCCTCCGCGAGCGTGAGGACGAGTGCGCCGCCGGCCGGCGCGTCACCGGGCGCCCGGACGACGTGCCCGGCCGCGTTCTGGACGATCGCGTAGCCGCGGTCGAGGGTGTGCTGGGGGGAGAGGGCGCGCAGGTGGCCGTGCAGGCGCTCGACCTCGAGGTGCGCGCGCTCGAGGCGGCGGTCCACCAGCTCGGCGCCGCGCGCCACCCAGCGGGTCAGCTCCTCGGAGTGCCGGTCGACCAGCACGTGCGGCTGGGCGAGCACCGGCCGCGAGCGCAGCTGCGAGAGCCGGTCGATCTCGTGCGAGACGAGCCCGCTCACGCGGCCGGTCATCCGCAGCCGGGCCTGCTGCACGCGCAGCAGCTCGTCGGAGACGTCGGGCACGACCCTCTTCGCGGCGTCGGTGGGAGTGGAGGCGCGCAGGTCGGCGACGTCGTCGAGCAGCGGGCGGTCGGCCTCGTGGCCGATCGCGCTGACGACCGGAGTGGAGCAGGCGGCGACGGCGCGCACGAGCGCCTCGTCGCTGAAGCCGAGCAGGTTCTGGAAGTCGCCGCCTCCGCGGGCGATCACGATCACGTCGATGCTGTCGTCGGCCTCGAGGGTCCGCAGGGCCGAGAGCACCTCCGGGACCGTCCGGTCGCCCTGCACGGCCGAGTGGACCACCCGGAAGCGCACGGCCGGCCAGCGCAGCTGCGCGTTCCGCAGCACGTCCTTCTCGGCGTCCGAGTCCTTGCCGGTGATGAGGCCCACGCCGTGCGGGAGGAACGGCAGCGGCTTCTTGCGGGAGGCGTCGAACAGCCCCTCCGACGCGAGCTGCCGGCGGAGCCGCTCGAGCTTCTCCAGCAGATCGCCCAGGCCGACGTGGCGCATCTCGAAGACCTGCATCGAGAGCGTGCCGCCCTTGACCCAGTAGTTGGGCTTCACCAGCGCGATGACCCGATCGCCCTGCTTGAGGTCGGCCGGGAGGCGGCTCCGCACCGACGACCAGACGGTGAAGCCGACCGTCGCGTCTCCGGACAGGTCCTTCAGCTTCCCGTAGACGTTGCCGCCGGACGCGCCCCACTGGGTGATCTCGCCCTCGACCCACGCGGTGCCGAGGCGCTCGATCCAGCCCTTGATCTTGCTGGCGAGCAGGCCGACCGGCCAGGGTGCGTCGGCGGTGGGTGGGGCGTCGGTCATCGCTGCCTCTGCTCGGAGGGACGGGGGGAACGGGAGTGCCCTCCCGCGACGACAACGGTACGGGACGGGTCCGACACCGGGACGGCCCGGGCACAGGATGCACCACGTAGAATCAGGGGGTGAGCCAAGTCCCGATCAGCCTGCCCATGCCGCGCATGCCCCGCGCCACAGGGCGTCTGCGCGACGTCCCCGTCGAGGGCCGCAAGCGCGTCCTCCTCGCCGCGCCCCGCGGCTACTGCGCCGGAGTCGACCGCGCGGTCGTCGCCGTCGAGAAGGCCATCGAGCACTACGGTGCGCCGGTCTACGTGCGCAAGCAGATCGTGCACAACGTGCACGTCGTCTCCACGCTCGAGAGCCAGGGCGCCATCTTCGTCGACGAGGTCGACGAGGTGCCCGAGGGATCGCACATCGTCTTCAGCGCGCACGGCGTCTCACCGGCCGTCGTCCAGGGCGCGGCCGACCGCGGTCTCCAGGCGATCGACGCGACCTGCCCCCTGGTGACGAAGGTGCACCGCGAGGCCGTCCGCTTCGCGCGCGACGACTTCGAGATCCTCCTCATCGGCCACGAGGGCCACGAGGAGGTCGAGGGCACCGCGGGCGAGGCCCCCGATCACGTCACCCTCGTCGGCAGCCCCGACGACGTGCCGAACATCGTCGTGAAGGACCCGGACAAGGTCGTCTGGCTCTCGCAGACGACGCTCTCGGTCGACGAGACGATGGAGACGGTGCGCCGTCTCCGCGAGCGCTTCCCCAACCTGCAGGACCCGCCGAGCGACGACATCTGCTACGCCACGCAGAACCGCCAGGTCGCGATCAAGAAGGTCGCCGCGGGCGCCGAGCTGGTCATCGTCGTCGGCTCCGCGAACTCCTCCAACTCCGTGCGCCTCGTCGAGGTCGCCCTCGAGTACGGCGCGAAGGCCGCCTACCGGGTCGACTACGCGAGCGAGATCAAGCAGGAGTGGCTCGAGGGCATCCGCACCGTCGGCGTCACCAGCGGCGCCTCGGTGCCCGAGGTGCTCGTCCAGGAGGTCCTCGACGACCTCGCCGCCGCCGGGTACGGCGATGTCGAGGAGGTCAAGACCGCGGAGGAGGACCTGATGTTCTCGCTCCCCAAGGAGCTGCGCAAGGACGTCGCCGGCAAGCGCGACGCCCGCGGCGTCGGTGGACGCATCAGCGCGGGAGCGGGCGCCTAGAGCGTTCCGGCCCGGACACGGAAGAGGCCGCCCTCCCTCGGGAGCGGCGGCCTCTTCCGTGTGCGGTGGAACGGGGATCGACGCTAGACGTCGGTGCCGGCGCCGCCCTGCGAGCCCGACATGCGCGTGACGTACTCCGCGAACGTCGGGTCGCCCAGGATGGCGATCGCCGCGACGATCAGGGAGAGCAGCACGGTCGCCGCGATCCCGAGGATCGGGACGAGCACGGCGCGCTTGCCGGCGCGGAGCCGCCGGATCGAGATCCACACCGCGAAGGCGACGATCAGCGACTGCGCGAGCGCCACCACTACGCCGAGGATCCGTGCGAGCTCCGGCGACGCGTAGGTGCCGATGCCCTGGGAGCGGTAGAGCTCCTGGAGGGTCGTCGCGAAGCTCGAGGGATCGAGCAGCGTCGGCACGGCGAAGAACACGCCGAGCGCGAGCAGCACGATCGTGAGCAGGCGGTCGACGGGATGCGCGACGGGCTTCGCGGCCGGAGCGGTCGCGGGCCTCGGATCGGTCTCCGACCCCCTCGGGTCGGGGACGACCACGGCGTCCTCCGGCGGCTGCCACGACCAGCCGGGCGGCGCGTACTCGCCGTACTGCGGCTCCGGACGCCTGTCGCCCGGCTGATCGTGTGCGTTCGTCACGGAGCGGTGCCCTACTTCCCGAAGTTCCCGGCCGAGCCGAGCTGACGGGTCGCCTCGGCGACGCGCGCGGCCATCGCGGTCTCGGCGATCTTGCCCCACGAGCGCGGGTCGTAGACCTTCTTGTTGCCGACCTCGCCGTCGACCTTGAGGAAGCCGTCGTAGTTCTTCAGCACGGTGTCCGCGACGGAGCGGCTGAACGCGTACTGCGTGTCGGTGTCGATGTTCATCTTGACGACGCCGTTGCGGACCGCCTCGGCGATCTCCTCGTCGGTCGAGCCCGAGCCGCCGTGGAAGACGAGATCGAGGGGGAGCGCGCCGGTGCCGTACTTCGCCTGCAGGCCGTCCTGGATCTCGCGGAGCAGCTCCGGGCGCAGTCGGACGTTGCCCGGCTTGTAGACGCCGTGGACGTTGCCGAAGGTGAGGGCGGCCATGTAGCGGCCCTGCTCGCCGAAGCCGAGGGCCTCGACGGTCGCGATCGCGTCGTCGAGCGTGGTGTAGAGGTGCTCGTTGATGTCGTGCGAGACGCCGTCCTCCTCGCCGCCGACGACACCGATCTCGACCTCGAGGATGGCGTTGATGTTCTTGACGCGCGGGAGGATCTCCTTCGCGATGGCGAGGTTCTCGTCGAGCGGGATCGCGGAGCCGTCCCACATGTGCGACTGGAAGAGCGGCTCGCGACCGGCCTTGACCTCCTCCTCGGAGGCGGCGATCAGCGGGTAGACGAAGCCCTCGAGCGCGTTCTGCGGGCAGTGGTCGGTGTGGAGCGCGACCGTGACCGGGTAGTTCTTGGCGACCTCGGTCGCGAACCTCGCGAAGGCGATCGCGCCTGCCGCGCGGTTCTTCACGGTGTGGCCGGCGAAGTAGTCCGCGCCTCCGGTGGTGACCTGGATGATGCCGTCCGAGCCCGCCTCGGTGAGGCCCTGGAGGACCGCGTTGATCGTCTGCGACGACGAGACGTTGAACGCCGGGTAGGCGAAGCCGCCCGCCTTCGCCTTGTCGAGCATCTCTGCGTACTGGTCCGGGGTAGCGACGGGCATGGCATCTCCTTTGACGGATGAACGAAGGGGGGTCGGGCGAGGCCCGCGTCGCGGACGAGTCTAGCGAGGCGCCCCTCCGCGGTCCCTCCGCCCGTGGAGGGCCCTGGACTAGGCTTCGGGCAGGGATGGGGATCCGCTCCGCGGGTCCTGCGACGACGTGCACGAACTCGACGACGAAGGACTCCGCTCTGTGATCGACAACGACTCGCTCTACCTCCACCCCGACCGCAACCTCGGCATGGAGCTCGTCCGCGCCACCGAGGCCGCCGCGATCCGCGCCGTGCCCTTCATCGGCAAGGGCGACAAGAACGCCGCCGACGGCGCAGCGGTCGATGCCATGCGCACCTTCCTCGGGACCGTGAACTTCGACGGAGTCGTCGTGATCGGCGAGGGCGAGAAGGACAACGCGCCCATGCTCTTCAACGGCGAGCACGTCGGCAACGGCTCGGGGCCCGCCGCCGACATCGCCGTCGACCCGATCGACGGCACCTCGCTGACCGCCGCCGGGCGCCAGAACGCGCTCTCGATGATCGCCGTCGCCGACCGCGGCGCGATGTTCGACCCCTCCGCCGTGTTCTACATGGAGAAGATCGTCACCGGGCCCGAGGGCGTCGGGATCATCGACATCCAGCGCCCGATCGGCGAGAACATCCGCGCCCTGGCCCGCGCCAAGCGCAAGCCCGTCGAGGAGATGCGCATCGCGGTGCTGGACCGCCCGCGCCACGCTCAGCTGATCGAGGACATCCGCGCGGCCGGAGCCGGCACGCGCCTCCTGCTCGACGGCGACGTCGCGGGCGGCATCAACGCCGCTCGCCACGACTCCCGACTCGACATGTGCGTCGGCACCGGAGGCACGCCCGAGGGCATCATCACGGCCTGCGCCATCCGCGCGCTCGGGGGAGTCATCCAGGGCATCCTCCGCCCGAAGGACGACGACGAGCGCCAGCGTGCCATCGACGCCGGGCACGACCTCGACCGCGTGCTCCACGCCAACGACCTCGTCCGCAGCGACAACACCTACTTCGTCGCGACCGGAGTGACGAACGGCGGACTCGTGAAGGGCGTGCGCAAGGAGGGCCACATCATCACGACGGAGTCCATCGTGCTGCGCTCCCGCTCGGGCACCATCCGCCGCGTGACCGCCCAGCACCTCGCGGAGAAGTGGGTCTAGGCCGTCACGCTCTCTCAGAGACGCCGCACTGCTGCCGAGGCGCCGCACCGCTGACGGCGCACTCGTCGAGTGCGGCGGCGTCTCGGCGTGCAGGACGCGGAAGGACACCGGCCTCGGTCACCGAGGCGAGCGGGCGGGGCCGCGGCGGGTCTCGAGACGCCTCGCGGGCGCTCCTCCGCCGAGCCGCGGAGGCGGAGCGCCGTCGCGAGCTGCGGTCGTCCGGGTGTCGAGCCGGATGGACGGCGCCGCTCGCGCGCGGCCTGCACGCCCGGTGCTCGCTCAGCGGGAACCCGGGGCCCTACGCGCTCCGCTCGGACTCGTCCTCCGCGGCGAGCAGCTCGACGGCGGTGAGGCGGCGCGGCGAGGAGGCGACTCCTCCGACCGGGGCGATGACGCGCGACTCGTCGAGGGAGTCGAACTGGCGCGCGGTGACCAGCACGCGGCTCTCGAGCGAGCCGGCGAAGGCGTTGTAGGAGTCGACCGTCTTCTCGAGCGAGCGGCGCAGGCTCTCGGCGTGGTCGGCGAGGGTGCCGAGACGGGCGTAGAGCGTCTTGCCGAGGTCGAGCAGGCGCTTGGCGTCGTCGGTGAGCACGTCCTGCTGCCAGGTGTAGGCGACGGTCTTCAGCACCGACCACAGGGTCACCGGCGAGGCGAGGGCGACGCGCTTGCGGAACGCGTACTCGAGCAGGCTCGGGTCGGCGTCGAGCGCGCTCGCGAGCAGCGGCTCGCTCGGCACGAACGCGATGACGAACTCGGGGCTCGCCGGGAGGCCGGTCCAGTAGGAGCGGGCGGCCAGCGCGTCCACGTGGCCGCGGAGGGCGCGGACGTGCGCGCGCAGGAGCCCCGCACGCCGCGCCTCCTCCTCTCCGCCGGCGCCCGCGGGGATCGCGCTCGCCTCCAGGTACGCGTCGAACGGCACTTTGGCGTCCACCGCGATCGCCTTGCCGCCGGGCAGGCGGACCACCATGTCGGCGCGGCCGCGGCCCGCCTCGCCCTCGAGGCCGAACTGCACGTCGAAGTCGACCCGCTGGGTGAGCCCGGCGGCCTCGACGACGTTCCGCAGCTGCGTCTCGCCCCAGGCGCCGCGGCTCGTGGTGGAGCGGAGCGCGGACGCGAGGGTCTCGGTCGTCGAGCGCAGCTGCTCGCCCGCCGCCCGCTGCCCCTCGAGCTGCTCGGTGATCGCCCCGAACTGGGCGGCGCGCTCGCGTTCGAGCCGGCCGACCGCCTCCTGCATGCCGCGCAGGCTCTCGGCGACGGGGGAGAGGGTCTGCAGGATGCGCGCGTCGTGCCGCTCGCGCTCGGCGACGACGCGCAGCTGCTCCTGGAGCTCGCGGATCTGATCGCGGGCGGAGCCGAGGTGCTCGCGGTGCTGCTCGACGACGGCCTCGTGGCGCTCCTCCAGGCCCTCCGCGCGGGCGCGGGCCGTCGCGAGGTCGAGGGCGAGGGCGGCGTCGGGCGTGCGGGAGCGGGCGAGGAGGACGGCCACGACTCCCGCGAGGAGCGCGCCGACCACCAGGCCGAGGGCGAAGGAGAGATCCATGCCGCCGATGACACCACGCACTTCCGACATCGATCGATCGACGCGCCACGACCACCGAACGAGGGCCAGGACGCCCTGCGACCGCCTCGTAGACTTCGCGATCATGGGGAATCACCACCGCTCATCGCGCCTGCTCACGGCCGCGCTCGCTCTCGCCGTCGGGCTCGGCACCGCCCTCGTCCCGATCACCTCCGCCTCCGCCGCCGAGGACGCGCCGTCGACCGTCTCGGTCGAGACCGGCGCTCTCGACGCGTCCCTCGACCGCGCCGACCTCGGCGTCCCGGACCAGTCGACGCAGTACAGCGCCGAGGAGACGAAGAGCTTCCGCGCCGGCTTCATCGTCAGCGACGCCCAGTTCTTCGACGGCGACGCGCTGAGCACCGGTCAGGTGCAGTCGCTCCTGAACGAGAAGGGCAGCCGGTGCTCCAGCGCCGGCACCGCCCCCTGCCTCAAGAACTTCTCGCAGGCGACGCCGTCCAAGGCGGCGGACGCGATGTGCAGCGCCTACCAGGGCTCCGGCAGCGAGTCGTCGGCCTCGATCTTCACGCGCGTCGGCCTGGCCTGCGGCATCAACCCGCTGGCCCTGGTCGTGCTCGTGCAGAAGGAGCGGAGCCTCGTCACCGACGCGACCCCGAGCCCCGAGGACTACGCCAAGGCGACCGGCTACAACTGCCCGGACACCTCGGCGTGCGACCCCGGCTCGGCGGGCTTCTTCACGCAGGTCTACAGCGCGGCCCGCCAGTTCAAGCGCTACGCCAACCCGCCCGGCTCCGGCTCGAACTTCACCACCTACGCTCCGGGCACGACGCCGAACGTCGCCTACTACCCGAGCACCGCGTGCGGCTCCTCGCCGGTCACCATCCGCAACCAGGCCACGGCCGACCTCTACTACTACACGCCGTACCAGCCCAACGACTACGCGCTCACCGGCTCCGGCAACGCGGCCTGCGCGACCTACGGCAACATCAACTTCTGGTACCTCTTCAGCGACTGGAACCCGAACGGCACCCTGGCCAACGCCGGGATCGCCCCCGCGGGACGCGTCGACGCCCCGCGCATCTCGGGCAGCACCCTGAGCGTGTCCGGCTGGGCCGTCGATCCGACGACGCAGCAGGCCGCGCTGACCACGACGGTCACGGTGACCGGCCCCGACGGCACCCGCACGGTCCGCACGCAGACCGCGAACGGCGACCGCGGTGACATCCCGGGCGAGTACTCCGTCGCCGGCCGCGCCCACGGCTTCGGCGCCACCACGCCCGTCTCGGCACCCGGCACCTACCAGGTCTGCGTCTCCGCCGACTCCGTCGACTGGAACCGCTGGGTCGGCACGGGCGACTCCCGGGGCCCCGGCCGGAAGGATCTCGGCTGCTCGTCCGTGAGCACGTCGGCCGGGATCGACGTCTCGCGCCTGGCCGGCACGGACCGCCAGGGCACCGCCGTCGCGATCTCGAAGGCCGTCTTCCGCACGAACGTCCCGGTCGTCTACATCGCGACCGGCGCCAACTTCCCCGACGCCCTGAGCGCCGCCCCTGCCGCGGCCAAGCAGGGCGGTCCGCTGCTCCTGGTCGACCGGGACTCGATGTCGCAGCCCGTTCGCGACGAGCTCAGCCGGCTCAAGCCGGCGAGGATCGTCGTGGTCGGCTCCGCACTGAGCGTCGGCGACGGCCTGCTGAACCAGCTGAGGTCCTACTCGCCGACGGTGGACCGCATCGGAGGGAAGGACCGCTACGACACGTCCAGGCTCATCATCCAGAGCGCGTTCTCGGGCGGCTCGACGCGGGCCTGGCTCGCCACGGGCGAGAAGTTCCCCGACGCGCTCGGCGCGAGCGCCGCGGCCGGCTCCGTCGACGCGCCCGTCGTCCTCGTGAACGGCACCGGCAGCACGGCCGACGCCGTGACGAAGGGCATCCTCTCGAAGCTCAAGGTGCAGAACCTCACCATCGCGGGCAGCCCCCTGTCGGTGAGCGAGGGGATCAAGAACTCGCTTCCGGTGCCGACGATCACCCGCATCGGCGGAGTCGACCGCTACGACACCTCGGAGCAGCTGAACCGGGCAGCCTTCTCGAGGGCCGAGACCGTGTTCCTGGCGACGGGCGAGAACTTCCCCGACGCCCTCGCCGGAGCCACGGCGGCGGGCTACTCGAACAGCCCGCTGTTCGCCGTGCCGACGAACTGCGTGCCCCGCGCCGTCCTGACCGACATCGCGAAGTCGGGAGCTCAGCGGGTCGTCCTCCTCGGCGGTCCCACCACCCTCTCGGAGGACGTCGCGCGCCTCACCCCCTGCGGCTGATCGCCCGCGGCCCCGCCACTAGCGTGGAGGGATGACCCCGACCGCACCGTCCCCGACCGGCGTCCGACGCCGGCGGGGCGGTGCGGTCGTCGTCGTCGGGGCGCTGGTGGCGCTCCTGCTGGGAGGGTCCGTCGACGGCACGCGCCTCGCCGCGGTGCCGTCCGAGCCGCAGACCGTCCGGCTGTGGACCTTCCTCCAGCCGGGCCCCGTCGCGGCCGACTTCGACCCGGGCGACCTGATCTCCGACGAGGTCTTCTTCGCCGGCGACGCGCTCGGACCGCTCACGGTGCAGGCGTTCCTCGACGCCCGCGTCCCCGACTGCGCGGGCGGGCCGGTGCCGTGCCTGCGCGACTACGCCGAGGACACCGCGGCGATCACGGCCGACGAGCAGTGCGATGCGCTGCCCGCCGGACGCGACGTCCCGGCCGCGGAGATCATCACCTCGGTCGCCGGCGCGTGCGGCGTGAATCCGGCCGTCCTCCTGGTGCTGCTGCAGAAGGAGCAGTCGCTCGTGACCGATCCGGAGCCGAGCGAGCGGCAGTTCCGCAGCGCCACGGGCTACGGCTGCCCGGACACCGCGGACTGCGACACGGACTCCTACGGCTTCGCCGCGCAGGTGTACGGAGCGGCGTGGCAGTTCCAGCGCTACCGGAATCCGGACTCGAGCTTCGACTGGTACCCGGTCGGCGCGGCCGGCGACGTCCGCTACTCCCCGGACGAGTCCTGCGGTACCGCCCCGGTGACGATCGCCAACGCGGCCACGGCGGGACTCTACTACTACACGCCGTACCAGCCGAACGCGGCGGCGCTCGCGAACCTCTACGGCGAGGGCGACGACTGCTCGGCCTACGGGAACCGGAACTTCTGGCGCATCTTCAGCACCTGGTTCGGCGACCCCCGCGGCTGAGCCGATCGTCTCGAGCCGGCTCGGCACGACGGACGTCAGGCGGCGACGGGGGCCTTCGGGCGCAGGCGCTTCACGGAGACGCCGGCCAGCTCGCCGAGCTCGGCCATGCTCGCGGCGCCGTGCCGCCGGGCCGCGTGCACGACGATCGCGGCGCACGCCTCGGCGTCGGCCGACGCGTCGTGGTGGCGGAAGTCCTCGAAGCCCGCGGCCATGGCGACGACGGGGAGGCGGTAGGAGTCGAGCTCGTACGTCTTGCGGGCGAGCTGCAGCGAGCAGAGGTAGTCGTACTCGGGGTGCTCGAGGGAGGTCGCCGCGCAGGCCGCGCGGATGACGCCCATGTCGAAGCCGGCGTTGTGCGCGACGAACACGTCCTCGCCGGCGAAGGCCGCCAGGTCGGCGAACTGGTCGACCCAGGAGGCGGCGGCGTGCACGTCGTGCTTGCGGATGCCGTGGATCCGCGTGTTCCACTCGAGGAAGTCGTCGTACCCCAGCGGTGGGCGGATGAGCCAGCCGGCGCGGTCGACGACGCGGCCGTCGCGGACCTTCACGAGCCCGACGGAGCAGGCGGAGGCCCCGTGCGAGTTGGCGGTCTCGAAGTCGATGGCGGTGAAGTCGATGGGCACGCTCCAGCCTCTCACGCACCTCCGACGCCGCCGGGAGCGTCGCGCGCGCGTCGCCCCGAGCTGCCGGGAGCACCCGCCGGCCGCGGGCCGGGCGCCTCCCGTTCCTCCGCGCCCCGCCCGCCCGGCCCTTCCGCAGCCACGCCGTAGGATGGATGCCCGTGGCTCTCACTATCGCAATCGTCGGTCTCCCCAACGTCGGCAAGTCGACGCTCTTCAACGCACTGACCAAGAACACGGTGCTCGCGGCGAACTACCCGTTCGCGACGATCGAGCCGAACGTGGGTGTGGTGAACCTGCCCGACTCCCGCCTCGAGGTGCTCGCCGGGATCTTCGGCTCCGAGCGCATCCTCCCGGCGCCCGTCTCCTTCGTCGACATCGCCGGCATCGTGCGCGGCGCGTCCGAGGGCGAGGGCCTGGGCAACAAGTTCCTCGCGAACATCCGCGAGGCCGACGCGATCGCGCAGGTCATCCGCGGCTTCGAGGACTCCGACGTCGTCCACGTCGACGGCAAGGTCGACGCCGCCAGCGACATGGAGACGATCAACACCGAGCTGGTCCTCGCCGATCTCCAGACCCTCGAGAAGGCCGAGGCCCGCTACGAGAAGGAGCTCAAGGGGAGGAAGATCGAGCCGATCGTGGTCGAGACCGCGAAGAAGGCGCGCGAGTTCCTCGACCAGGGCAAGCCGCTGTCGGCCTCCTCGATCGATCTGGAGCCGATCCGCGAGCTGGGCCTGCTGACCGCCAAGCCCTTCATCTACGTCTTCAACGTCGACGAGGCCGTGCTGACCGACGACGCCCGGAAGGCAGAGCTCGCAGCCCTGGTCGCGCCGGCGAAGGCGATCTTCCTCGACGCGAAAATCGAGTCCGAGCTGATCGACCTCGACGAGGCCGACGCCGCCGAGATGCTCGAGTCGACCGGCCAGACGGAGTCGGGCCTCAACCAGCTCGCGACCATCGGCTTCGACACCCTGGGCCTCCAGACCTACCTCACGGCCGGCCCGAAGGAGACGCGCGCCTGGACCATCGGGAAGGGCTGGACCGCGCCCCAGGCCGCCGGTGTCATCCACACCGACTTCCAGAAGGGCTTCATCAAGGCCGAGATCATCTCGTTCGACGACCTCGTCGAGACCGGCTCGATCGCTGAGGCCCGCGCGAAGGGCAAGGCCCGCATCGAGGGCAAGGACTACGTGATGCAAGACGGCGACGTCGTGGAGTTCCGCTTCAACGTGTAGGACGGCCGCGCTCGGCTCGAGGCGCCCGGTTCGCTCGGATTTCCGGAACCGCGAGCCGGGCGCTTTCTCGTGGCGGTGCGGGATCGCCGACCCCGGGAGTCCGACACGAGGCCGGTCACGTCCCCGGACGTCCGCCCCGCCCCGTCAGTTCAGCACGTCCCCGATCAGCCAGCTCGACAGCCCGACGAGGGTGCAGACGCCGACGACCACCCAGGCGACGGTCCGGCGGAGCGAGCGGGAGACCGCCTCCGAGCTGCGGGGAGTGGGACGCAGCGGCGCCGTGTACGCGGGCGGGACGGAGTAGGTCCGGGCCGGCGGGAGGAGTCGGGGGAGAGTGACCGGACGGCCGTCGACCCACTCGGCGGGCAGCTCCACGGCCTTCGCGGCCTGCAGTGTGAGCTCGACCTTCAGCGGGGATCCGCGGAGGGAGGCGTAGGCGGCGGCGGTGAGGCCGAGGCTCGCGAGGTGGCGGAGGGTCGGGGTGAAATCCGCCGAGAGGGTCGGGGAGAGCTCGCCCACCCGCTCGCCGTCGAGACGGAGCTCGACGAGGTCGCCGGCCGGGTGCAGGGTCACCAGCAGCAGGCCGCGGCCGCTCGCCGGGACGACCGTCGAGAGGCGGGCGAAGTGCTCGTCCTCGCGCAGGACCGGCAGGCCCCGCGACCAGGGGAGGATCGAGTGGCGCTCGACGGGCGGCTCGTTGAGCGGCACGAGCAGCTCGGGGGCGACGAGGGCGACGCGGAGGACGGCCCGCAGGCCCTCCTCGCCGCGCTCGACCCGGAGGCGCGCGGTCGTGACCGGGACGGCTCCGCTCGCCACGACCCGGTCGAGAGCGGCCCGGTGGGCGGAGGCGTTCGGCAGGTAGCCGAGGACGCGGCCGCCGACCCGGACCGAGACGGCGTCGAGGCCGGTGGGGTGGTCGGGCTCGGGGATCAGGTCGACCTCGAGGGTCCGCTCGTCGATCTCGCCCGGCTCGAGCGTGCGGCCGATCAGATCGGCGATCTCCTCGATCCGCTCGGCCTCGGCGAGGGCGTCGACGCTCGGGGTGCCGCCGGCGTTCGGGAGGCGGTAGACGACGCGCTCCGTGACGGGGGTGACGGGTGCGTCCCCCACCACCGCGGCACTGTCCTGCGCGGAGCGACGCGCCCCGGTGAACCGCCTGCCGTCCCACCAGCGCATCTCGGCCGCATCGGCATCGTCGCGGTACCAGCCCGCCGGCGCACCCTCGTCCATCGACCCCCCCCGTTCCTCCGGCGAACGAGTCTACGAGGAGGGCGGGAGCGTCAGAGACCCGGGTCCGTGGCGGCGGGATCCTCGGGGGCGAGCGCGGCCGCGGGCTCTCCCGAAGCGGGGCCGCTCCACGCACCGGACTCGTGCGCCCGAGGGCCGGCGATCCACTCCAGAGCCTCGCGGACGAGCATCCGGACGTGACGCGCGTGGCCGATGGTGACGGGGGCGGGATCCTCGAGGACCTCGAGCAGGCGGTGCAGCACGGCACGGCTCTGCAGTCGTGTCATGGGCCTCACGGTAGGGGCCCGGTCGCTCGGACGGTAGTGCCGATCCGCGACAGCGCACCCGTCTAGGCTCGCCACATGACTCGTCTCGACGGTGCCGTCGTCCTCGTCCTCGGAGCCTCGGGCGGCCTCGGCCGCCTCCTGGCCGATTCGCTGGAGGCGCGCGGTGCCGTCGCGGTGCGGTCGGGGCGTGACTCCGCGGCGCTCGGCGAGGCACCCCTGGTCGCCGACCTGCGCGGGGAGGACGAGCCCCGGCGCGTGGTCGCCGAGGTGCTCGAGCGGCACGGGCGCCTCGACGGCGTCGTCGTGGCCGCGGGCGTCGTGGCCTTCGGGCCCTCCGCCGAGCTCGATCCGGCCGTTCTGGAGGAGCTCGTCGAGGTGAACGCGCTGGCGCCGATCCGGGTGCTGACCGCCGCGCTGCCGTCGCTCGTCGCGTCGGCGGGCGAGGGGCGCGAGCCGTTCGCGCTGACCATCAGCGGCGTGGTGGCGGAGGCTCCGACCGCGGGACTCGCCGCGTACTCCGCTTCGAAGGCGGCACTGCACTCCTTCGTGAAGGCCTCGGCCCGCGAGTACAAGCGGGCGGGCGTCCTCCTGCTCGACGCGCGCCCCGGCCACACCGAGACCGAGCTGTCCCGGCACCCGCTCGCGGGAGACGCGCCCCGCTTCGGCGCGGGTCTGGCGCCGCAGGACGTGGTCGACCGGCTGCTCGACGCGATCGAGGACGGCGAGACCGACCTGCCTCCTGCGGCGTTCACCGGCTGACGCCGTCCCGAGACGAGGCGGAGCCGGTCGATCCTCGCGGGAACGCACCGGATCGAGCACTGCAGCCTCGGTCGCGTACAGCCTTTGTGATCAGCCTGCGCATGCGGCGGCCGGGACCGCGATCGGCGCGGCAGCCCGTCCGACCGTCCTCCCCGCAGACGCGGGGATACCCGCCGTTCACCGGAGCGTCGCACGGGCGCACTAGCGTCCCTCCGTGCCCGACACCGCCGATGACGCCCTCCGTCCCACTCCCGAGCTGCTCCGCACGCTCACGCCCGCCGACGCGCGGGACCTCGTCGTGCTGGACGAGGACGACGACGATCCGGTGCTCCTGCGCCGCGACGGCACGCAGATCGACACCTGGCGCGAGGGCTACCCCTACGACGAGCGGATGTCGCGCGAGGAGTACGAGGCGGGCAAGCGCCTCCTCCAGATCGAGCTGCTGAAGCTGCAGAACTGGATCAAGAAGCACGGGCGCCGACTCGTGGTCGTGTTCGAGGGGCGCGACGCCGCGGGCAAGGGCGGCACCATCAAGCGCTTCACCGAGCACCTCAACCCGCGCGGAGCCCGCGTGGTCGCGCTCGAGAAGCCGACCGAGCGCGAGGCCGGTCAGTGGTACTTCCAGCGCTACGTCTCGCACCTGCCGGCCGCCGGCGAGATCGTCCTCTTCGACCGCTCCTGGTACAACCGGGCCGGCGTGGAGCGCGTGATGGGCTTCTGCACGCCGGCGCAGTACGACGAGTTCATCCGCCAGACGCCGCTGTTCGAGCGGATGCTCGTCGGCGACGGCATCGACCTGGTGAAGCTGTGGTTCTCGGTCTCGGCGGAGGAGCAGCGCACCCGGTTCACGATCCGCATGATCGACCCCGTGCGCCAGTGGAAGCTCTCGCCGATGGACCTCGCCTCGCTCGACAAGTGGGGCGACTACACCGCGGCCAAGGAGGCGATGATGGCGGCGACCGACACCGCCGACGCTCCCTGGACCATCGTGAAGAGCAACGACAAGAAGCGCGCCCGACTCGAGGCCATGCGTTACGTCCTGAGCCTCTACGACTACGACGGACGCGACGAGGAGGTCGTGGGCCCGCTGGGTCCGGACCCGCTGATCGTCGGATCGGCCGCGGACGTGTACGAGCGCGGCGAGCACGCCGCGACGAGCTGACCGGGGGGACGGACATGGGGGAGTCGGGGATCGGCGCGGAGCTGCCGGGGGTGCACCTGCGCTGGCTGGCGCTCGACGAGCAGACGCTGGACGCCGAGCGGCTGCTGCCGCTGCTGAGCGACGAGGAGCGCGAGCGCTACGCCGGCACGGTCGCCGCGTCGGCGGCCGAGCGCTTCGTCTTCGGGCGGGTGCTCCTGCGGATGCTCGCGGCCGAGCTCACGGGGACGCGCGCGTCGGAGGTCCGGGTCGTCGCGTGCTGCCCGCGCTGCGGGGGCGCGCACGGCCGGCCGCGGCTGGAGGGACGCGGGATCGCGCTCGAGCTGCTGTCGGTGAGCATCGCGCACTGCGCGGGCGCCGTCGTGGTCGCGGCGAGCAGCGCCGGTGCGGTCGGCGTCGATGTGGAGCCGACGCTGGGCACGCCCGAGCGCGGGGAGCGGATCACGCGCATCGCCGGGGCGCCCTTCGCCACGGGCGGGATGCGCCCCGCCGACCCCGTCCTGCACTGGACCCGGATCGAGGCCGCGCTGAAGGCGGACGGCCGCGGGCTCGAGCTCGACCCGCGCCGGGTGCACGTGCACGAGTCGCACCACGCGGCGGAGGCGCGGATCGACGGCGTCCGCTTCCGGCTGGCCGAGCCGCAGCTGGACCCCGCGCTGCGGGTCAGCGTCGCCCTCGGGCCGATGGGGGACGCGGGCGCCGGGCCCATCATCGGCTGGCGGCGCGAGCACGGCGACGCGCTCGCGGACTCGCTGGTGTCAGCGCCCGGACGGTAGCGGCGGCAGCTCCTCGTCGAGGAGCCAGGCGTCGAGCAGGTCGTCCACGCCCTCGCCGAGGACCTCGGTGCAGAGCTCGCGGAACTCCTCGTCGGTGACGGCGGCGGAGGCGTAGCGGGACGTCCACTCCCGCAGCAGCCGGAGGAAGGGCTCGTCGCCGACGGTGAGCCGCAGCGCGTGCAGGGTGAGCGCGCCGCGCTTGTAGACGCGGTCGTCGAAGAGCGCGACCGGCCCCGGATCGGCGAGCACGAGATCCTGCGCCGCATCCCGCAGCACCGCGTGGTGGCGGCGGGCGCAGGCGTCGGCGGTGGCGCGGCCCGACCCCTCCGACCACAGCCACTCCGCGTAGCAGGCGAACCCCTCGTTGAGCCAGATGTGGCGCCACCGGGCGATGCCCACGCTGTTGCCGAACCACTGGTGCGCGAGCTCGTGAGCGATGAGGCGCTCCGAGCCGCCGCGGCCGTCGGCGTGGTTGGCGCCGAACACCGCCATCGCCTGCGCCTCGAGCGGGATCTCCAGCTCGTCCGCCGTGACGACGACGCAGTAGCGGGCGAAGGGGTAGGGCCCGAACAGCCGCGTGAACAGGGCGAGCATGCGCTCGAGCGGAGCGAAGTCGTGCGCGACCCGAGCGGCCAGGGCGGCGGGGCGGGCGAGGGTCACCGCGACCCCGGCGAGCACGCACTCCTCGATCGCGTAGCGGCCGATCTGCACCGAGGCGAGGTACGCGGCGCTGGGCTCGCGCTGCTCGTAGAGCCAGGTGCGGCGGCCGGAGCGGGCGCTCGAGTCGATGAGCACCCCGTTCGCGAGCACGGCGTAGCCCTCCTCGGCGGTGACGCGCAGGCGGTACGGAGCCTTCTCGGCGACGTCGTCGTTGCAGGGGAACCAGGTGGAGGAGCCGGAGGGCTGCGAGGCGACGAGCACCCCGTCCTCCAGCTCCTCCCAGCCGAGCTCGCCCCAGTGGCTGGCGCGGGGGGCGGGGTGGCCGCTGTACTCGATCTCGACGTCGACGCTCTCGCCGGCGGCCAGCGGCTCGGCGGGGGACACCCGCAGCTTGTGCGGCGCCTGCTCGTGGCGGGCGCGGCGTCCGTCGATCCGGACGCGGGCCACGCGGAGCCGGGAGAGGTCGAGGGAGAACCGCCGGAGCGGCTGCAGCGCGACGATCCGCAGCACGGCCCGGCCGGCCAGGCGGTTCGAGGCGACGCGGTAGTCGAGGTCGAGGTCGTAGGACTCGACGCGGTAGCCGGTGTTCCCGATGCCGGGGACGTAGGGGTCGCCGGCGGTCTCGAGCCCGGTCAGCGCGGGGCTCACGCGACGGGCGCGTGGTAGTCGGCGACGCGCACCTCGCGCCACGGGCCGATCGGGTTGCCGCTCCAGCGGCTGCCCGCGGGCACGAGCTCCCCCCGCATGACGAGCGAGGCCGGGCCGACCGTGCCGTGCTCGGCGATCCGCGCGGCGGGGAGGATCACGCTGTGCGGGCCCAGGGTGGCGCCGGCGTCGAGGCTCACGAGATCCATGCTCATGATTCGATCATGGAACAGGTGCGTCTGCACGACGCAGCCCCGGTTCACGGTCGCTCCGTCGCCGAGCGAGATCAGATCGGCCTCGGGGAGCCAGTAGCTCTCGCACCAGACGCCGCGTCCGATCCGGGCGCCGAGGCTCCGCAGCCACCAGACCAGCGCCGGAGTGCCCGCGGCGGCGTGGGCGAACCAGGGCGCGGCGACCATCTCGGTGAAGGCGTCGGCCAGCTCGCTCCGCCAGACGAACGAGGACCACAGCGGCTGCTCGCTCGGCTCGACCCGCTGGATCAGGATCCACTTCGCGGCGGTGGAGACGGCCGCGGCGACCGCCCCGGCGGCCAGCAGCACGACGCCTCCCACGAGCGCGGCGAGCACCGCCCCGAGCGTCTGGATCAGCGCGAGCAGTCCGGCTACCACGCCGAGGCCGATCGCGACCGAGACGACCACCGGGACGAAGCGGCCGAGCTCCCACGCGATGCGGGCCGCGCGGAGTCGGCGGGCCGGGCGGAAGGTGCGCGCCGACTCCGCCTCGACGACGGTGCGCCGCAGCCGCACGGGAGGTGAGCCCAGCCACGACGAGCCCGCCTTCGATTTGCGGGGCGCGGAGGAGAGGACGGCGACGAGTCCGCCGGCGGGCACGGTGTGGCCGGGCGCGGCCATGCCGGAGTTGCCGAGGAACGCGCGCTCGCCGATCTCCGCGCGGGCGAGCCGCATCCAGCCGCCGCCGAGCGCGTAGGAGGCGACGAGCGTGTCGTCGGCGAGGAACGCGCCGTCGCGGATGGTCGTCATCGCGGGCAGGAGCAGCACCGTCGAGGCCTCGACGTCGCGTCCGACCTTCGCGCCGAGGAGCCGCAGCCAGACCGGGGTGAACAGGCCCGAGTAGAGCGGGAAGAGCAGGACCCGCGCGGAGTCGAGCAGCCGCTCCGTCGACCAGACCTGCCAGCCGATCCGACCGCGCACGGGGTGGGTGCCCGGCTCGACGCCCCGGCCGAGCAGGCGCACCAGGACGACGACGAGAGCGGCGAGGACGACTCCGGAGACGGCGACGGCGGGCACGAGGGCGGCGAGAGCGGGCCCGAGCGCGGCGCCGAGGCCGGCCGAGCCGCGCACGGCGGCGGCCACGACGGCGAGCCCGGCCGCGAGGGCGAGGACCGGGACCGCCGCGAGGCCGACCGCGGACGCTCCGTACGCCCAGACCCAGCCCGGGCGGCGCGCCGGGCGCTCCGAGGGGAACCCGGCGTTCGCCCTGCCGAGCCGCTGGGCGGGGGATCCTCCCCAGCGCTGCCCGGCCGGCACCCGCCCGAAGACGGCCGATCCCGGCTCGATCTGCGCGTGCTTGCCGATCCGGGCGCCGGGGAGGAGCGTGCTGCGCGCGCCCACCGTGCTGCCGGCGCCGACCCGGACGGCACCGACGCGCAGGACGTCGCCGTCGATCCAGTAGCCGGAGAGGTCGACCTCCGGCTCGATCGCGGCGCCGCGCCCGAGCGTGAGCATCCCGGTCAGCGGAGGGAGGGAGTGCAGGTCGACGTCGTCGGCGATGCGGGCGCCGAGCGCGCGGGCGTAATAGGCGACCCAGGGCGCGCCCGCGAGGCTCACGGCCTTGAGCTGGAACGCGATCTGCTCGGCCAGCCAGAGCCGGAGGTGCACGCTCCCGCCGCGCGGGTGGTCTCCGGCTCGGATCCCGCGCAGCAGGGTGCGCGCGGCGAGGACGGTGAGCCCCATGCGCCCGAACGGCGTGAGGAAGAGCGCGAACGCGGGGATCAGCGCGGCGAGCGGAGCGGTGGGCAGCCAGCCGAACCCCGGCACCAGGTCGAGCACCGCGGTGACGGTGAGGATCGCAGTGACCCAGCGGGCGCTGCCGAGCACGAGCAGTGGTGCGCCGAGGAGGGTCTGCAGCACGCGCATCCGGAGGGGGACCGGCGCGATGCGGTGAGCGGACACCTCCGCAGCGCCGGTCGAGCGGCTCTGGATCTCGGCGGCCATCGCCGCGAGACGCGGGTGGGCGTAGACGTCGGCGACCATGAACTCGGGGTCGCGCTCGCGGATCCGCGCGACCAGCTGGGCGGCGGCGAGGGAGCCGCCGCCGAGGTCGAAGAAGTTCGCCCGCTCGTCGACCGGCACGCCGAGCACGTCGCGCCAGAGGGCGGCGAGCCACGCCTCCTCGGGGTCGAGGGAGGCGTCCTCGGTCGTGCCCACGGCGAGCGGCCAGGGGAGTGCGGCGCGGTCGACCTTGCCGGAGACGCGGGTCGGCAGCTCCTCGACCACGGCCAGCAGCGGCACGAGGGATGCGGGCAGCTCCTCACGCAGGCGGGCGAGCGCCGCGTCGCGGTCGAGCTCCCGGCCGCCGGCGAGGGCCAGGTAGCCGACGAGGACCTGGTTGCCGGCCGCCGTGGTGCGGACCGCGGCCGCCGCCCCCGAGACTCCGGGGAGCGCCTGCAGCGCCGCCTCGACCTCGCCGAGCTCGATCCGCCGACCGCCGAGCTTCACCTGGTCGTCCGCGCGCCCCTGGAAGACGAGGCCGGCGCTCTCGAAGCGCACCAGGTCGCCGGAGCGGTAGGCCCGCTCCCAGCCCAGGAGCGGTGCCGGCGCGTACTTCTCGGCGTCCTTGACCGGGTCGAGGTAGCGCGCGAGCCCGACCCCGCCGATGACCAGCTCGCCGACCTCGCCCTCGCCGACCCGCTGCCCGTCCGCGTCCACGACGGCGAGCCGCCAGCCGTCCAGCGGCAGCCCGATGCGCACCGGGGGAGGCCCGCCGAGGGGCGCGGCGCAGGCGACGACGGTGGCCTCGGTCGGCCCGTAGGTGTTCCAGACCTCGCGGCCCTCGACGGCCAGGCGCTCGCCGAGCTCCGGCGGGCACGCCTCGCCACCGAAGATCAGCAGGCGGACGTTCTCGAGCGACTCCGCGGGCCAGAGCGCCGCGAGGGTCGGCACGGTCGAGACCACGGTGATGCCGTGCGTGGTCAGCCAGGGGCCGAGGTCCATGCCGCTGCGGACCAGCGAGCGGGGAGCGGGGACGAGGCAGGCGCCGTGCCGCCAGGCGAGCCACATCTCCTCGCAGGACGCGTCGAACGCGACCGAGAGACCGGCCAGCACCCGGTCCCCGGGGCCGAGCGGCTCCGCCTGGAGGAACAGGCGCGCCTCGGCGTCGACGAAGGCGGCGGCGGAGCGGTGGCTGACCGCCACTCCCTTGGGGGTTCCGGTGGAGCCGGAGGTGAAGATGATCCAGGCGTCGTCCTCGAGCGAGGGCGGCTGCAGCAGCGGGATCGACGCTGTGCTCGGGTGCGGCGCGCTCGCGGTGAACAGGCGGGCGGCCGGCTCGTCGGCGCCGGTGCGCTCGAAGCGGCCGGAGCCGGTGATCACGCCGCGGACGGCGGCCTCGCCGAAGACGAGGCGCGCCCGCTCCTCGGGGTCGTCCGCGTCCACCGGGACGTACGCGGCTCCCGCGGCGAGGACGGCCAGGATCGCGAGGTAGAGCTCGCGGGAGCCGCTGGGCATGCGGATCCCGACGCGGTCGCCGCGTCGGACCCCTGCGGTGGTGAGCTCGCCCGCGAGCTGCACCGTGCGGGCCAGCAGCTCCCGGTAGCTGAGCGCTCCGGCCGGGTCCTCCAGCGCGGAGGCGTCCGGGTGGCGCTCCGCGGTGTCGCGGAGGACGTCGACCAGCGTTCGGGGAGGCGGGGTGGCCGCTCCGGCGTCGAGCACGTCCTGGGGGCCGGCCGTCTCGGTCACGTCTCGTCTCCGTCCCGGCCGCGCGATCGGGAGCGCGGCGGCCGGGGCGACACCGTAGGGAGGCGGGGTGACGCGGAGGTGAACAGGCGGGGTCGGCCCGCCCGGCTCAGTGCGCCATCGGGAGCGGCGCGTCCGACTCCGCCGGGCGGCGGACGAAGAACGCGGCCACGATCGCGACCGTCGCGATCGACGCGCCCCACAGGAACGCGGAGTGGATGCCGCCGGCGTAGGAGGCGACCTCGTCGGCTCCGCCCTGCGCGAGCTCCGCCGACCGGATCGAGAGGACGGTGACGAACAGCGCCGTGCCCGCCGCGCCGCCCAGCTGCTGCACGGTGCCGATGATCGCGCTGCCGTGCGAGTAGAGCGAGGGGCGCACCGAGCCGAGGCCGGCGGTGAACAGCGGCGTGAAGACGAAGGCGAGGCCCAGGCTGAGGGTGACGTGCAGCGAGAGGACGAACCAGGGCGACGAGTCCGCCGCGAGCAGGGTGTACCCCCACAGTGCGCCGGCGACGACGATCGAGCCGGGCACGAGCAGTACGCGCGGGCCGAAGCGGTCGTAGCCGCGGCCGACGAACGGCGCGAGCAGGCCCATCAGCAGGCCGCCGGGGAGCAGGAGCAGCCCGGTCTCCAGCGGAGTCAGGCCCAGCACGTTCTGCGTGTAGAGGGGCAGCAGGATCAGCGTGCCGAAGAGCGCCGACATGCTGACCGCCATCATCGCGATGACGATGGTGAAGTTCGCGGAGGAGAAGGTCCGGAGGTCCAGCAGGGCCCGGTCGGTGCGCTGCAGCAGGAGCTGGCGCGCGATGAAGCCCGCGAGGCCGAGGCCCGCGACGACGAACGGGATCCACGGCGCGACGACCGCGGCTCCGCCCTCGCCGAGGCTCGACAGGCCGTAGACGAGGCCGCCGAAGCCGAAGACCGAGAGGACGACCGAGAGCGAGTCGATCGGGATGGAGCGGGGCTCGGTGACGTTCTCGACCTTGCGCAGGCCCAGGAGCAGCGCGCCGATCGCGATCGGCAGCACGATCCAGAACATCCAGCGCCAGCCGAGGAAGTTGAGGATGACGCCCGAGATCGTCGGTCCGACGGCCGGAGCCACCGAGATGACGATCGAGATGTTGCCCATCATCCGGCCGCGGATCGCCGGGGGCACCAGCGTCATCACGGTCGTCATCAGCAGCGGCATCATGATGGCCGTGCCGCCGGCCTGCACCACGCGGGCCGCCAGGAGGACCGCGAAGGTCGGGGCGAGCGCGGCGGTGAGCGTGCCGAGGCTGAAGAGGATCATCGCGGCGGCGAAGAGCGTGCGGGTGTGCAGCCGCTGGATCAGGTAGCCCGTGATCGGGATGACGACGGCCATCGTGAGCATGAAGGCGGTCGAGAGCCACTGGCCCACGTGCGCCTCGACGTCGAAGTCGCGCATGAGGTCGGGCAGCGCCACGCTCATGATCGTCTCGTTGAGGATCACGACGAACGCCGACACCAGCAGGAGGCTGATGACCAGGCGGCTGCGCGGCTCGAGGGTCGTGGCGGCGGCGGGTGCGGCGGGCCGCGCGGCGGGAAGGGTGCTGCGCTCGGTCACAGGTGTTCTCCGGTCGTGAGGGGATCGGTGTGAGGGGCGCATCGACGGCTCGACTCGCGGGCGCGGATGCGGGGTACGGAGGGAGAACAGCGGCGGACGCCCCGGACATTCCCGATCGACGGGGATCCGCTGCGAGAGGTCTCAGGTGAGGACCGTGGAGAGCGCGGAGGACGCGGCCTCGGCCTCCTCGAGCGTGGCGCCCTCGCCGAAGCTGAACCGCACGGCGGTCCGGGCGACGTCGGGGTCGAGGCCGAGGGCCAGCAGCGCGGGCGAGGGCTCGTCGCGCCCGGCGGCGCACGCCGAGCCGCTCGAGACGACTACGCCGCGCTCCTCCAGCTCGAGGAGCGTCGACTCGCCGCTGCGCCCGGGGACGGCGTACGCGGCGATCGAGGGGAGCCGGTGCGCCGCGGAGCCCAGCGGCACGGCCCGGGGCGCCAGGGCCGCGACCCGCTCGGCGAACGCGTCCCGGACCGCTCCGACCCGCGCCGCGCGGTCCGGATCGAGCAGGCGCACCGCGGTGCCGAGCGCGACCGCGAAGGCCACGTTCTCGGTGCCCGAGCGCCGCTCCCGCTCCTGGCCGCCGCCGTGCAGCAGGGGCTCGAACGGGAGCCGGCTGCGCAGCAGCAGCGCCCCCACGCCCTTCGGCGCCCCGAGCTTGTGCCCCGAGACCGAGACCGCGTCGGCGCCCCAGCCCGCGACGTCCAGCCAGCCGGCGGCCTGGACGGCGTCCACGTGCAGCGGCACGCCGCGCGATCGGCAGAGCGCCGCTATCGCCGGAACGTCCTGCACCGTCCCGATCTCGTTGCTCGCCGCGAGCACCGAGACCAGCGCGGTGTCCGGCCGGACCAGCGCGGCGAGCGCGTCGAGGTCGAGCAGGCCGGTCGCGTCGACGGGGGCCGTCGACACCTCGAAGCCGTGCAGGCGCCGGAGGTGGTCGGCCGACTCGACGGTCGCCTCGTGCTCGAGCGCCGAGATCACCAGGTGCCGTCCGCGCGGCGATCCCAGCGCGAGGCCCTTGACCGCCGTGTTGATCGACTCCGTGCCGCCGGAGGTGAAGAGCGTCTCGGAGGCGCGGCCGCCGAGGAAGCGGGCCACGTGAGCGCGCGCCGCCTCCAGCGCGCGCGCCGCGGCGTCGCCGAGCGAGTGGCTGCTCGACGGATTGCCGTACTCGGCGGTGAGGAACGGCCACATGGCCTCCAGCACCTCGCGGCGCACGGGCGAGGTCGCGGCGTGGTCGAGGTAGATCACTCGACCGCGATGTCCAGGCCGAGGTCGAGCGAGCGGACGCTGTGGGTGAGCGCGCCGACGGAGATCACGTCGACCCCCGCCTCCGCGATCGCGCGCACGGTCGAGAGGTCGACGCCGCCGCTCGCCTCGACCACGGCCCGCCCGCCGATGAGGGCGACGCCCTGGCGGAGCAGCTCGGGGGTGAAGTTGTCGAGCATGATCGTGTCCGCGCCTCCCGCCAGCGCGGGCTCGATCTGGTCGAGCCGGTCGACCTCGACCTCGAGGTGCGCCGTGTGCGGGATCGAGGCGCGCGCCGCCCGCAGGGCCGCGGTCAGGTCGATCCCGCGCGCGGCGAGCACCGCGAGGTGGTTGTCCTTCGCCAGCACCGCGTCCGAGAGCGAGAAGCGGTGGTTGCGGCCGCCGCCGCTGCGGACGGCGTGCCTCTCGAGCGCACGCAGACCCGGCGTGGTCTTGCGGGTGTCGACGATGCGGGCGCGCGTCCCCTCCACCGCTGCGACGTACTGCGCCGTCAGGGTGGCGATGCCGCTCATCCGCTGCACGAGGTTGAGCGCGACCCGCTCGCCGCGGAGCACGCCGCCCGCGGGGCCCTCGATCCGGGCGAGGGTCTGCCCGGCCTCGAAGACCGCGCCGTCCTCCACGAGCACCGAGCAGCGGATCCGGGCGTCGACCTGCCGCATCGTGCCGACGAGGACGGCGCCGCCGCTGAGGACGCCGGGCTCGCGGGCCACGAGGGCGGCGCTCGCGGTGGCGTCCGCGGGGAGGAGGGTGTCGGAGGTCAGGTCGCCCCAGGGCGCGTCCTCCTCGAGGGCGAGGGTGACGACGCGGTCGATGCTCTGGCGGGTCAGCACGGAAGGGCCGCCTCTCTGGTGGGGGCGGCGGCGCTCGCCGTCGCGGGGTCGGGGGAGTCGGTGCGGTGGTGGGCGCCGACGGAGTGCGTGCGCGCGGTCGCGGCGTCGATGAGAGCGAGGGCGCAGGTCAGCAGGTTCGCGTCCTCGAGCGTCCTCAGTCCGAGCGGAGCGGGCGAGGCGGAGGCGACGAGCGCGTCGCGCGCCGCGGTGAGCCCCGCCGCGTCCCGGGAGAGGCCGGCTCCCGCCCACATCGCGTCCTGGAGAGCGGTGCGGTCGAGCGTCATCGGGACGACGGCGCGGGGAGGCGCGACCGGGCCGCCGCTCCAGGAGAGGAAGTCGAGGGCGAGCGCCGCGCGGCGCGCGAACACGACGCCCTCGAGCAGGCTGTTGGAGGCGAGGCGGTTCGCGCCGTGGACGCCGGTGCGGGCGACCTCGCCCACTGCGAGCAGCCCGGGGAGGCTGGTGCGCCCGTCCAGGTCGGTCGCGATCCCGCCCATCCAGTAGTGCGCGGCCGGAGTCACGGGCAGCAGGTCGTCGGCGAGCGAGAGCCCGTTCTCGCGGCAGGCCGCCGAGATCGTCGGGAACCTCTTCGCCAGCACCTCGGGGTCGATCGCCCGGGCGTCCAGGTGCACGGGCAGTCCGCCCTGCAGCCGCATCCGCTCCGCGATCGCGCGCGCCACGACGTCGCGCGGCGCCAGCTCGGCCTCGGGGTGCACCCCGGCCAGGAACCGCTCGCCCGCGGCGTCGCGCAGCACCGCGCCCTCGCCGCGCACCGCCTCCGAGACGAGGAAGCCGCCCGGCAGCGCGAGCGTGGTCGGGTGGAACTGGTAGAACTCCAGGTCCGCCGTCTCCGCTCCTGCCCGCAGGGCGGCGGCGAGCCCGTCCCCGGTCGCGACGGACGGATTGGTGGTGTGCCGGTAGAGCTGCCCGGCGCCTCCGGTGGCCAGCACGACCGCGTCGGCCGCCAGGCGCTCGAGCACGCCGTCGTGCAGGACGTCGGCGCCCGTGACCGAGCCGCCCTCCCGCACCAGGTCGACCAGGGCGGCGTGCTCGCGCACCTCGACCGACGAGGCCCGCACCGCCGCCACGAGAGCGGCCTCGATCGCGGCGCCCGTCGCGTCGCCGCCGGCGTGCAGGATCCGCGGACGCGAGTGGGCGCCCTCGAGTCCCCGCGCCAGCTCGCCGCCCTCGCGGTCGAAGCCGACGCCCCACTCCTGCAGCACCGCGACCGCCTCCGGCCCCTCGGCGCAGAGCACCTCGACCGCCGAGCGCACGGCGAGGCCCGCACCGGCGGTGAGCGTGTCCTCCACGTGCAGCGCCACGGAGTCGCCCGGCGCCGTGACCGCGGCGATCCCGCCCTGCGCGGCGCGCGTCGACGACTCCGCCAGCGTGCCCTTGGTGACGAGCAGCACCTCGTGGCGGTGCTGCGCCGTCAGCGCGGCGACCAGCCCGGCGATGCCGCTGCCGACGACGACGGCCCGCGCCATGTCAGACCGCCGCCGGCCCGGCGGGCGGAACGGCCGCGAGCATCCGCTCGAGGGCGATGCGCGCCTCGGCCTGCACCGACTCCGCGACCTCGATCCGGTTGAGCACCGTCCCCGCGACCAGTCCCTCGAGCACCCAGGCGAGGTAGCCGGGGTGGATGCGGTACATGGTCGAGCAGGGGCAGACCACGTCGTCGAGGCAGAAGATCGTGTGCTGCGGGTACTGGACGGCGAGGCGCTGCACCAGGTTGATCTCGGTGCCGATCGCGAAGGTCGATCCCGCGGGTGCCGCCTGGATCGCCTTCACGATGTAGTCGGTCGAGCCGTACTCGTCGGCCGCGTCGACGACCGCCATCGGGCACTCCGGGTGCACGATCACGCGCACGCCCGGGTGCTCGGCGCGCGCCTTCGCGATCTGGGCCGTCGTGAAGCGCTTGTGCACCGAGCAGAAGCCGTGCCAGAGGATCACCTGCGCGTCCAGGAGCGTCGCAGTGTCGGAGCCGCCCTGCGGCTTCCGCGGGTTCCACATCGGCATCCGCTCCAGCGGCACGCCCATCGCCTTGGCGGTGTTGCGGCCGAGGTGCTGGTCGGGGAAGAACAGCACCCGCTGCCCGCGCGCGAACGCGTCCTCGAGAACGGTCGCCGCGTTCGAGGAGGTGCAGACCACGCCTCCGTTGCGGCCGCAGAACGCCTTCAGCGCGGCCGAGGAGTTCATGTACGTGACCGGGACGAGCGGCACGCGGCCGTCGGCGTCCGGCTCGGTGCCGTAGAGCTCGGTGAGCTCGGCCCACGCGTCCTCGACGGAGTCGATGTCGGCCATGTCCGCCATCGAGCAGCCGGCCGCCAGGTTCGGGAGGATCACGGCCTGCTCCGGACCGGAGAGGATGTCGGCCGTCTCCGCCATGAAGTGCACGCCGCAGAAGACGATCGCCTCGGCGTCGGGCCGGCTCGTCGCCGCCTTCGCCAGCTGGAACGAGTCGCCCACGTAGTCGGCGTACTGCACCACCTCGTCCCGCTGGTAGAAGTGCCCGAGCACGACGACCCGCTCGCCGAGCGTCTCCTTCGCCGCGAGGATGCGGTGGTGCAGCTCGTCGGCGCTCGCCGTCGTGTACTCCTCCGGCAGACGTCCCTGGACCGGGGCGTCGGCCGGGATCGGGTCGGCCTGGGAGGCGCCGGGCCCGTAGGCGGGCAGGCCGAGGTCGAACGACCAGGGGGCCTCCGCGAGCTCGGGCGCGCAGGTTGCGCCGGGCGCGGAGCCGCCCTCGATGAGCCGGATGGTGCTGTCGACGGATGTCACGGTGTTCTCCTCGTGAGACGGGTGGGGGAGTCGGGCGGCGCGCTCAGACGGGCAGCGGGCCGTTGTCGACGAGCGCCGCCGACTCGTCGTAGCGGTAGAGGCGCGGGGGACGGTGGCGGGTGCCCGTCAGGCGCTCCCCGGTGGGCACCACGGTGCCGGAGCTCTCGATCGTCCGGCGGAAGTTGGCCGGGTCGAGGGGCTTCTGCAGGACGGCCTCGTGGACCTCCCGCAGCTGGGACAGGGTGAAGGCGCCGCCGAGGAAGGCCTGCGCGATGCGGGAGTACTCCATCTTGTTGCGCAGGCGCCAGAGGGCGTAGTCGACGATCAGTCCGTGGTCGAAGGCGAGCTCGAGCGGCAGATCGGTGCAGAGCCAGGCGACGTTCTCTCCCACGATGGCCTCGTCGGCCTCGGCGGAGCGCACGAGCGCCCAGTAGACGATCGACACGACGCGGTCCTCACCGGGGGAGCGGTCGGTGCCGCCGACGGCGTAGAGCTGCTCGAGGTAGCGCGGAGCCAGGCCCGTGGTCTCGCGGAGAGTGCGGCGGGCCGACTCGGCGAGGTCCTCGTCCGGATGCAGCGGTCCGCCGGGCAGTGCCCAGAGTCCCTCGAACGGCTCGCGGATGCGCCGGACGACGGGGATCCAGGCTGTGCTCGCTCCGGTCTCCGGGTGCGGCCGCAGGGCGAAGATCACCGTCGACACGGCGAGCTGCACGTCCGGCATCCGATGTCCCTACTAAGAGTCGCACCGACTGTAAGTGCTGGGATCACCTTAGTGTCACGAACACCTGAACGCCTAGCGGAAGAGGCGACACGCCGCGCAGGGTCCGCCCTCACCGCTAGGCTGACCGCACAACCGAATACCGGGCCGCAATACGCGACGCGGGAGAGCTGACTCCGGTCGGCACCGAAGGAGCAAGCCTCCCCGCCAATCTCTCAGGTCTTGTACCGCGTCGAACTGGCCACTCTGGAAAGCGATCCGCTCGGATCCGCCCATGGTGAAAGCGCTCGACCCCTCGGGGCGTCGCGAATCTCTCAGGCTCCACGACAGAGGGGGAGTTCCCACGGCACTGCTGTGCTCTGCCGCGAACGCGGCGCGAGTCCAGCACTGCGACGAAATGGAGAACTCATGTCCGAGACCCCGACGACCAGCCCCGAAGCCCGCTACTCGCCCCTGCACGAGGTGCACGTCGCCGCTGGCGCGTCCTTCACCGACTTCGCCGGATGGCAGATGCCGGTCCGCTACTCCGGCGATCTCGCCGAGCACCACGCCGTGCGCACCGCCGCCGGCCTCTTCGACCTCTCGCACATGGCCGAGATCCTCGTCGTCGGCCCCGAGGCGGTCGACGCCCTCGACTACGCGCTGGCGAGCGACATCTCGGCCGTCGCCGCCGGCCGCGCGAAGTACACCCTCCTCCTGGAGCGCACGGGCGGCGTGATCGACGACCTCGTCGTCTACCGCACGGGCGAGGACCGCTTCATGGTCGTCGCGAACGCGGCCAACCGGCACGTCGTCGTCGAGACGCTCCGCGACCGCACCGCGATGTTCGAGTGCGAGCTGTTCGACGAGAGCGACGACGTCGCCCTCATCGCGCTGCAGGGACCGCGCGCGCTCGAGATCCTGCAGAACGTCCAGGGCCTCGCCGTCGAGACCGAGCGGGGAGCGGAGTCCGTGCTCGACACGGACGCCGCCGCCCGCCTCCTCGCGGAGCTGCGCTACTACCGCGCCGTGCCCGCGACCTTCGAGGCGCACCCGATCCTGATCGCGCGCACCGGGTACACAGGCGAGGACGGCTTCGAGATCTACGTCTCGCCCGACTCCGCTCCCGCGCTCTGGCAGGCTCTCGCCGAGACCGGCGCCGGAGCGGGCCTCGTCCCCGCCGGCCTCGCCGCCCGCGACACCCTCCGCCTCGAGGCGGGCATGCCGCTCTACGGCCACGAGCTCTCCCGCGACGTCTTCCCCGCACAGGCCGGCCTCGGCCGCGTCGTCGCCTTAGGGAAGCCGATCGACTTCGTCGGCCGCGCGGCCAGCGAGGAGGGTCCCTCCGGAGAAGCTCCTGTGCTCGTCGGGCTCGTCGGCGAGGGCCGCCGCGCCGCCCGCGCCGACTACACCGTCCTCTCCGGCGACGACGAGGTCGGAGTGGTCACCAGCGGCGTCCTCTCGCCGACCCTGGGCGTCCCGATCGCGATGGCCTACGTCGCCCCCGCCTCCGCGCAGCCCGGGACGGCGCTCGCCGTCGACATCCGCGGCACGCGCCTCCCGATGACCGTCACCGAGCTCCCCTTCTACTCGAGAAAGAAGAACTGACATGGCCGTGCCCACCGAGCTGCAGTACACCTCCGACCACGAGTGGATCCGGGTCGACGGAGAGGTCGCGACCGTCGGCATCACCGCCTACGCCGCCGACAAGCTGGGCGACGTCGTCTTCGTCGAGCTCCCCGAGGCGGGAGCCCGCGTCGAGGGCGGCAGCGTCGTCGGCGAGATCGAGTCGACCAAGTCGGTGGGCGAGCTGTTCGCCCCCGTCGACGGCGAGGTCCTCGAGGCCAACACGGCCGTCGTCGACAGCCCCGAGCTCGTCAACTCCGACCCGTTCGGCGGGGGGTGGCTGATCCGGGTCCGCTTCGACGCCCTGCCCGACGGCCTCCTCGACTCGGCCGCCTACACCGAGCTGGTCGGCGAGTAGATGGCGGCCACCAGGACCCCCGGCGCCTTCGAGTCCCGCCACATCGGGACCGACGCCGACGCGCAGCGCACCATGCTCGCGGCTCTCGGCTACGACTCCGTGGAGGAGCTCGTCACCGCCGCCGTCCCCGAGTCGATCCACGTCCGCGACCTCCCGCAGGTGCTGCCCGCTCCGGCCACCGAGACGGAGGCGCTCGCCGAGCTGCGCGCCCTCGCCGCGAGGAACACGGTGCGTCGGCCGATGATCGGCCTCGGCTACTACGGCACGCACACCCCCGCCGTGATCAAGCGCAACGTGCTCGAGAACCCCAGCTGGTACACGGCCTACACCCCGTACCAGCCCGAGATCTCGCAGGGGCGCCTGGAGGCGCTGATCAACTTCCAGACGATGGTCTCCGACCTCACCGGCCTCGACACGGCCGGCGCGTCGATGCTCGACGAGGGCACGGCCGTCGTCGAGGCGATGCTGCTCGCGCGCCGCGCCTCGAAGGCGCGCACCGACGTCTTCGTCGTCGACTCCGACGCTCTCCCGCAGACCCTCGCGCTGCTGCGCGGCCGCGCGGAGGCCGTCGGCATCCGCATCGTCGAGCTCCCGCTCTCGCGCACCGCCGCGGAGGAGGTGCCGGAGTGCTTCGGCGCCCTCGTGCAGTACCCCGGCGCGTCCGGGCACCTCTGGGACCCGTCGGCGGTGCTCGCCGCGGCGAAGGCCCACGGAGGCCTGGCGGTCGTCGCCGCCGACCTGCTCGCGCTGACCCTGGTGCGCTCGCCGGGCGAGCTCGGCGCGGACGTCGCCGTCGGCACCACGCAGCGCTTCGGTGTCCCGCTGGGCTTCGGAGGACCGCACGCCGGCTACCTCGCCGTCCGCAAGGGACTCGAGCGCCAGCTGCCCGGCCGCCTCGTCGGCGTCAGCCAGGACGCGGACGGCCACCCCGCCTACCGCCTGTCCCTCCAGGCCCGCGAGCAGCACATCCGCCGCGAGAAGGCGACCTCGAACATCTGCACCGCGCAGGTCCTCCTGGCCGTCATGGCGGCGATGTACGCGGTCTACCACGGGCCGGACGGGCTCGCCGCGATCGCCGAGCGCGTGCACGGCCGGGCCGCGCTCCTCGCGCGCCTCCTCCTCGACCGGGGCCACTCCCTCCGGCACGCCGACTTCTTCGACACCGTCTCGGTCGTCGTGCCCGGCGGTGCGGAGGCGGCGGTCGCCCGCGCCCGCGAGGCCGGCTTCGACGTGCGCCTGGTCGACGCCGACACGGTCTCGGTGTCGATCGACGAGACGGTCACCGACCTCGAGGTGATCGCCGTCGCGTCCGCCGTCGGGCAGCTGGACTCGTCGTTCGGCTTCCTCGGCGGCTCCGCGCGGAGCATCCCCGCCGAGCTCGACCGCCGCACGCCCTTCCTCGTGCACCCGGTCTTCAGCAGCCACCACAGCGAGACCTCGATGATGCGCTACCTCAAGCGCCTCGCCGACTCGGACTACGCGCTGGACCGCGGCATGATCCCGCTCGGCTCCTGCACCATGAAGCTCAACGCCGCCACCGAGATGGAGGCGGTCAGCTGGCCCCAGTTCGCGGACCTGCACCCGTTCGCCCCCGAGGCGGACGTGCAGGGCTCCCTGGCGCTGATCGACCAGCTGGAGGGGTGGCTCGCCCACCTCACCGGCTACGACTCCGTGTCGCTCCAGCCCAACGCCGGCTCGCAGGGCGAGCTCGCGGGCCTGCTGGCGATCCGCGGCTGGCACCGGTCGAACGGCGACGAGGACCGCACGGTCTGCCTGATCCCCTCGAGCGCCCACGGCACCAACGCCGCGAGCGCGGTCCTCGCCGGCATGCGCGTCGTCGTCGTGGCCTGCGACGAGCTCGGCAACGTCGACCTGGACGACCTCCGGGCGAAGATCGCCGAGCACGCGGGCTCCCTCGCCGCGCTGATGATCACCTACCCGTCGACCCACGGCGTCTACGAGCACGAGGTCGCCGAGATCTGCCGCCTCGTCCACGAGGCCGGCGGACAGGTGTACGTGGACGGCGCGAACCTCAACGCGCTTCTGGGCTTCGCCCGCTTCGGAGACTTCGGCGGCGACGTCTCGCACCTCAACCTGCACAAGACGTTCTGCATCCCGCACGGCGGAGGCGGTCCCGGCGTCGGTCCCGTCGCCGCGAAGGCGCACCTCGCGCCGTTCCTGCCCGGTCACCCGCTCGCGCAGCGGCTCGAGCACGGCGTGGGCACGCAGGGCGAGCGGATCGTCCACGGCGGCGCACCGGTGTCGGCAGCGCCCTACGGCAGCCCCGGCATCCTGCCGATCTCGTGGGCATACGCCCGGATGATGGGCGAGGAGGGCCTGCGGGCCGCGACCGGGGCGGCCGTCCTCTCGGCCAACTACGTCGCCGCGCGCCTCCGCGAGCACTACCCGGTGCTCTACACGGGGGACAACGGGCTCGTCGCCCACGAGTGCATCCTCGACATCCGTCCGCTGACGGCGGCGACCGGAGTGACCGTGGACGACGTCGCCAAGCGCCTCGTCGACTACGGCTTCCACGCCCCGACCATGAGCTTCCCCGTCGCCGGGACCCTGATGGTCGAGCCGACGGAGAGCGAGGACCTCGTAGAGATCGACCGCTTCATCGACGCGATGATCGGGATCCGGGCGGAGGCCGACCGCGTCGGCGCGGGGGAGTGGCCGGTGGACGACAACCCGCTGCGCGGCGCCCCGCACACCGCCGAGTGCCTGACGGCCGAGGAGTGGACGCACCCCTACAGCCGCGAGCAGGCCGTCTACCCGGTCCGCTCGCTGGTGCGCGGCAAGTACTGGCCGCCGGTCCGCCGGATCGATCAGGCCTACGGCGACCGCAACCTCGTCTGCGCCTGCCCGCCCATCGAGGCCTTCGCCTGATCCGCCCGCACGCGCTCGTCCGCAACCGAGGGTGAGAGAGCAGGAACGGAGCCTCGAGCCCGTCCTGTCATCTCCCACCCTCGGCTGCGGACACCGTCGGTCCCGCACAGGCGCGGAGTGGGGCGCAGTTCTCCCGATCCGGGGGGAACGGCGCACGGCGACTCCGATGCACGAGGGAGCCCGACCGTGTGGAACGCGTGGTGGAGGTGCCGGCAGGGCTCGACGGAGTCGCGACGAGCGAGCAGCTCCACCGTGCGGGCGTCACGCCGCGGCAGTGGAGAGCCGCGGCGCGGTCCTGCGGCTCCTCAAATGCGATCGGTCCGTCGTCACGGCCGCGGAGCCGGCGGCGCGAACAGCTCGGGCCAGAGGGCGACGGCCAGCGGGTAGCCGACGAACGAGACGATGTCGATGATCGAGTGGGCGATCACCAGGGGCAGGGTGCGTCCGAAGCGCTGGTAGAACAGTCCGAACACCAGGCCCATGACCACGTTCCCGATGAAGGGCCCGATGCCCTGGTACAGGTGGTAGCTGCCCCGGAGCAGCGCACTGGTCACCAGGATCCGCCACCGCCCCCAGCCCAGATCGCCCAGGCGGGCGAAGAGGTACCCGATCACGACGACCTCCTCCTGCACTCCCGCCCGGATCGCGGAGAGCACGAGCACCGGCACCGTCCACCAGTACGCGTCCAGCGGCGAGGCCACCACCGCCACGGTGATGCCCAGCGCGCGTCCGAGGGCGTACAGCGCGATGCCCGGCGCGCCGATCGCCACCGCGAGGACGGTCCCGGTCCCCAGGTCCGCGAACGGCCGGCGCAGGTCGAGCCCCAGGCGCCCGAGCGGACGGCCCGAGCTCTGCCAGAGCAGGAACGCGCAGAGGGCCACCGGCACCAGGTCGAAGAAGAGCGCGAGCAGCTGGTAGACGAGGTCGAAGCCCGGGCGGTCGCTGAGGGCGCCGTTGATCGTCGCGGTCTGGTCGGCCAGTGCGGTCGAGCGGGTGAGCCGGTTGGCGATGGAGACCACCGAGTAGACCGCGGAGGCGCCCAGCGAGAGCCCGAGGACCAGCAGGATCTCGATGCGGATCCGGCGCCGTCCGGGCGCGGATCCTGACAGGTCGGTGGACACTCCGTGCGTCTCCTCTGAAGTCGATGTGTTGCGCGACGGCCGCCCGGTACGCACGTTTCGTGCAGAACAGCGCAAGGATTCCACCTCCCGGTTACCGCTGTGTAACGGTTGCCACATGCTTTTGTGCAGATAGCGGGCGAATACATAGTCTCGTTGAAGGCATCCGCGCGACGGCCACCAGTCTCGTGCGCCGCCGCCGTCGCCACGCGCACGGCACTCCACGCGTCAGGGAAACCACTTCTCGCGCGCCCCCACATCACTGGAGGAATAGTGAACATCAGACGTTACGGATTCGGGGCTCTGGCGCTCGTCGCCGCGAGCACGCTGGTCCTGGCCGGCTGCAGCAGCTCGAACGACTCGGGCGGAGGTGCATCGGGAGGCGACGCCGCCGCGATCATCTCCACCAACGGCTCCGAGCCGCAGAACCCGCTGATCCCGACGAACACCAACGAGGTGGGCGGCGGCAAGATCCTCGACGAGATCTTCGCGGGCCTGGTCTACTACGACGCCAAGGGCGCCCCCGAGAACGACGTCGCCGAGTCCATCGAGTCGGACGACGCGCAGAACTACACGATCACAATCAAGTCGGGCCTGACCTTCACGAACGGCGACCCGGTCACCTCCAGCTCGTTCATCGACGCCTGGAACTACGGCGCCAAGCTGTCGAACAACCAGCTCAGCGCGTCGTTCTTCTCGAACTTCGAGGGCTTCAGCGACACCGAGGACAGCGAGCTCACCGGCCTCAAGGCCGTGGACGACACCACCTTCACCGTCGCGCTCAAGTCCCCGCAGTCGGACTTCCCGATCAGCCTCGGCTACTCGGCGTACTACCCGCTGCCCGCCGCCGCGTTCGACGACATGGCCGCCTTCGGTGAGAACCCGATCGGCAACGGCCCGTACAAGCTCGACGGCGACGACGCGTGGCAGCACGACGTCCAGATCGAGCTCGTCAAGAACGACGAGTACACCGGCCCCCGCGAGGCCCAGAACGGCGGCCTGAAGATCGTCTTCTACGCCACCCAGGACGCCTCCTACGCCGACCTCCTCGGCGGCAACGTCGACGTGATCGACCAGATCCCGGACTCCGCCTTCGGCACCTTCGAGAGCGACCTCGGCGACCGCGCCGTGAACCAGCCCTCGGCCGTGTTCCAGTCCTTCACCATCCCGGGCCGTCTCCCGCACTTCGACGGCGAGGAGGGCCAGCTCCGCCGCCAGGCGATCTCGATGTCCTTCGACCGCAAGGAGATCACCGACGTGATCTTCGAGGGCACCCGCACCCCGGCCTCCGACTTCACCTCCCCGGTGATCGACGGCTACAGCGACGCCCTCTCCGGCGCCGACGTGCTCGAGTACAACCCCGACGAGGCCAAGGCGCTGTGGGCTCAGGCCGACGCGATCAGCCCCTGGGACGGCACCTTCAAGATCGCCTACAACGCCGACGGCGGCCACCAGGGCTGGGTCGACGCGGTGACCAACTCGATCAAGAACACGTTGGGCATCGACGCCGAGGGCGACGCGTACCCGACCTTCGCCGAGGCGCGCACCAAGATCGTCAACCGCTCGATCGAGACCGCGTTCCGGACCGGATGGCAGGCCGACTACCCGAGCCTCTACAACTTCCTCGGACCGCTCTACGTGACCGGCGCCTCGTCCAACGACGGCGACTACTCGAACCCCGAGTTCGACACCCTGCTCCAGCAGGGCCTGTCGGACGCCGACGCCGACGCTGCGAACAAGACGTTCCAGCAGGCCCAGGAGATCCTCCTGAAGGACCTCCCGTCGCTGCCCCTGTGGTACGCGAACGTGACCGGCGGCTACGGCGAGGGCGTGTCGAACGTCGAGTTCGGCTGGAACTCGGTGCCGCTCTACTACGAGATCACCAAGAACTAAGCTCGAACCACTGGGGCGCTTCGCCCGTGCCGTCGGCCACCAGGTCACGGCACGGGCGGAGCGCCCTGTTTCGGTCACAATCGAATGAGGTCCCCATCCATGCGACTCCGGAACCGGCTGGGCTGACATGCTCGCCTACATCGTCCGACGCATCCTGCAAGCCGTCCCCGTGCTCATCGGCACCACGTTCCTCATCTACTTCATGGTCTTCTCCATGCCGGGGAACCCGCTCCTGTCGCTCTTCGGCGACAAGACGCCGAGCCCCGCACTCCTCGCCCGCCTCGAGGAGCAGTACCACCTGAACGAGCCCTTCTTCGTCCAGTACCTGTACTACCTGGGAGGCGTCGTCCGCGGCGACTTCGGCATCTCGTTCTCCGGCCAGTCCGTCAACGAGATCCTCGCCCGCACCTTCCCGGTCACCCTGACGCTCGCCATGATGGCGATCGTCATCGAGATCGTCGTCGCGCTGACCATCGGCCTCGTCAGCGGTCTGCGCAAGGGCAGCTTCTTCGACGCGAGCGCGCTGGTCGTCAGCCTCCTGCTCGTGTCGGTGCCGATCTTCGTGCTCTGCTTCATCGCGCAGTCCTTCTTCGCGATCCAGCTGGGATGGTTCCCTCCGACCGTCGGAGCCGACGCGTCGTTCCAGAGGCTGCTGCTGCCCGCGATCGTGCTCGCCCTGTTCGTGGTCGCCTCGGCCATCCGCCTCACGCGCGGCTCGGTCATCGAGACGGCCGGCTCGGACTTCGTCCGCACCGCGTACAGCAAGGGGCTCTCGCGACGCCGCGTCATCCCCGTGCACGTCCTGCGCAACTCGCTCATCCCGGTCACGACGCAGTTCGGAGCCGACTTCGGCCTCCTGATCGTCGGCGCGACCGTGACCGAGGGCATCTTCAACGTTCCCGGAGTCGGGAACACGCTCTATCAGGCGATCATCCGAGGTGAGCGGCCGACCGTCGTCTCCTTCGTCACGGTCATGGTGCTGTTCTACCTCGTGGTGAACATCCTCGTCGACCTGCTCTACGCCGTACTCGACCCGAGGATCCGCTATGCCAAATGAGTCCACCGGCGGCGCGCAGAAGGCCCGCCGCATCGACCACTTCGTGGCCCCGCTCGAGGAGACGCCGATCGCGTCGGTCGACGCCGTCAGCCTCGACGAGAAGCCCAGCAACCTCTGGACCGACGCGTGGCGCGACCTGCGCAAGCGGCCCATGTTCTGGATCTCGGGCGTCCTGATCCTCGTCATCATCGCCGTCGCGCTGTTCCCGGGCCTGTTCACCTCGGTGGACCCCCGCCAGTGCGCGCTCTCGTTCAGCAACCAGGGCCCCGGCGACGGCAGCCTGCTCGGCTACACCAAGCAGGGGTGCGACGTCTTCTCGCGGATCATCCACGGCACGTCCACGTCGCTGACCGTCGGCCTCATCGTGATCGTGATCACGACGGTCTCCGGCGTCATCGGCGGCGCTCTGGCCGGCTTCTTCGGCGGCTGGGTCGACACCGTGATCATGCGCCTCGGCGACATCTTCTTCTCGATCCCCTACATCCTCGCCGCGGTCGTCATCATGTCCGTCTTCTCGGCCTACCGGAACGTGTTCGTCATCGCCCTGGCGATCGGCGCGTTCGCCTGGCCGACGACGGCGCGCGTCCTGCGCTCCGAGGTCCTCCGCGTGAAGCAGGCCGACTTCGTCGGCGCCGCCACCGCGACCGGCCTCTCCCGCATGGCGATCCTGTTCCGGCACGTGCTGCCGAACTCGATCGCTCCCGTCATCGTCGTCACGACGATCTCGCTCGGCGCGGCCATCACCGCGGAGGCGACGCTGTCGTTCCTCGGCGTCGGCCTTCCCGGCTCGGTCATGTCGTGGGGCAACGACATCAGCCAGGCCCAGCGCGATCTGCGCACCAACCCGCAGACGCTAATCTACCCGTCGATCGCCCTGACGGTCACGGTGCTGAGCTTCATCCTCCTCGGCGAATCGCTCCGCGACGCGCTCGACCCGAAGGCGAGGGCCCTCCGATGACCGCCACGACACCGAACGCACCGCACGGGCCGCTGCTCGAGGTCACCGACCTCGAGGTCGGCTTCCAGACCGGCAGCGGACTGGTCCCCGCCCTCCGCGGCGTGAGCCTCACGATCGAGCACGGCCAGACCGTCGCGATCGTGGGGGAGTCGGGCTCCGGCAAGTCGACGACCGCCGCCGCGATCATCGGCCTGCTCCCCGGCACCGGCCAGGTCACCGCCGGCTCCGTGCTGTTCGACGGCAAGGACCTCGCGAAGGCGACGAGGACCGAGCTCGAGGACATCCGCGGCCGCCGGATCGGCTACGTCCCGCAGGACCCGATGTCGAACCTGAACCCCGTCTGGTCGGTCGGCTTCCAGGTCGAGGAGACCATCAAGGCCAACGGCCTCGCGACCGGTCGCAAGGAGGTGCGCGCCAAGGCGATCGAGGTCCTGCAGAACGCGGGCCTCGCCGACGCGGAGAAGCGCCTCAAGCAGTTCCCGCACCAGTTCTCGGGCGGCATGCGCCAGCGCGTGCTGATCGGCATCGGCCTGGCCGCGGCTCCCCAGCTGCTGATCGCCGACGAGCCCACCTCGGCGCTCGACGTCACAGTCCAGCGCCGGATCCTCGACCACCTCGAGACGCTGACGAAGACCGACGGCACCGCGCTGCTCTTCATCACGCACGACCTGGGCCTCGCCGCCGAGCGCGCCGAGAAGCTCATCGTCATGTACAAGGGCCGCATCGTCGAGTCCGGCGCCTCGGTGGAGGTGCTGCAGAACCCGCAGCACCCCTATACGCAGCGCCTGATCGCGGCGGCGCCCAGCCTCGCGTCGCGCCGCATCCAGTCGACGGCCGGCCGGGCCGTGGAGTCGGTCTCCGGCGAGTCGGAGGCCGTGCGCGAGGTCGACCTGGTCGGCGCGGGCGCCGCGCACCACGCCGGCGCGGTCGCCTCGGGCGCCCCGATGATCGAGGTCGACGGCCTCACGAAGGTCTTCAAGATCCGCCGCGGCGGCCTGAAGGCCGAGGACTTCACCGCCGTCGACAACGTGTCGTTCTCGATCCCGAAGGGCACCACCACGGCGCTCGTGGGCGAGTCCGGATCGGGCAAGTCGACGATCGCCCGCCTGGTGCTGGGCCTCGAGACGGCGACGTCCGGAGCGATCTCGATCGCCGGTCGCCGGACCGAGAAGCTCAAGGGCCGCGACATGCTGGCGCTCCGGCGCTCCATGCAGCCGGTGTTCCAGGACCCGTACGGCTCGCTCGACCCGCTGCACAACATCGGCAACACCATCTCGGAGCCGCTGCGAGTGCACAAGGTCGGCGACCGGACGTCGCAGCGCGAGCGCGTCCTCGAGCTGCTCGACCAGGTGTCCCTCCCGCGCGTGATCGCGAGCCGGTACCCGAACGAGCTCTCCGGCGGCCAGCGCCAGCGCGTGGCGATCGCCCGCGCGCTCGCGCTGAAGCCGGAGATCGTGGTGCTCGACGAGGCCGTGTCGGCTCTGGACGTCCTCGTCCAGGCGCAGATCCTCCGCCTCCTCGCCGACCTGCAGGCCGAGCTCGGGCTGACCTACCTGTTCATCACGCACGACCTGGCGGTGGTCCGCGTGATCGCCGACGACGTCTGCGTGATGCAGAAGGGCAGGATCGTCGAGCACGCCCCGACGGACACCGTGTTCGACTCGCCGCAGCAGGAGTACACCCGCGAGCTGCTCGACGCCATCCCCGGCGCCGGCATCGAGTTCGCGGTCTGACCGACCGTCACCAGGGCCCCGGCCCCGCCTGGAGCGCTCCTCGGAGCCCTCCAGAGCGGGGATCCGGGGCCCTTCGCCGTGCGGACGCCTCGCTGCGGTACGATGGATGGTCCCCCTTTTGCACGAGAACACGAGACGAGTCCGTATCCATGGCAAGTGCCACCCGCTCCGACCTGCGCAACGTCGCGATCGTCGCCCACGTCGACCATGGCAAGACCACGCTGGTCGACGCCATGCTCAAGCAGACGAACTCCTTCGACGCGCACGCCCACGTGGACGAGCGCGCGATGGACTCCAACGAGCTCGAGCGCGAGAAGGGCATCACGATCCTCGCGAAGAACACCGCTGTCTCGTACAGCGGCAAGCACGCGAGCGACGGTCCCATCACCATCAACGTCATCGACACCCCGGGCCACGCCGACTTCGGCGGCGAGGTCGAGCGCGGCCTGTCGATGGTCGACGGCGTCTGCCTCCTCGTCGACGCGTCCGAGGGCCCGCTGCCCCAGACCCGCTTCGTGCTGCGCAAGGCGCTCGAGGCGAAGCTCCCCGTCATCCTCCTGGTCAACAAGACCGACCGCCCCGACGCGCGCATCGACGAGGTCGTCGCCGAGAGCCAGGACCTGCTCCTCGGCCTCGCCTCCGACATGGCCGACGACGTGCCGGACCTCGACCTCGACGCGATCCTCGACGTCCCCGTGGTCTACGCCTCCGGCAAGGCCGGCCGCGCCTCGGCGAACAAGCCCGAGGACGGCACGCTGCCGGACGCCGAGGACCTGGAGCCGCTGTTCGAGGCGATCCTCAAGCACATCCCCGCGCCGACCTACGACGACGACGCGCCCCTCCAGGCCCACGTCACCAACCTCGACGCGTCGCCGTTCCTCGGCCGCCTCGCCCTCCTCCGCGTCTTCAACGGCACGATCAAGAAGGGGCAGACGGTCGCCTGGGTCCACCACGACGGCACCCACACCAACGCGCGCATCACCGAGCTGCTGATCACCAAGGCGCTCGACCGCTACCCGGCCGAGTCCGCGGGCCCCGGCGACATCGTCGCGATCGCGGGCTTCCCCGAGATCACCATCGGCGAGACCATCGCCGACCCCGAGGACATCCGCCCGCTGCCGGCCATCACGGTCGACGACCCGGCGATCTCGATGACGATCGGCACCAACACCTCGCCGCTCGTCGGCAAGGTGAAGGGCCACAAGCTCACGGCGCGCATGGTCAAGGACCGCCTCGACCGCGAGCTCATCGGAAACGTGTCGCTCAAGATCGTCGACATCGGACGCCCCGACTCGTGGGAGGTCCAGGGCCGCGGCGAGCTCGCGCTGGCCATCCTCGTCGAGCAGATGCGCCGCGAGGGTTACGAGCTGACCGTCGGCAAGCCCCAGGTGGTCACCCGCCAGGTCGACGGCAAGACGCACGAGCCCTTCGAGCACCTGACGATCGACGCTCCGGAGGAGTACCTCGGCGCGATCACGCAGCTCCTCGCCGCCCGCAAGGGCCGCATGGACGGCATGTCGAACCACGGCACCGGCTGGGTCCGCATGGAGTTCATCGTCCCGTCGCGCGGCCTGATCGGCTTCCGCACCGAGTTCCTCACCACCACCCGCGGCACCGGCATCGCGAACGCGATCCTGCACGGCTACGAGCCGTGGGCCGGCGCGATCGTCACCCGCAACAACGGGTCGATCGTCGCGGACCGCAACGGCGTCGTGACCCCGTTCGCCATCATCGCGCTCCAGGAGCGGATGACCTTCTTCGTGAACCCCACCGAGGAGGTCTACGAGGGCATGGTGATCGGCGAGAACTCGCGCAACGACGACATGGACGTCAACATCACCAAGGAAAAGAAGCTGACCAACATGCGTCAGTCCACCTCCGACACCTTCGAGTCGATGACGCCGTCGCGTCAGCTGACGCTCGAGGAGTGCCTCGAGTTCGCCCGCGAGGACGAGTGCGTCGAGGTCACCCCCGAGGTCGTCCGCATCCGCAAGGTGGAGCTCGATGCGAACGCCCGCGCGCGCATGACGAGCCGCCTCAAGAAGCAGGGCTGAGCCCCGGGCGCCTCGGCGCCCGCCCACGACGAGACCGGCCGGAGCGATGCTCCGGCCGGTCTCGTCGTCTCCGCCCGGTGCTGCAGCGTGCAGCGCCGATCCCGTCCCTCGCGGTCCGGATCAGCCCGCCGGACTCGGAGAGGGAGAGGGGGTCGAGGACTCCGCCTCGAGCGTCGAGGTGACGAAGGAGACGAACGCCGCCGCGTCGTCCGGCTTCCCCGTGTACTGCTCGCCGTTCACCAGCACGGTGGGCGTCGACTCGAGCTTCGGCAGCGAGGAGTTAGCGAGGGGGAGCGAGGTGGCCCGCTCGGTCGCGGCCTTCACCCAGGGCCGGAACTCGCCCGCGGTCATGCAGGCGAGGACGTCGTCGTCGGTGACGCCCGCTCCGGTCACCAGCGCCCGCAGAGCGTCGTCGTCGAGGCCCGTCGTCCCCTCCGCCGGCTGCTGCGCGAAGAGCGCCGCGTTCACGGCGAGGAAGCGGTCCGGATCCTCGTCGGCGACGCACGCGGCGGCGTTCGCGGCCCGGCTGGAGTACTCGGAGCCGGCCGAGGAGGAGTCGAGGATCGCCACCGGGTGGATCTCGAGCGTGATCGCCCCCTTCGTCAGCCACGACTGCAGCTGCTCGGCGTTCGCCTTCTCGAACTGCCCGCAGTACGGGCAGAGGTAGTCGACGTAGAGGTCGACGGCGACGACTCCGCCCGCACGAGTGGCGCTCTCATCGGTCGGGACGGGGGATGCTCCCGGAGCGATCGCCGCGCTCGTCGTCGCCGTCACGGCCGGGCCGTCGCCCGCGAGGACGATGCCGTCGCTGAGCATGTTCGCCGGGCCGGCGCTCGCGACCTCCTGCTGCGACCAGACGTTCCAGCAGACCAGGGCCACGACCGCGAGGAGCCCGACGACCGCTCCGCCCTGCCCGAGCAGCCGGTTCCGGCGCCGCCGGCGCCTCTCGGCTTCGCGGCGCTCCCGCGCCTGCGCTCGGGCGAGCTCCTGGCGCTCGCGCTTGGTCAGGCCGCTTCTCGCACTGTTCCCGGACATCGCCGACGACGCTACGGGCGGAGGCTTCGGCGCGCCGTGGAGTGAGCCCGCCGGATCCTGGGACGGAGTGCGGGTCCTCTCAGGGATCAGGCGAAGAGGCCGGAGCCGAGGAAGTCGGTCTCGTCGCGAGCACCGGGCGGCACCGCGAACACGGCCGAGCCGACGTGCTTCACGTACTCGTTCAGTGCGTCCGTCGCGAGGTTCCGCTGCACGGTGACGAACTGCTCCGGGGAGCGCTGGAACGAGAGGAAGAACAGCCCCGCGTTCAGGCGTCCGAGCTCGTCGTTGCCGTCGACGAAGTTGTAGCCGCGGCGCAGGAGCCGCACTCCGTTGTTCACGCTCGGATGCGCGAGGCGCACGTGCGACTCCTGATCGATCAGCGGGGCACCGGTGGCGCCGGCCGCTGCGAAGTCCGGCTCGGTGGACTCCGTGCCGCCCGAGAGCGGCGCTCCGGACCCCTTGCTGCGGCCGATGACCCGCTCCTGCTCGCCCAGCTGGCTGCGGTCCCACGTCTCGATGATCATCCGGATCTTCCGCGCGACCAGGTAGCTGCCGCCGACCATCCACGCGGGGCCGTCGGAGGAGGGGACCCAGACGTGCTCCTGGACGGCGTCGGCCTCCTCGGACTTCACGTTCGCCGTGCCGTCCTTGAAGCCGAAGAGGTTGCGCGGAGTCGCCTGGGCGGTGGACGTCGAGGAGGTGCGGCCGAAGCCGAGCTGAGACCAGCGGAGCGAGGCCCGGCCGAACGCGATCCGGCTCAGGTTGCGGATGGCGTGCACGGCGACCTGCGGATCGTCGGCGCAGGCCTGGATGCACAGGTCGCCGCCGCCGGCCGAGGGGACGAGCGCGTCGCCGCGGAAGCGGGGCAGGGCCTGCAGCTCAGGAGGCCGGCGGTCGGCGAGGCCGAAGCGGTCGGCGCCGGACTCGTCCGTGAAGAGGGTGGGTCCGAAGCCGACCGTGACGGTGAGGGACGCGGCGTCGAGCCCGAGCGCCTCTCCGGTGTCCTCCGGGGGAGCCGTGTCCGGCCCGTCCACCGCGCCGTTCTCGCCGACCTCGAGGCCCTGGGTCATCCGGGAGGCGGCGAGCGTCCAGTCCTTCAGGAGCTCGACGAGGTCCTCGCGCGTGGTGCCCGCGGCGAGGTCGAACGCGGCGAAGTGCAGCCGGTCCTGCGCGGCGGTGGTGATGCCCGCCTGGTTCGCGCCGAAGAACGGCACGGTACGCGGGTCGGAGGAGGCCGTCGCGCTCGCGGTCGATGTGACGGCCACCGTGCCGCCCACTCCGGCGGCCAGCCCGGCCGTCCCCGCCGAGACGAGGCCGAGCAGCCCGCGCCGCGAGAGGCGGCGGGGTTCGTCGGCGGGCTGCTCGGACTCCGTCGGCCGGGCTCCCTCGTGCTGCTCGGCGTCCACTATGCGGTCGGCTCCTCGACGCCCAGCACCGTGTGGGTCAGCTGCGAGAGCGGCTCGGAGAGAGCGTTGACCGCGTCCGAGAGCTCCTTCTTCTGCTCCGCGGTGAGAGTGGAGTACGCGGCGAAGCCGGAGTCGATCGAGCCGTACTGCGCGAGCAGAGCGTCGAGCTCGGAGAACCGCTGCGTGATCCGTCCGGTGAGGTCGGCGCCCTCGTCGCCGCTGGCGGTCGCGATCGGCTCGACATTGCCGAACGCCACCTCCGCGCCCTGGACGTTCGCGGCGAAGTCGGTGAGGTCGGTGCTCGACCACCAGTCCTCCTCGCCCGTGATCTTGCCGGCCGCGACCTCGTCGAGCAGGCCGATGGCGCCGTTCGAGATGTCGCCCACCGACACGGTGAAGCCGGGCGCGTTCACGAGGTCGGCCAGGCTCTGCACGTCGTCGACGAGGCCCTGGCCGAACTGCGCGCGCTGCTCGGGGGTGGAGGGCGCCCAGTCGAGGAGCGCGCTCGTGCCGTCGGAGTTGAGCGCACCCTCCGCGGGGGCCCACAGGTCCTTCTCGATGCGGTGGAAGCCGGTCCAGTCCAGGCCCTCGGCGACGGCGTCGACCTCGCGGTAGTCGATGCGCGGGTCGAGGTCGCCGAACGCCTCCGCGGTCGGCTCGATCCGCTCGTAGAAGACGCGGGTCGACGCGAAGAGGCCGCGCGCCTTCTCGTCGTCGCCGGCCTCGTAGGCCTGCGCGAACTCGGCCACCGCGGGGAGCAGCTCGCCCACCTGCGACTTCACGTACGCCACGTAGTTGGTGACCGCCGCCTCCGTCGCCGCCTTCTCGTCCGCCGACTGAGCGGTGGCCTCACCGGTCACGGTGAACTCGCTCAGCCCGACCGGGGCGCCGACCTGCTGGAACTTGCAGGCGGTGTAGTAGGTGCCCGGCTCGAGCTGAGCGACGTAGGAGACGCTCTGGCCCGGGGTCACGTTCTCCTTCTCGCCCACGATCCGCAGCTTGTCCTCGGCCAGGATCTCGAACTCGTTGACGTCCGAGCCGCCGTTGGTCAGTGAGAACGTCACCGCTCCCGCCTCGGCGGTCGCCGTCGACACCTCGCAGGCGTCGTCCCTCATCGCGACGTCGAGCGCGACGGAGGAGGAGGACGCGGGGGTGTTCGGCACGCAGCCCGTGAGGATCAGCGCCAGGGCGCCGGCGCCGGCGAGGCCGAGGGTGACGCGGGGGAGGGTGGGACGAGCGCGCGAGGACATGCTTCTCCTGAATCGGGGCGAGTGCGCCGGCGGTGCCGGAGCGGGTCAGACGGAGGTGGGAGCGGGAGCGGCGACCGGGGCCGCGCTGCCCCGTCGCGGACCGCGCAGGCGGACCTGGCGGACGAACAGGGCACCGACGACGACGAGGTAGAGCAGCCAGGCGGCGAACTGCAGAGCGGTCGGCTCGGGCGTGTAGTTGAAGAGGCCGCCGACCACGGCGGTCACGGGCGGCGGGAGGATCGGGCCGAGCGAGAACAGCGGGGTGCCCCAGCCGGGCAGGAGCGACGCCTCCTGCAGGTCGCCGACGCCGTAGGAGAGGACGCCGGCCGCGACGAGGATGAGGAAGCCGCCCGTCCAGGTGAAGAAGCGCCCGAGGTCGATCCGGACGAAGCCCCGGAAGATCAGGTACGCGATGACGACCGAGCTGAGGATGCCCAGCAGCGCGCCGACCGTGCCGACCCACGCACTGGATCCCGATCCCGCACTGCTCGAGGACACGCTCGCCCAGACGAAGAGGGCCGTCTCGATGCCCTCGCGCCCGACGCTGATGAAGCCGAGGACCACGATGCCGAGGGCCGAACCCGCGACGGCGCCGTCGAGCCGGGACTCGAGGTCGCCCTTCATGCTGCGGGCGTTCGCGCCCATCCAGAAGATCATCCAGGTGACCAGGCCGACCGCGAGGATCGAGAGGCCGCCGCCGATGAGCTCCTGAGCCTGGAACGACAGGGTCGAGGGGCCCCAGGTGAGGATCGCACCGGTGACGAGTGAGATCGCGATCGCGGCGGCGATACCGGTCCAGAGCCGCGGCAGCACGTCGCGCCGGCCGAGCTTGGTCAGGTAGGCCACGAGGATGCCGACGACGAGGCCGGCTTCGAGGCCTTCGCGGAGGCCGATGAGGTAGTTTGCGAGCACGCGTGTTCTCTTGGTCGATGGTGGACGAGGAGGGGGCGACTCCCGCCCCGAGTCGATCCGGTCGGCGGGGCTCCGTTGTTCGGTAAGCCTTGCCTAACCCGGGTCGACTGTAGTCCGCTGCCCGGTCGCTGTCCAGAAGCACCCGCAGCGGAGGACGCGCAGGACGAGAGGCGGAGAGTGGACGCGGGCCGGGACGCAGCAGCGGAGCGGGTGGTGGCGGTGCACGCCCACCCCGACGACGAGACGATCACCATGGGCGGGACCCTGGCGCGGCTGGTGGCGCAGGGCGCCTCCGTCACCGTCGTCACCGCCACGCGGGGCGAGTGCGGCGAGGTCATCCCCGAGGACCTCGCTCCGCTCGAGGGCTCGGCCGAGCTGGCCGCGCACCGGACGACCGAGCTCGTCGTCGCCCTGACGGCCCTCGGCGTCGCCGACCACCGCTTCCTCGGCGAGGGGGGCGCCCGCGCACCCGGCCTCGCTCCGCGCGTCTACCGGGACTCCGGCATGCAGTGGGGGCCCGGCCGCGTCCCGGTGCCGCTCGAGCCGGTGCATCCCGCGTCCTTCACCGCCGCGCCCGAGGACGAGGAGGTGGCGGATCTCGTCGCCGTCCTCCGGCAGGTCGACGCGGGCGTCGTGCTGTCCTACGACGCGGGCGGCGGCTACGGCCACCCGGACCACGTCCGTACCGCCCGGGTCGCCGAGCGCGCCGCCGAGCGCCTGGGCCTGCGCTTCCTCGCCGTCCTCCCCGACGCGGCCCCGCCCCTCCCCGGGGACGTCGTGATCGAGCTGTCCGCCGAGGACCACGCCCGCAAGCGCGCGGCCCTCGAGGCGCACGCGACGCAGCTGGTGGTCGAGGGCGACGAGGCCCGGCTCTCGAGCGGTCCGCCGTTCCCCATCGGCCGCATCGAGCGCTTCCGCCCGGTCGCGCAGGCGGGGCGTCCGGCGCCGCTGCCGGAGGAGCGTCCGACGCTGGGATCGCGCGTGCTGTCGGGCGTCGCCGGAGTCCTGGTCGGCGCGGTGGTCGGAGCGATCACGACCGTCGCCCATCAGAGCACCGTGTCGGTCGGCGGTGTCGTCCTCCCGGTCGGCCTCGCCGCCTCCCTCGCCGGCGTGCTGCTGCTCCTGCTCGGGCTGCGCCTCGTGCTCATCGACCGGTTCGTCGCGTTCTGCACCGCGATGGGCCTGCTCGGGATGATCGGGCTGCTCGCCCTGCGCAGCACCGGCGGATCCGTCCTCGTCCCGGCGAACGGCCTCGGCGTGGCCTGGACCTTCCTCCCCGCCCTCATCGCCCTCGTCGTGATCGCCTGGCCGCGGCTGCGGGCGGCCGCTCCCGCCGCCGCCCCGCGGCCGGCGGACGCCGACGCCCCGTCGGCCCCCGTACGATAGACACACTGTTCGAAGGGACCTGGAGCACCGTGACCTACGTGATCGCACTTCCGTGCGTCGATGTCAAAGACCGCGCCTGCATCGACGAGTGCCCGGTCGACTGCATCTACGAAGGCGAGCGCTCGCTCTACATCCACCCGGACGAGTGCGTGGACTGCGGTGCCTGCGAGCCGGTCTGCCCCGTCGAGGCGATCTACTACGAGGACGACCTCCCCGAGGAGTGGTCCGACTACTACAAGGCCAACGTCGAGTTCTTCGACGAGATCGGCTCCCCGGGTGGAGCCGCCAAGGTCGGCGTGATCGCGAAGGACCACCCGGTCATCGCGGCGCTGCCTCCGCAGGGCCACTGAGGCCGCTCCCGTGGCCCTCGGCGCGCTGCCCGACTACCCCTGGGACCTGATGGCGCCCTTCGCCCGCACGGCGGCGGAGCACCCCGGCGGGATCGTCGACCTGTCGATCGGCTCGCCGGTGGATTCGACGCCCGCCCCGATCCGCGACGCGCTCGCCCGCGCGACGGACTCGCACGCGTACCCCACGACCGTGGGCACCCCCGCTCTGCGCGAGGCGATCGCCGCCTGGTACGCGCGGCGGCGCGGAGTCGAGGGCCTCGGGATCGACGAGGTCCTGCCGACGATCGGCTCCAAGGAGCTCGTCGCCTGGCTGCCCTTCCTCCTCGGACTCGGGGAGGGGGACGTGGTCGTGCATCCGCGCGCCGCCTACCCGACGTACGCGATGGGCGCGGCGATCGCCGGCGCCGAGGCGCTCGCCTCCGACGACCCGGCCGAATGGCCCGCGACGACCCGCCTGGTCTGGCTCAACTCTCCCGGCAACCCCGATGGCGCCGTGCTCGACGTGCCCGCCCTGCAGCGCGCCGTCGCGCGTGCCCGTGAGCTGGGGGCCGTGATCGCGGGGGACGAGTGCTACGCCGAGCTCGGCTGGGACGGCCGCTGGGCCGACGAGCCGATCCCGAGCGTCCTCGACCCGCGCGTGGTGGGGGAGGACCGCACCGGGGTCCTCGGCGTCTACTCGCTGAGCAAGCAGTCGAACCTCGCCGGCTACCGCGCCGCCTTCGTCGCCGGGGACGCGGCCCTGATCGCGCGCCTGGTGACCGTCCGCAAGCACGCGGGCATGATCGTGCCCGGTCCGCTGCAGGAGGCGATGATCGTCGCCCTCGCCGACGACGAGCACGTCGCCGCGCAGAAGGAGCGCTACCGTTCCCGCCGCGACCGCCTCCGGCCCGCCCTCGAGTCCGCGGGCTTCCGGATCGACCGCAGCGAGGCCGGCCTCTACCTGTGGGCGACCGAGGGCCGCGCGGCCTGGGAGTCCATCGACCGGCTCGCCCGCCTCGGCGTCCTCGCGGGCCCCGGCGTCTTCTACGGGGAGGGCTTCCCCGAGCACGTGCGCCTCTCGCTGACGGCCTCCGACGAGCGGATCGACGCGGCCGTCGAGCGCCTGTCCGGCGGCCTCTGAGGCGTTCGACCCGGCCGATCCTGGCGGGTTCCGACAAGGCCCCGGCCCCAGCGCTGGGCGATGTCACAGTGCCCCCGCTTTGCCCATAGGCTGTATGTGGTTCGGTCGACGGCGCCTCGCGAGGCCCCGGCTGCACCACGATCCAGACCCGGCGCCGCCCGCTCCGCGCGAGCGCTTCCGGGGTGCGACCGCGACGACCTGGGAGGCGTTGTGACCGAATCCGGCACGCAGAGCGACGGAACCGCGACGGTGGGCTCCACGGAGCCCGCGACCGGGAGCGCCACGACGCCGCCTCCCGCGCCGGCGGAGCAGGAGCTCCCCGAGAAGGTCACGCTCACCTTCGGCGACCGCACCGCGGACTTCCCGGTCCTGCGCAGCGTCGACGGCTCCTCGAGCATCGACTTCTCGACCCTGTCGAAGCAGACCGGCTTCATGTCGCTCGACTACGGCTTCGTGAACACGGCGGCGACCAAGTCGCAGATCACCTACATCGACGGCGACCAGGGGATCCTCCGCTACCGCGGCTACCCGATCGAGGAGGTGGCCACCAACGCGACCTACCTCGAGGTGGCCTGGCTCCTCATCTACGGCGAGCTGCCGACGGCCGACGAGCTCGCGGGCTTCGACGAGCGCATCCGCCGCCACACGCTCCTCCACGAGGACCTCAAGCGCTTCTTCGACGCGCTCCCGCACAGCGCGCACCCCATGTCGGTGCTCTCGGCCGGAGTCTCGGCCCTGTCGACGTACTACGAGGACAGCTCCAACCCGAAGGATCCGGAGGCGGTGGAGCTCACCACGATCCGCCTCCTGGCGAAGCTGCCCGTGATGGCGGCGTACGCCCACAAGAAGGCGATCGGCCAGGCGTTCCTCTACCCGGACAACTCGCTGAGCTTCGTCGACAACTTCCTCCGCCTCAACTTCGGCACGATGGCCGAGCAGTACCAGGTCGACCCGGTGCTCTCGAAGGCGCTCGACCGCCTCCTGATCCTCCACGAGGACCACGAGCAGAACGCGTCGACGTCGACCGTCCGCCTCGTCGGCTCCACCGAGGCGAACCTCTACGCCTCCGTCTCGGCCGGCATCAACGCCCTGTTCGGCCCTCTGCACGGCGGAGCGAACGAGGCGGTGCTCACCATGCTCGGCCGGATCCGCGAGTCGGGCGAGAGCGTGTCGACGTTCGTCGAGCGGGTGAAGAACAAGGAGGAGGGCGTGCGCCTGATGGGCTTCGGCCACCGGGTGTACAAGAACTACGACCCGCGCGCGAAGCTGGTCAAGGAGAGCGCCTCCGAGGTCCTGCAGGCCCTCGGCGTGAAGGACCCGCTGCTCGACATCGCGATGGAGCTCGAGGCCCTCGCTCTCGAGGACGACTACTTCAAGGAGCGGCGCCTCTACCCGAACGTCGACTTCTACACGGGCGTCATCTACAAGGCGATGGGCTTCCCGACCCGGATGTTCACCGTGCTCTTCGCGATCGGCCGCCTGCCCGGCTGGATCGCCCACTGGCGCGAGATGAACACCGACAAGCAGACCAAGATCGGCCGCCCGCAGCAGCTCTACATGGGCTCGCCCGAGCGCCACTGGCCGACCGACCGCTGACCGGTCCCCGAGAGCCCGTCCCCGCCGGGGGCGGGCTCTCGCTGTGCAGCGCACCCGCCTCTCGTCAGCCGTCCGAGGCTCGAACCTCTTCTTCGAGGCGGGACGCAGAGCGGCGTGGTCGCCGCGGACTCGATCAGCACGGGTCGTCCCGGGGCGCCGCATGCGGGACCAGCGGCGCCGGACGCCCGCCCTCAGGCGTGCAGGGCGGCGTTCAGCTCGATGCCGGCGCCGGTGCGGGGGAGGACCTCGACGGCCCCGGTGAGGGAGTTGCGGCGGAAGAGCAGGTTCGGCACGCCCGAGAGCTGCACGGCCTTCACGGTCTGCGGGGCGCCGTCGGCGCGCGGCGCTCCGCCGACCACGACGACCTTGGTGCCAGCGGTCACGTAGAGGCCGGCCTCGACGACGGTGTCGTCGCCGAGGGAGATGCCGATGCCCGAGTTCGCACCCAGCAGCGCCCGCGCGCCGATCGAGACGCGCTGCACTCCTCCGCCCGAGAGGGTGCCCATGATGGACGCGCCTCCGCCGATGTCCGAGCCGTCGCCGACCACGACGCCCTGCGAGATGCGCCCCTCGACCATCGAGCTGCCGAGAGTCCCGGCGTTGAAGTTGACGAAGCCCTCGTGCATCACCGTCGTGCCGGGTGCCAGATGCGCCCCGAGGCGGACACGCGAGGTGTCCGCGATGCGCACCTTCGCCGGGGTGACGTAGTCGGTCAGCCGCGGGAACTTGTCGATCCCGGTGGCCTGGATGCCGTGGCGCCGGAGCGAGGGGCGCAGGCGGGTGAACGACTCCGGCGAGACCGGACCGGCGTTCGTCCACACCACGTTCGGCAGGTGGGCGAAGACGCCGTCGAGGTTCACCTCGTTCGGGCGGACCAGGAGGTGCGAGAGCAGGTGCAGCCGCAGGTAGGCGTCGGACGTGGAGGCGGGCGGCGCCTGCACGTCGATCTGCAGCGTGACCACGTCGATGCGGACCTCGCGGCGCGGATCCTCGCCGGCCTGCTCCTCGAACTCCGCCGGCACGATCCAGGGGTCGCGGCCGGCCGGGATGGTGCCGAGGCGCGGCTCCGGGAACCAGGTGTCGAGGACGGTGCCGTCGGCGGCCACGGTGGCGAGCCCGTATCCCCAGGCGGAGGCGGGCGCGGAGGAGTCTGCGGAGTGCTCGAGGGTCATGCCGATCAGGGTAGCGCGGAGCGTCCGGCCGCTACCCTGGGGCGCATGGCCGATCCGACCACCGCCCCTCCGCTCGATCTGCGCACCGATCCGGTCGCCCTGACGCGGATCCTCTGCGACATCCCGTCCGTCTCGGGCGACGAGCTCGAGATCGCGGACGCGGTGCAGTGGGCGCTCGAGCAGTACGACCACCTCGAGGTCATCCGCGACGGCCACACCGTCGTGGCGCGGACGAACCTCGGCCTCGCCCAGCGCGTCGTGATCGCCGGGCACCTCGACACGGTGCCGGTCAACGGCAACCTGCCCGTCGTCGCCGAGACGATCGACGGCGTCGAGCACCTGGTCGGCCGCGGGACCGTCGACATGAAGGCCGGAGTGGCGGTGCAGCTCGTCCTCGCCGCCGAGCTCTCCGATCCGGCCGTCGACATCACCTGGATGTGGTACGACAACGAGGAGGTCGCAGCGGACCTCAACGGCCTCGGCCGCCTCTCCCGGCACCGCCCCGACCTCTTCTCCGCCGACTTCGCGGTGCTCGGCGAGCCGACGAGCGGAGCAGTGGAGGGCGGCTGCAACGGGACGCTCCGGGTCGACGTGGTCACCCGAGGAGTCCGCGCCCACTCCGCCCGCAGCTGGGTCGGCGAGAACGCGATCCACGCGGCGGCGCCGATCCTCGACCGCCTCGCCGCCTACGTACCGCGCGAGGTCGAGGTCGAGGGCCTCGTGTACCGCGAGGGCGTCAACGCCGTGCGCGTCACCGGCGGGGTCGCGGGCAACGTGATCCCGGACCTCTGCACGGTGCAGGTCAACTACCGCTTCGCCCCCGACCGGTCCGGGGAGGAGGCGCTCGCCCACCTCGAGGAGCTCTTCGAGGGGTTCGAGGTGACGGTGGACGATCTGGCCGAGGGCGCCCGCCCGGGGCTGGACGCACCTCTGGCCCAGGCCTTCCTCGCGGCCGTCGGAGCCGAGGCGAAGCCCAAGTACGGCTGGACCGACGTCGCGCGGTTCTCCGCCATGGGCATCCCGGCTGTCAACTACGGACCGGGCGACCCGCTCCGGGCCCACGCCGACGACGAGCGCGTGGCGGTGCGCGAGATCACCGAGTGCGCCGAGGGCCTCCGCCGCTGGCTGACCGCGTCCTCGTGAGCGCGAGCGCCACGGCCGTCCCCGTCCGCCTCCGCCTGCGCCTGGTCCCGTGGTGGGCGCGGGTCCTCCTGGTGTACATCGCGACCCGCGTGGTCACGACGGTGATCCTGCTGCAGTTCGCCGCGCACCAGCTCGCGAACCCGTGGACCGGACCCTCCCCGTCCTACTCGGCCTTCGCGTCGATGTGGGACGGCCGCTGGTACGAGATCATCGCGGCCACCGGGTACCCCGGCTTCCTGCCGATCACGCAGGACGGCCACGTGGGGGAGAACGCCTGGGCCTTCATGCCGCTCTACCCGGGCGTCGTGAAGGCGCTGATGGCGCTCACCGGCCTCACCTGGGCTCCGGCCGCCGTGACCGTCTCCGTCCTGTGCGGAGCCGGAGCCTGCCTCGTCCTGTACCGCCTCTTCCGGCACTCCCTCGGCGAGTCGCAGTCGCTGACGGCGGTGCTGCTGTTCTGCGTGGCGCCGACCTCGCCGCTGATGCAGCTCGCCTACGCGGAGTCGATGGCGATGCTCCTGACCGCGGTCACGCTCCTCCTCCTGGTGCGGCGGCGCTGGCTCGCGGTCGTGCCCGTCGTGCTGCTGCTGGGCCTGACCCGGCCGAGCGGGCTCGCCTTCGCCGCCGCGCTCGGCCTGTACGTCGTCTACCGGTTCGTCCGGCGCCGCACGGAGCCGTTCCCTCGGTCGGAGTGGCTGCCGGCTGTGGGCCTGACGGCGTGGGGGCTCGTGGTCGGCTTCCTCTGGCCCGCCGTGGCGTGGGCCGTCACCGGGTCGATGACCGCGTACACCGACACCGAGCTGGCGTGGCGTGCGGTCTACATCGGCTACCAGGAGCTGCTCCCGCTGACCCCGTGGTTCCAGGGCGGCGCCTGGTGGGGCTCATGGTGGTTCGGTGCTCCGGCCGTCGGCGTCGTGCTGGTGGTGCTCCTGCTGGCGGCGTTCGTCGGGATCCTCGCCGCACCGTGGACACGGCGGCTCGATCTCTTCAGCCGGGCCTGGGTCGCCGGGTACGGCGTCTACCTGCTCGCGTTCTTCTTCCCGCAGTCGAGCACCTTCCGGCTGCTGGGCCCGATGTTCCCGCTCGTCGGAGCGCTGGCGGTGCCGCGCTCGCCGGTCTTCCGGGTCGCGCTGGTCCTGCTCGGGATCGGCGGCCAGATCGTCTGGATCTCGATCTGCTGGGCCGTCGCCGGATCGGACTGGACCCCGCCGTGATCGTGCCGAGCGCCCGCCCGGCGCGGTGCTCCTCCGGGGACTCCCGACTCCCGCACGGGTATGCTCGTCGGAATGTCTCCCCTCACGCCAGCCGGTGAGCCGCGACACGCGTCGCCCCTCCTCCGGCCGACTCGCCGGCGAGCCGCGGCGACACCCGCCCGCTCCCCGCTGACGACCCCCTCCGCCTCCTCGACGGACCGCGGGCCTCTCGCGTGAGCGCCACCGCGATCGCGCCGGAGACGGAGGACGCCTCTCCGTCCCGCTCCCGCTGGGGTCTGCTCCGGAGGATCCCGTGGTGGATCCAGGTGCTCCTGGTCTTCGCCGTGTCCCGCGTCGTCACGACCGTGATCATGCTCCGTGTCGGCGCCGTGCGTCAGGGCGTCGAGTGGACGGGACTCCGCGACACCTACGTCCGATTCGCGACGACGTGGGACGGCGGCTGGTACGAGCGGATCGGGATGACGGGGTACCCGTCGGTCCTGCCGCTCTCGCCGTCCGGAGCCGTGGAGCAGAACCCCTGGGCGTTCATGCCCGTCTACCCGTTCACCGTCCGCGGCCTGATGAACATCACCGGGCTCGACTGGGCGAACGCGGCGGTGCTCGTCGCCCTGGTCTGCAGTGCAGCGGCGTGCCTGGTGATCTACCGGCTGTTCCGCGTCTCGCTCAGCGAGGGCCAGGCGCTGATGGGGATCGTCTTCTTCTGCGTCGCTCCGACGTCCCCGATCCTGCAGATCGGCTACGCGGAGTCCGGCGGCATCCTCCTGACGGCCGTGCTGCTCCTCCTGCTGGTGCGCCGCAAGTGGATCTGGACGTTCCCCGTCGTGCTGGTCGTGGGGCTCCTGCGCCCGAGCGGTCTCGCGATCGCGGCGATGACGGGCCTCTACTTCCTCTACCGCGTCTGGCGGCACGTGCGCGGCACCGAGCCGTTCGCCCGCCGGGAGTTCGCCTTCACGGTCTCCCTCACGGTCTGGTCCCTCGCGGTGGGGTTCGCCTGGCTGCTCATAGCCTGGGCCGTGACCGGCTCCTTCACCGCCTACACCGACACCGAGCTCGCCTGGCGCAGCGTCTTCATCGGCGAGGGCGAGCTCATCCCCTTCACCTCCTGGTTCGCCGGTGGAGGCTGGTGGGGAGGCCTCTGGTTCGGCTCGCCGATCACGGGCATGGGCATCACCGTCGTGGTGGTGCTCGGATTCCTGGCGATCCTGTTCTCGCGGGCCACGCGCAGCCTCGACGTCTTCTCGCGGCTCTGGGTCGGCGGCTACGCGATCTACCTCTTCGCGTTCTTCTACCCGCAGTCGAGCACGTTCCGCATCCTGATGCCGATGTTCCCGCTGGCCGGGGCGCTCGCGGTGCCGCGGTCGACTCTCCTGAGGGTGTTCGTGGTGGCCGCATCGATCGTCGGGCAAATCGTCTGGGTGCTGCTGTGCTGGGTGTTCACCCCGGGCGACTGGTCCCCGCCGTGATCGGCTGACGCCCGACTTCCGGGCGCGGTTCGGAACACCCCCGCGGATGCACGATAATAGGGGGATACGTCACGAAAGGGGAACTCTATGGCGGCCATGAAGCCGAGGACCGGAGACGGACCGATGGAGGCTGTTAAGGAGGGCCGACTCATCGTCGTGCGCGTTCCGCTCGAAGGAGGCGGACGCCTCGTCGTCTCGGTCAACGATGCAGAGGCGAAAGAGCTGCACGACGCGCTCGCGTCGGTGGTGTCTCCCGCCTGATCCGCACCGTCGTGAACGCCCGTCGCACACCGTGCGGCGGGCGTTCCGTCTTTCCTCGGTCGGCCGCGCTCGTCAGGCGCGGCGCTTGTTGGCCTGCAGCAGGCCGTCGCCGATCGGCGAGAGCACGCTGACCACGGCGGGGGAGGCGCAGACCTCGGCCACCAGCGTGCGGAACGCCGTCGCGATCTCGTCGCGCTGCGCGGGGTTGGCCACGCGTCCGCGCCAGAGCGCGTGGGGGACGAGGACCGTCCCGCCCGGACGGACGAGCCGCAGCGCGTGCTCGACGTTCTCGATGACCTGCAGCGGATCGCCGTCGACGAAGACGATGTCGTAGGAGTTCTCGTTCATCCGGGGCAGCACCTCGAGGGCGCGGCCCGGGATGAGCCGCAGCCGGTTGGGCGAGATGCCCGCCTCGTGGAACTGGGCGCGCGCGTGCTGCTGGTGCACGGCCTCGGAGTCGATCGAGGTGAGCATCGCCTCGGGGGCGCCGTCGAGCAGCCACAGGCCGCTCACTCCGGTGCCGGTGCCGATCTCGATGATGGAGGTCGCGCGCGCCGCGGCGGCGACCAGCGCGGCCTGCGCTCCGATCGAGGGGGAGACGGCGTCGATGCCCAGCTCGACCGAGAGCCGGCGGGCCGAGGCGATGGCCTCCGACTCGACGACCGCGTCCTCGGCGTACTTCCAGTTGGCATCCTTGTCGGACACGGGGGCGCTCCTCTGATCGGTGCACCGAGCGGATCGCGCCCGGGCATCGTCAGGGTACGGTGGCGCGCGGGCTCCGCGAGGGAGGCGCGGCGGGTTAGTGTTGTCCTCGTGTTCGGTCTGACGTTCGACAAGCTCCTCATCATCGGGGTCATCGCTGTCTTCGTGCTGGGTCCCGACCGCCTCCCGCACTACGCCGCCCAGCTCGGGCAGCTCGTGCGCAAGGTGCGCGGATTCGCCACGCAGGCCCGGGAGCGCGTCAAGGACGAGATGGGCGACGAGTTCAACGACGTCGACTGGAAGAAGCTCGACCCGCGCCAGTACGATCCCCGCCGCATCATCCGCGACGCCCTGCTCGAGGACGATCCGGCCCCCACCGTGAAGCCGCCCACCGCTGTCGCCGCTCCGGTCGTGCCGGGCGGCACCGGCTCCGCGCAGGACAGCTACTACACGACGATGCAGCGCTCCGTCTCGTCCGGCACGCTCTCGAGCGTCGCGCCGCCGCCGATCGACTCCGAGGCCACCTGAGCCCTGCTCCGCGAGGAGCGTCGGGCGGGCGTCTCGACCGACGCCGCCCGCACGAAGCCGCGCGGAGGCGTCAGCCGACGGCGAGCGGAAGACGACGGCCGGTCAGTCCCCGCGGCCGCGCGGCGAGCGTCGCCGCCAGGGCGTCGATCGCCCGGGCGGCAGGATCCTCCGGATCGCCGACGACGACGGGCACGCCCTCGTCGCCCCCTGCCCGCAGCGCCACGGAGATCGGCAGCGACGCGAGCAGCGGCACCTCGTCGCCCGTCGCAGTGAGCCGACGCGCGACCTCGGCCCCGCCTCCGCTGCCGAAGAGCTCCAGCACCGAGCCGTCGGGCTGCGGAAGCCCCGACATGTTCTCGACCACTCCGACGATGCGCTGACCCGATTGGCGGGCGAGCGCGCCGCTGCGCTCGGCCACGTCGGCGGCCGCCGGCTGCGGGGTGGTGACGATGAGGACCTCCGCATGCGGGAGCAGCTGCCCGATGGAGATCGCCACATCCCCCGTGCCGGGAGGCAGGTCGAGCAGGAGCACGTCGAGGTCGCCGAAGTACACGTCGGTGAGGAACTGGGAGATGGTGCGGTGCAGCATGGGTCCGCGCCAGGAGACGGCCGCCCCCCGGGTGTCGCCCTCGAGGAACATCCCGATCGAGATGACCTTCACGCCGTGCGCCACCGGCGGCAGCATCAGCTCGCCGACGCGGGTGGGCCCCGCGACGCGCCCGTCGTGCATCAGGCCGAGCAGGCCGGGGATGGAGAAGCCGTGCACGTCGGCGTCCACGAGGCCGACCGCGAGCCCCCGCTGAGCGAGGGCGACCGCGAGGTTGGCGGTGACGGTCGACTTGCCGACACCGCCCTTGCCGCTGGTGACCGCGTACACGCGGGTGAGCGAGTCCGGGCCGAAGGGCATGCTCCGGCGCCCGCCTTGGAGGCGCTCGGTGAGGGCGGTGCGCTGCGCCGGCGTCATGACTCCGACCACGACGTCGACCGCCGTGACTCCGGGAGCCGAGGCCGCGGCCTCGCGCACGTCGCGCTCGATCGCGGAGGCGGCCGGGCAGCCGACGATGGTCAGCCGGATCGCGACGCGGACGGCTCCGTCGGCCCCCGCCTCGACCGACTCGAGCATGTCGAGCTCGGTGATGGGCTTCCGGATCTCCGGATCGACGACGCGGGCCAGCGCCGTCCTGACGGCGGTCTCGATGGCGGCGACGTCAGGCATCGCGCCGCTCGGGCTCCTGCGCCCGATCCTTCTCGAGCTCCTCGAGCAGGCCGCGCAGCTCCGAGCGGATGAAGTCCTTGCTCGCCATGTCGCGGATCGCCAGGCGCAGGGCCACGACCTCGCGCGCGAGGTACTCGGTGTCCGCGAGGTTGCGCTCGGCCCGCTGACGGTCCTGCTCGATCTGCACGCGGTCGCGGTCGTCCTGGCGGTTCTGCGCGAGCAGCAGCAGCGGCGCGGCGTAGGAGGCCTGCAGGGAGAGGATCAGCGTCAGCACCGTGAAGCCGAGGGCCTGCGAGTCGAAGCGCGCGTCCGCGGGCCCGTAGGTGTTGAACATCAGCCAGAAGACGCAGAAGATCGTCATCCCGACCAGGAACCACGGCGTGCCCATGCCGCGGGCGAACGACTCGGTCAGGCGGCCGAAGCGGTCGCTGCTCGGGCGGTTCCGCCGCGAGAGGACGCGGGTGCGCAAGCCCTTGGGAGCGTCGAGGCGCCGGTCCTGCTTGGTGTCCCTAGCCACGCGCGCCCCTCCGTCCCCGTCGTGTCCTGCCTGTCGCCGCGGGTGCCGGCGGCACGAGCGGGACGCCCTGCGTCGCCGTCGTCACCGGCTTCCTCGGTTCGTCGTCGTCGCCGTGGCTGCGCCAGTCGTCGGGGAGGAGGTAGTCGAGGACGTCGTCGATGGTCACGACGCCGACGAGGCGGTGGGACGCGTCGACGACGGGCACCGAGACGAGGTTGTAGCTGGCCAGGATCCGGGCGACCTCGGCCGCCGAGGTCTCGGGCGTGATCGGGTCCATGCTCTGGTCGAGCAGGGTGCCGAGGCGCTCGTGCGGCGGGTAGCGGAGCATCCGCTGGAAGTGCACCATGCCGAGGAAGCGGCCGGTCGGCGGCTCGTAGGGCGGCAGTGTGACGCAGACGGCGGCGCCGAGGGCCGGGGCGAGCTCGTGGCGGCGGATGAGGGCGAGACCCTCGGCGACGGTCGCCTCGGAGGAGACGATGATCGGCTCCGTGGTCATCAGACCGCCGGCGGACTCCGGGGCGTAGGTGAGGAGCATGCGGACGTCGTCCGCCTCCTCGGGCTCCATCAGCTCCAGGAGCGCCTCGCCGCGCTCCTCCGAGAGCTGGGCGATCAGGTCGGCCGCGTCGTCCGGCTGCATCTGGTCGAGCACATCGGCGGCGCGGTCGTCGTCGAGCCGGCCGAGGATCTCGACCTGCTCGCTCTCGGGCATCTCCTCGAGCACGTCCGCGAGGCGGTCGTCCGAGAGCTCGCCGGCGACCTCGAGCATCCGCTGCTGCGGCAGATCGAGGAGCGTGCTGGCGAGGTCGGCGGGCTTGAGCTCGGAGAGGCTGGCGACGTACTGCTCGGCGGACTGCGCCTCGGTCGAGACGCTCTCGCGGACCTCGCGCCAGCCGGCGAAGGCGGTCGCGCCCTTGGCGAAGGGGGAGGGGCTGGTCTTGGGCCGGCGGACGAAGAGCTGCGCGAGCTCCCACTCGCCGGGAGCGGCCTCCTCGATCGCGACGTCCTCGACGACCGCGTCACCGGAGCCGTCCACGAAGGTCACCCGGCGGCCGAGGAGCTCGGCGATGACGCGGACCTCGCCGCCCCGTTGCTCGAAGCGGCGCACGTTGATGAGCCCGGTGGTGATGATCTGGCCGCTGCCGATGCTGGTGACCCGGCCGATCGACACGAAGACGCGACGGCGCCCGGGGATCTCGACCACCAGGCCGACCACCCGCGGGGCGTCGTTCTGCCGGTAGACCAGGAGCACGTCGCGGACCTTGCCGACGCGATCGCCGGCCGGGTCGAAGACACTGCATCCGGCCAAGCGCGCGACGAAGACTCTGGCGGAACTCACGGCTACAAACCTAGTCCCGTGCAGCCGGGCGGACGCCGAGCGTTCCCGGCTCGCCCTCGGCCGGTTCTCCGAATCCGTTCAGAGACCTTCAAGTGGCCTGTGCGATTCTGTCCGGGTGACTCAGCAGACGCCGTTCAGCGGCCGAGGGCCGGCCTTCCCCACGATCCCGCGCGGGGAGATCCTCGCCACGTTCGACACGTACCAGGAGGCGCAGGCCGCCGTCGACGTGCTCGCCCGCGCCGACTTCCCGGTGCGCCAGCTCGCCATCATCGGCAACGAGCTCAAGAGCGTCGAGCGGGTGACCGGCAAGCTCACCTGGGGCCGCGTCGCTCTCGCCGGAGCGGCCTCCGGCGCCTGGCTCGGTGTCTTCCTGGGCCTCCTGCTCATCATCTTCTCGCCGACGACGGAGTTCTCCTTCCTCATCGCGGCGGTCCTCCTCGGCGCCGGCTTCGGGATGCTCTTCGGGCTCGCCTCCTACGCCGTGAACCGCCGCCGTCGCGACTTCACCTCGACCATGCAGGTGATCGCGACCAGCTACTCCGTGCTCGTGGACCCCGAGGTGGTCAACCGCGCGCGCAACCTGCTCGACGGCGGCACCTCCCCGGCGGAGGCGCCGCAGACGGCCTGGGCTCCGCCGCCCGCCGCGGTCGGCGACCCCCAGCCGCAGCCCGTCCGCCCCGAGGACGACCCGCGCTGACGATCCTCCACGAAAGCCCCCGGTCCGCCGGGGGCCTTATTCGTTCCCGGGGCGGGGCGGATCAGGCGGAGCCGACGGGCGGGAGGACGATGTCGACCGCGAGACCCCGGGGGGAGCGGTTGACCAGGGCGACCGTCCCGCCGGCCGAGAGCACGGTGGTGTGCACCAGGGCCAGTCCGAGACCGCTGCCGCCGGAGGCGAGGGTCCGGGAGTCGTCCGGGCGGGAGAAGCGGTCGAAGGCGACCGGGATGAAGGCGTCGGGCATCCCCGGTCCGTCGTCCGAGACGCTGAGCATCAGGCGTCCGTCCGACTGCGAGAGGGAGGCGACGATCATGCCGCCGCCGTTCATCGCCTGGATCGCGTTCCTCACGAGGTTGTCGATCACCCGGCCGAAGTCCTGGGACGCGACCGCGTAGAGCCGGGCCGGCTCGCGCTCGTCGATCTCGTAGTCGATCTCCACCCCCGACTCCGAGGCGAGCAGGCGGGTGCGGTCGACGGCGCCCACCAGCTCGTCGACGAGCTCGGCGAAGGGAGCGGTCGGGCGGACGGTGCGGCTCTCGATGCGCGAGATGTCGAGCAGGGCGGACGCGAGGCGCACGAGCCGGTCGACGCTCTTCTGCGCATCGAGGATGACCCGGTCGACCGCGACCGGATCGTCGACGCGGTGGTGGGCGATCTCGAGCTGCGCGGAGAGCGCGGCGAGGGGAGTGCGGAGCTCGTGGCTCGCATCCGACACCATCTGCTTCTCCCGGGCCAGCGACGCGGTCTGCTTGGTCAGGAAGGCGTTCAGCGTCACCGCGAGCTCGTCGATCTCGTCGCGCGTGCCGACGACCGGGAGCTGGTCGCCCTGCCCGGGCTCCGCGGCGATCTGATCCGCGCGCGCCCGCATCCGCCGCACCGGGGCGAGGGCCGCGCCCGTCAGGATCCACGAGGCGAGCCCGAACGTGACGACGAGGAAGATCGCGGCGTAGACGAGCACGTGGGCGAAGTCGTCGAGGACGAGCTGCGACGCGGCCTGATCGCGGGCGGAGGCGACCTGCCAGACGCCGCGATCGCTCTCGATGGCCGTGAAGCGGACCAGGTAGCTGCCGTTCGCCGTCGTCACGTCGGCGTACCGGGGCGAGGTGTCGGCCGGCTCCTCCGCCAGAGCGCTGAGCACCTCGCCGCTCAGGCGCGAGGGCATGGTCGAGGTGCTGACGCTCCCGTCGGGCGCGAGGGCGAGGAACAGCTGGCCCGTCGACGAGCCCTGCGTGCGCGGGACGTTGCCCGCCGAGATGTCGCGGCGGACCTCGTCCTCGATCGACATCAGGATCGTCCGCTCGCTGCGGTCGACGATTCCGGTGACCACCTGGTAGAAGAGCAGCGCCGCGAGCGCGAAGAGGGCGGTCGCCACAGCGACCGTTCCCACGGTGATCCTCGCGCGGATCGAGAGCGCGCCGACCCGGCGGCGTGCCGTGCTCATCCGCGACACGGGCTACTCGACCGGGCGGAGGAAGTAGCCCTTGCCGCGGACGGTCACGATGCTGACGCCCGTGTCCTCGGTCGGGAGCTTCTTGCGCAGGTAGCTGACGTACTGGTCGACGATGTTGTTGTCGACGATCTCGCCGCCGCCCCAGATCTCGGAGAGGATCCGCTGGCGGGTCACCACGGAGCCGACGGGAGTGATGAGGAGCTTGAGGAGCTCGAGCTCCTTCGGGCTGACGTGGATGCGTGAGCCGTCGGCGGTGCGCCGGATGCTCGATCCGTCCACGGTGATGCGTCCGACGTCGATCGAGGTGGACATCAGCGACGGGCTGCGGCGCAGGAGGGCCCGGAGCCGCGCGTTGAGCTCGGTGAACGCGAACGGCTTGGTGAGGTAGTCGTCCGCTCCGGCGTCGAGCCCGAAGACGCGGTCCTCGATCGCGTCCCGCGCGGTCAGCAGCATGATCGGCGTGGGCCGGCCGAGCTCGCGGATCCGGCGGCAGATCTCGAAGCCCGACATCGCCGGGAGCATGACGTCCACGATGGCGGCCGAGAACTCGGCGTTGCTGAACGCGACGAGCGCGTCGATGCCGTTCGTGGTGAGCACGGCCTCGTAGCCGGCGTCTTCGAGGCCGCCGACGAGGGCCTCACCCATGGCTGGATCGTCTTCGACGACAAGGATCTTCACGCGCTCACCCTACGGCCCGGCTCTCAGGAGGACGCACTGCGCGGGCCGTGTGTCGATCGGATGCGGGATCGACCCATCCGATCGGCGCTGGGCGACGAATGAGGAGTGACAGACCGCTCGGGGGCGTGGCGGGAGAGGCGCGATCAGTGGCGCATTTCTACTCTTCTCTCCCCGTCGGCCCGATGATCCTGTTCGCGAAGTTCACCTCTACCGTCACCCGAAGGCGGCACAAAAATGCTCAATATTCTTTCCATCTGGGCGCGTCTCGCGCTATCGGTCCTCCTGTGGATTGTCCTTCTTCCCGTCATGCTCGTCCTGCTGCCGTTCCGCACGGGCAGGAGCGCCTCGCTCCCCGCCCTGCGACCGGTGCCGGTTCCCGTACCGACGGTGGCGATCGACACCCGGAGCACCAGCGGCGCGTACTAGGCCCACTTCCCGGTCGTTCCGGGCTCGACGCCCCGCTCCCATGAGCTCCGGCGTCGTCCGCCCACCGATCCCCGACGCCCGAACAGCCGTGCCTCTCTCCGCCAGGAGGGGGCGCGGCTGTTCGTCGTTCCCCGGGTCGATCCCGACTGACCGACAGATGTCGATTTCGGCTCCTCTCGATCGCGAGCCGCGTCAAGCCCTTCGCAGAATCTCAGGGACTGGCAATGCAGTGCTCGCACATGGTTCACCGATCGGAAGGAACACGGAGGCTTCGCGCCACGCTCGACACCGCTGGGATCCAGCTCGATTCGACCGCGGGAGCCCCCGTGCGCCCCGACACCCCGGTCTCGGTGGTCGCGTCGGCGCCTCAGAGCCTGATCTCGCGGATGCTCGGACGCCGCCGCTGCGAAGCCTGCGGAGCGGCCTCGGCCCGTCGCCGCGACGGCTTCTGCTCGGCCGACTGCGCCGGCACCTTCCACCTCTACGAGTGAGCCCGACCGGCCGAGTGCCGGTGGTGAACGTTCCGAAGGCCCGTGATCGACGATCGCGGGCCTTCGTGCTGTCTCGGGAGTGTCGGAGCGCCGGGTGAGGAGCGGGACGGTCGGACTCGGTCGCCCACCGGGTGACGCCGCTCGGTCCGTGATGGAGGGGTGCGCCTCGAGGGGCGTCGAGCACCGGAGCTGAGCGCCCATGTGCGAGGAAGGAGAGCGGAGGACCGCGGATGTGCCCCCAGTAGGATTCGAACCTACGCCCCTGCCTCCGGAGGGCAGTGCTCTATCCCCTGAGCTATGGGGGCCAGGAGTGCCTGACCACATTAGCACCCGGGCGGGGCGGGCCCCGACGCCGGGAGCGGTCCTCCCGCATGCCACGATGGAGCCATGCTGCGCACCGTCTCCGCCTCGCTGGATCTGCGTCTCAACGGCCCGACCGACCTGATCTTCCTGGTGGCGGCGACGCCCACGGGCGACTCGTTCGAGGACTCCTTCACCGTCCGGCTCGACGGGCAGGACGTGCCGGTGCGGGAGTTCCCGGCGCGGCACGGCGCCCGCGTGCACCGCGTCGCGGGGAACGAGGGCGACCTGCGGGTCGAGTACCGGGCGCGGGTCGCCGGGCACGGCGCTCCGGACGAGCCGAGCGAGCTCGAGCTCGTCGAGTACCTGCGGCCGAGCCGGTACGCCGAGGCGGACGTGCTCGGCGGGATAGCCCGGCGCGAATTCGGGCGGGCCCGGGGCTTCGAGGCGCTGACGGCCGTCGAGGAATGGGTGCACGGCCACCTGTCGTACGTCTACGGGTCGACGGTCGGCACCGGGGGAGCGGCGCAGGTCATCGAGAGCGGCCAGGGCGTGTGCCGGGACTTCGCGCACACGGTCGCCGGGCTGCTCCGCGCCCTCGACATCCCCGCCCGGGTGACGGCGGTCTACGCGCCGGGCCTCGAGCCGCGGGACTTCCACGCGGTCACGGAGGCCTGGGTGGGCGGCGCCTGGCACGTCGTGGACGCGACCCGGCTGGCTCCGCGCGGGTCGATGCTGCGCATCTCGTCCGGCCGGGACACGGCGGACACCGCGTTCCTCAGCAGCTACCTGACGGACCTGTGCCTGACCGGGATGAGCGTGGAGGCCGACTGCGACGCGGCGCTCGTCGACGACCACGTCTCGCCGGTGCGCCTGGGCTGACGCCGGGGCTCAGCCGGCGAGGACGCCGATCGCCGACCGCACGAGCGGCTCGGGGTCGCCCGGCTCGACGAAGGAGGCGCTGGACGCCTCGATCCAGTACTCGCCGACGAAGGCGTCCGCGACGCCCCGCCCCTCGGCCACCTGGTAGTAGCCCTCGATCTCCGGCGGCTTGCCGTAGGTGGGGACGGCCTTGCTGGTGGTGAAGAACTCGTTCTTGAGCGCCTCGATCACCGCGGGGTCGAGGTGGGCCACGGCCAGCTGCAGCTCGGCGCCCGAATCGTCGGACCATCCGCAGACCAGGCCGTCGTACTGGGCGATCTCCTCGGAGACGGCGGTGGTCCCGATGCCGTCGTCCGGGGAGAATCCGCCCCACAGGCCCGCGAGCGCCGAGGCCGGGACCAGCTGCTCGCAGGCGAGGGGGATCGGCGTGCCGCTGACGGCGCCGCTCGCGCTGGGCTCCGGGTCGGCCGCGGGGGAGCAGCCGGAGAGGGCCGCCGCGGCGAGGGCGACGAGGAGGAGGGCGGCGGGACGGCGCATGCGTCGCACCCTAGCAACGCCGCCCTGCCGAGCGGCCCCGCGGTGCAGGAGGGACGGGGGGCGCGGGCGCGGCGGCCGGTAGAATCGCTCCCCGTGACTCCCGAACAGCTCGCCGCCTCCCTGCACGCCCTCGTCCTCGACGCCGTGCAGCGACGGGGGAGCGATGCGGGCGTCGAGCTCTCGGACGTCGTGCTGGAGCGCCCGAAGAACCGCGACCACGGCGACTGGGCCTCGAACATCGCGATGAAGCTCGCGAAGCGGGTCGGCGCGAACCCGCGCGAGCTCGCCGCCGAGCTGGCCGAGGGGCTGGGCGCGGTCGAGGGCGTCGCCACGGTCGAGGTCGCCGGTCCCGGCTTCCTCAACGTCCGGCTCGAGGCCGCGGCCGCGGGTGCCCTGGCCGGCGCGATCGTCGAGGCGGGCGAGGCCTACGGCACCGGGTCCGCCTACGCCGGCGTCCGGATGAACCTCGAGTTCGTCTCCGCCAACCCCACCGGCCCCATCCACATCGGCGGGACGCGCTGGGCGGCGGTCGGCGACAGCCTGGCCCGGATGCTCCTCTCGCAGGGCGCCGAGGTGACCCGCGAGTACTACTTCAACGACCACGGCGCGCAGATCGACCGCTTCACGCGGAGCCTCCTCGCCGCCCACCGCGGCGAGCCGACCCCGGAGGACGGCTACGGCGGCGCCTACATCGGCGACATCGCCGAGCGCGTCGCGGCCGCCTACCCGGGCGACCTCGCCGTCCTGCCCGAGGAGGAGCTCGCCGAGACCTTCCGCTCGATCGGCGTCGAGCTGATGTTCGGCGAGATCAAGCAGAGCCTGCACGAGTTCGGCGTCGACTTCGACGTGTACTTCCACGAGAACTCCCTGCACGAGTCGCGCGCCGTCGACCGCGCGATCGAGCGCCTCCGCGAGCTCGGGCACATCTTCGAGGCGGACGGCGCCACCTGGCTGCGGACCACCTCGTTCGGCGACGACCGCGACCGCGTCATCATCAAGAGCGACGGGGAGGCGGCCTACATCGCGGGCGACCTCGCCTACTACCTCGACAAGCGCGAGCGCGGCTTCGATCGGGCGATCATCATGCTCGGCGCCGACCACCACGGCTACATCGGCCGGATGATGGCGATGTGCGCGGCGTTCGGCGACACCCCGGGCGTGAACCTCGAGATCCTGATCGGCCAGCTGGTCAACCTGCTCCGCGACGGCGAGGCGGTCCGGATGTCCAAGCGGGCGGGGACCGTCGTCACGATGGAGGACCTCACGGAGGCCGTCGGCGTGGACGCCGCGCGCTATTCGCTGGTGCGCTCCTCGGCCGACTCGACCCTCGACATCGACCTCGACCTGCTGACCAAGCGGAGCAACGACAACCCCGTCTACTACGTGCAGTACGCCCACGCGCGCACCCGCCAGGTCGCGGCGAAGGCCGCGGCGTCGGGCGTCCCCGTCGAGCCGTTCGCGCCCGAGACGCTGGTGCATCCGACCGAGTCGGCGCTGCTCGGCGGCCTGCAGGAGTTCCCGCGCATCGTGGCGCACGCCGCGGAGCTGCGCGAGCCGCACCGCGTCGCGCGGTACCTCGAGGAGGTCGCCGGCCTCTACCACCGCTGGTACGACAACTGCCGGGTCGTGCCGCAGGGCGAGGACCCGGTCGAGGCCGTGCACTCGACCCGGCTGCGCCTGAACGAGGCGACCGGGCAGGTGCTCCGCAACGGGCTCTCCCTGCTGGGCGTCACGGCCCCGGACCGGATGTGAGCGCGTCGGGGGCTGCGCCGCGGCGCCGGCGCGGGGGACGCGCGGCCGTGGTGGTCGTCGTGGTGCTGGTGCTGCTCGTGGTCGCGGCGGTGGTGGGCGACTCGCTCGCCCGCCGCGCCGTCGCGGACCGCGCCGCCGCGAGCCTCCGCGAGGCGCTCGCACTGCCCGCGGACCGGGCGGTGGACGTCGACGTCGCCGGCTGGGCCGTGCTCCCGCAGCTCGTCTCGGGGCGGCTGGACCGGCTCGACCTGCGCAGCTCGGACGTGACGTTCGGCGAGCTCGACGGCGACGTCGCCGCGACCCTGATCGGGGTGCCGGTGAGCGGCGTCGGAGCGGTCGAGTCCGGCAGCACCACGGTCGCGATCGACGCGGCCTCGGTCTCGCGGCTCGTCACCGAGCGCAGCACCGTTCCCGTCGACGAGGTGACCCTGGACGCTCCGCTCGTGCGCGTGACCGCCTCCGTCGAGGTGCTGGGCCTCCGGCTCGGCGCGGGCGTGGGGATGGAGCTCGCCGCCGTGGACGGCGCCATCCGGCTGACCCCGGCCGAGGTCTCCGCCGCCGGTGCGACCTTCTCGGCGACCGACTTCCGCGACCGCTTCGGCGCCGTCTCCGGCGACCTGCTCGCTCCGTCCTCCGTGTGCATCGCGGACTCGGTGCCGCGCGGACTGACGCTGACCGGAGTCGAGGTCGCCGACGAGTCGCTGAACGCGAGCTTCGCGCTCTCTCCGACGTTCCTCAGCGACCCCGCGGAGCAGGAACCGGGCACGTGCGCCTGAGCCCGCGCGGCGCCGCCGCCCCGGACCGGTAGGATCGGAGCCCTGTGCCGGCGTCTTCCGCGGGCCGAACACTGACATCGCTGGCTTCAGGGGTCAATCCGGACCCGCTCGCCCCGCAGTGACGCTCCCACTCTCTCCTGTGAGGTCTCACCCGTGGACACCGTCGACGCCCGCGCCCGCGCCCCCCGGCATCCGCTCGCGCCTGAGTGGCTGCACACGCCCGCCGACCCGAACGCCCTGGCCGACGGCGTGTGGCCGGACAGCGCCGAGCGCGGCGAGGACGGCGGGATCCGGATCGCCGGAGTGCCCGTCGCCGAGCTGGTGCGCGAGCACGGCACTCCTCTCTACGTGGTGGACGAGGCCGACGCCCGCCGCCGGGCCGTCGAGATGCGCGAGGTCTTCGCCCGCGAGCTCGGCCGCATCGGCACCGGCGTCACGGTCTACTACGCGGGCAAGGCGTTCCTCTCGACCGAGGTCGCCCGCTGGATGCGCGACGAGGGCCTGAACCTCGACCTCTCCAGCGGCGGCGAGATGGCAGTGGCCCTCGCCGCCGGGATCGAGCCCGAGCGCTTCGGCCTCCACGGCAACAACAAGTCGCTCCGCGAGATCGACAGGGCCGTCGAGGTGGGCGCGGGCACGATCGTGCTCGACAGCCTCGTCGAGATCGAGCGCGTCGCAGCCGCGGCCGAGCGGCACGGCCGCGTGCAGGCGGTGCGCCTCCGGGTCAACAGCGGAGTGCACGCGCACACCCACGAGTTCCTCGCCACGGCGCACGAGGACCAGAAGTTCGGCCTCGCACTCGCCGACTGCCCGGCCGCGGTCGCCCGCATCCGCTCCTTCTCCTCCCTGCGGTTCCTCGGGCTGCACTGCCACATCGGATCCCAGATCTTCGGCTCCGCCGGGTTCGCGGAGTCGGCGTCGCGCCTGCTCGACGTCCACGCGGCACTGCTCGCGGACGGCCCCGTGCCGGAGCTCAACCTCGGCGGCGGCTTCGGCATCGCGTACACCAGTGCCGACGACCCGACCCCGATCGCCGAGATCGCGGCCGCCGTCGCGGACGCGGTCGCCGAGCAGTGCTCCGCCCGCGGCGTCCCGGTGCCGCACATCGCGATCGAGCCCGGCCGCTCGCTGATCGGGCCCGCCGGCGTCACCCTCTACGAGGTGGGCACCGTGAAGGACGTGACGGTCGGCTCCGAGGGCTCGACCGCGGTCCGCCGCTACGTCAGCGTCGACGGCGGCATGAGCGACAACGCCCGTCCGGCGCTCTACGGCGCCGACTACACGGCGCGGATCGCCGACCGCTCCTCCTCGGCCGAGCCCGCCCTCGTGCGGGTGGCCGGGAAGCACTGCGAGTCGGGCGACATCGTCGTCCACGACGACTTCCTGCCCGCGGACGTGCGACCGGGCGACCTGCTCGCCGTCGCCGCGACCGGCGCCTACTGCTGGTCGCTCGCCAGCAACTACAACTACCTCGGGCGCCCCCCGGTGGTCGCCGTCCGCGACGGGCGCTCGCGCGTCCTCGTGCGCGGCGAGACCGAGGAGGACCTCCTCCGCCGCGACGCCGGCATCGAACGAAAGGCCACCTCCCGATGATCGAGTACCGCAGCCTCCGCGTCGCCCTGCTGGGCGCCGGGTCCGTCGGTGCCCAGGTGGCGCGCCTCCTGCTCGACCACGGCGACGAGCTCGCCCAGCGCGTGGGGGCGCCGCTGGAGCTCGTGGGCGTGGCCGTCAGGGACGTGGACGCGCCCCGCACCGCCGACATCCCGAAGCACCTGCTCACCACCGACGCCGAGTCGCTGATCCTGGGCGCCGACATCGTGGTCGAGCTGATCGGCGGGCTCGAGCCCGCCCGCAGCCACATCCTCACGGCGATCTCGTCGGGCGCGGACGTGATCACGGCCAACAAGGCGCTGCTCGCCGCCCACGGCAACGAGCTCTTCGAGGCCGCCGACCAGGTGGGCGCCCAGCTCAACTACGAGGCGGCCGTCGCCGGCGCGATCCCGATCATCCGGCCGCTGCGCGACAGCCTCGCCGGCGACCGGGTCCACCGCATCCTCGGCATCGTCAACGGAACGACCAACTACATCCTCGACCGGATGGACACCGAGCACGCGAGCCTCGAGGACGCGCTCGCCCGCGCGACCGAGCTCGGCTACGCCGAGTCCGATCCGACCGCCGACATCGAGGGCTACGACGCGGCGCAGAAGGCGGCGATCCTCGCCCGCCTCGCGTTCCACACCGACGTCCCGGTCACCCTGGTGCACCGCGAGGGGATCACCGGCATCACGAAGGCGCAGGTCGACCAGGCCCGCGACTCCGGCTATGTGATCAAGCTGCTCGCGATCTGCGAGCGGCTGACCGACGCCAAGACCGGCGTGGAGGGCGTGTCCGCGCGGGTCTACCCCGCGCTCGTGCACCGCTCCCACCCGCTCGCGGCCGTGCACGGGGCCAACAACGCGGTCTTCGTCGAGGCGGAGGCGGCCGGCGACCTGATGTTCTACGGCGCCGGCGCCGGCGGGATCGAGACGGCCTCCGCCGTCCTCGGAGACGTCGTCTCGGCCGCCCGCCGTCACGTCGTCGGCGGCCCCGGCCTGGTGACCAGCGCGAGCTCCGGACTCGCGGTCCTCCCGATCGGACACGTCACGACCCGATACCAGGTCACCCTCGAGGTGCTCGACCGCCCCGGCGTGCTCGCGCAGATCGCGGGCGTCTTCGCCGACCACGGCGTCTCGGTCGAGACCCTGGTGCAGACCCCGCCCAGTGCCGACCCGCTGGAGGAGCAGGGCGGTGCGGAGCGGCGCGAGCCGACCGCTACCCTGGTCATCGGCACGCACGCCGCGGCGGAATCCGATCTGGCGGCCACCGTCACCGCCCTCCATTCGCATGGTTTCGTCGGCGCCGTGACGTCCGTTCTACGAGTTGAAGGAGCCTGAGATGGCCAAGCAGTGGCGCGGAGTCCTGCACGAGTACGCGGACCGCCTCGATGTCACCGAGGCGACCCCGGTCATCACTCTCGGCGAGGGCGGCACGCCGCTCATCCCCGCAGCGGCCCTCTCGGCGCGCACGGGCGCGAAGGTGTGGGTCAAGTACGAGGGCATGAACCCGACCGGCTCCTTCAAGGACCGCGGCATGACCATGGCGATCTCGAAGGCCGTCGAGCACGGCGCGAAGGCCGTCATCTGCGCCTCGACCGGCAACACCTCCGCGTCGGCCGCCGCCTACGCGACGCACGCCGGCATCACCGCGGCCGTCCTGGTGCCGGAGGGCAAGATCGCCCTGGGCAAGCTCAGCCAGGCGATCGCGCACAACGCGCAGCTGCTGCAGGTGCAGGGCAACTTCGACGACTGCCTCGACATCGCCCGCGACCTCGCGAAGAACTACCCGGTCCACCTGGTCAACTCGGTGAACCCGGACCGCATCGCCGGCCAGAAGACCGCGGCCTTCGAGGTCGTCGAGGTGCTGGGCGACGCGCCGGACTTCCACATCGTCCCGGTCGGCAACGCGGGCAACTACACCGCCTACTTCCGCGGCTACTCGGAGGAGCTGGAGCGCGGCGAGTCGACCCGCCTCCCGCGCATGTTCGGCTTCCAGGCCGAGGGCTCCGCTCCGATCGTGCACGGCGCCCCGGTCCGCCACCCCGAGACGATCGCCAGCGCGATCCGGATCGGCAACCCGGCCTCGTGGGAGCTCGCCCTGAACGCGCGCACCGTCAGCGACGGCTACTTCGGCGCGATCAGCGACGAGAAGATCCTCGAGGCGTACCGCATCCTCGCGGGCGAGGTCGGCGTCTTCGTCGAGCCGGCGTCGGCGATCAGCGTCGCGGGGCTCCTCGAGCGCGCCGAGGCCGGAGCGATCCCTAAGGACGCGACCGTCGTCCTGACGGTCACCGGCCACGGGCTCAAGGACCCGCAGTGGGCGCTCCGCACGGCCGACGGCGCGGACATCACGCCGACCGTCGTCCCGGTCGACACCGCCGCGATCGCGGACGTGCTGGGGCTGGCCGGCGCATGACCTCGGCGGTTCCCGTCGGCCGCACCGTCCACGTCAAGGTCCCCGCCACCTCGGCGAACCTGGGCCCCGGCTTCGACACGCTCGGCCTGGCGCTCTCGTTCTACGACGAGCTCGACGTGACGGCCGTCGCGGCCACGGGTGCGCGGGTCACCGTGCACGGAGTCGGCGAGGGCGAGGTGGCGACCGACGAGACGAACCTCGTCGTGCAGGCCATCGCGTACACGTTCGCCGACCAGCGGCAGGAGATGCCCGGCATCGAGGTGATCGCGCGCAACATCATCCCGCACGGCCGCGGGATGGGCTCGTCCGGCGCCGCGATCGTCTCCGGCATCATGGCCGCGAAGGGCCTGCTCGAGGGCGTCGTCGAGCTCGACTCGGACGACCTCCTCCGCATCGCCACCGAGATGGAGGGGCACCCCGACAACGTGGCGCCCGCACTGTTCGGCGGCCTCACGATCGCCTGGGTCGAGCCGCACGCCTCCGGCGCCGACGACTCGCCGCTGCGACCGCGCTCCAAGAAGCTCATGGTCCACCGCGGCGTGTCCCCGGTCGTCTTCGTGCCCGAGCACACCATGTCGACGCGGCTGGCACGCTCGCTGCAGCCGCAGAGCGTGCCGCACGAGGACGCGGTGTTCAACGTCTCGCGCTCCTCGCTCCTGATCGCCGCCCTCATCCAGAGCCCGGAGCTGCTGTTCGCGGCGACCGAGGACAAGCTGCACCAGAACTACCGCGCGGCCGCCATGCCCGAGACCTCAGCGCTGATCGCGCTGCTGCGCTCGAACGGCTACGCGGCCGTCGTCTCGGGTGCCGGACCGAGCGTCCTGGTGCTCTGCAGCGACCCCGCCCAGCGCCTCGCCGCCGCGGATCTGGTGGAGCGGGAGGCCCCCACGCCGTGGCGCGCGCACATGCTGGCCGTCGACTTCAAGGGTGCTACAGTGGGGACCGCATCCCGAGGAACCGCGTAACGAGCGGAATCTGTCCGACGGATCGTCCCGACAACCACGGCCATCACATCGTGTGAAGGGCGCCCCTGCTCCTCTTGCAGACCGGCGCCTGGTCTCCGGGCCCTCTCCTCGCTCTCTGCGGCAGTCGGTCCCGGCGGCCGAGAGCATCGCGTGGATCAGAACACGCGATGGCACCGCACGGTCGATGAGCTCTCCCGGTGAGCACTCGTTCCCGGGGGGAAGGAACCCTCTCCAGTGACAGACGTCAACACCCACGGCTCGACCGTGGACCTCACCGCCGACCTCTCCGGTCTGCGCGTCGCCGAGCTCCAGGCTCTCGCGACGCGGCTCGGCCTCGGCGGCGCCTCCAAGCTCCGCAAGGGCGAGCTGGTCCAGGCCATCTCGGACCTGCGCGCCGCCTCCGCCGAGGACGCGCCCGCCGCGATCGCAGACGCGGTCGGTCCGGACGACGCAGCGGTCGCCCCGGACGTCGACGCAACCGGCGTCGAGGCCGAGCCGGCCGATGTGGCCGAGCAGTCCGCTCCGCAGCCCGAGGCGCCGGCGGAGCTGCCGACGCCCGTCGAGAGCACCGAGGCCGACACGGCCGACGTCCTCGAGCAGGCCGCGCCCACCGTCGACGAGCCCTCCGCGACGGCCGCCGAGTCGGCCCCCGTCGAGCTCGAGCTCCCCGCGGCGGCCGAGCCGGTCGCCGAGCCCGCCGAGCGCGCGCCCCGCCGACGCAGCTCGCGCCGCGCCTCCAGCGGCACCGTCGCCGCCGGCGAGCACCTCAACATCCCCGGCGGGACCGGCGTCGAGTCGCTGATCCCCGACCTCCCCGTCATCGAGCAGGACCGCGACGCCGACCAGGCTGCGAAGCCCGTCATCGACATCGAGCTGCCCAACGGGCCGGAGTCGGACGACTCCTCCCGCGAGGGCGGCCAGCGCGAGCGCCGCGGACGCCGCCGCAGCCGCGGGGGCGCCTCCGAGCAGAGCGAGCAGGCCGAGCAGGCGCCCGCCGAGAACGACGCCGACTCCTCCGACTCCGGCGACCAGCAGGAGCAGCAGGGCGGCGACCAGCAGCAGAACGGCGACCAGCAGGGCACCGGCCGCGGTCGCAACCGCCGCAACCGGAACCGCAACCGCGGGGACGACCGCCAGAACGACGCTCAGCAGAGCCCCGCCTCGCAGTCCCAGCCGCAGAACGGTCAGGGCGCGCGCGCCGCGCAGTCCGAGGGCCAGCAGGCTCCTCAGCAGAACGGCTCCGGACAGCCCCAGAACGGCCAGCAGGCCGAGGGCGAGGACGGCCGCCGCAGCCGCTACCGCGACCGCAAGCGCCGCGGCGGAGCGATCGGCGACGACTTCGAGCCCGAGATCGGCGAGGACGACGTCCTCATCCCGGTCGCCGGCATCCTCGACGTCCTCGACAACTACGCCTTCGTGCGCACCACCGGGTACCTGCCCGGCGTCAGCGACGTCTACGTCTCCCTCGGCCAGGTCAAGAAGTACAACCTGCGCAAGGGCGACGCGGTCGTCGGCGCCATCCGCCAGCCCCGCGAGGGCGAGGGCGGCGGCCGCCAGAAGTACAACGCGATCGTCCGCGTCGACTCGATCAACGGCCAGACCGTCGAGGAGGCCGCTGCGCGCGTCGAGTTCCAGAAGCTCACGCCGCTCTACCCGACCGAGCGCCTGCGCCTCGAGACGGAGCCCGGCAAGCTGACCCAGCGGATCATCGACCTGGTCGCCCCGATCGGCAAGGGACAGCGCGGCCTGATCGTCGCGCCGCCCAAGGCCGGCAAGACCATCGTCCTGCAGCAGATCGCCAACGCGATCGTGCAGAACAACCCCGAGGTCCACCTGATGGTCGTCCTGGTCGACGAGCGTCCGGAGGAGGTCACCGACATGCAGCGCACCGTGCGCGGCGAGGTCGTCGCCTCCACCTTCGACCGCCCGGCCGAGGACCACACGACCGTCGCCGAGCTCGCGATCGAGCGCGCGAAGCGCCTGGTCGAGCTGGGCCACGACGTGGTCGTGCTGCTCGACTCCATCACCCGTCTCGGCCGCGCCTACAACGTGACCGCTCCTCCCTCGGGCCGCGTGCTCTCGGGCGGCGTGGACGCCTCGGCGCTGTACCCGCCGAAGAAGTTCTTCGGAGCGGCGCGCAACATCGAGAACGGCGGCTCGCTCACCATCCTCGCGACGGCGCTCATCGAGACCGGCTCGAAGATGGACGAGGTGATCTTCGAGGAGTTCAAGGGCACCGGCAACATGGAGCTCCGCCTCTCCCGTCACCTCGCCGACAAGAGGATCTTCCCCGCCGTCGACGTGAACGCCTCCGGCACGCGCCGCGAGGAGATGCTGCTCAGCGCCGACGAGGTCAAGATCACCTGGAAGCTGCGCCGCGCCCTCGCCGGGCTCGACCAGCAGCAGGCGCTGGAGATCATCCTGTCGCGCCTGAAGGAGACCTCGTCCAACGTCGAGTTCCTCATGCAGGTCTCGAAGTCGGCCGTCGGCCCGGCCACCGCCGGCCACGGCAACGGCCACCACTAGCGCCCCGACGTCCGCGGTCGCCCCTGTCACCGGGGGCGGCCGCGGGCGTTTTCGCGTCCCCGGGCGATGAGCCCGACCCCGACCACCTCCGGAAGCCAGGACCCCATGTTCGAATCCGTCAGCGTCCTCCTCGCCGAGCACGAGGACCTGCAGACGCAGCTCTCCGACCCGGCCCTCCACGCCGATGCCGCCCGCGCCAAGAAGGTCAACCGGCGCTACGCGGAGCTGAGCCAGATCAAGTCGGCCCACTCCGCCTGGATCCAGGCCGGCGAGGACCTCGAGGCCGCGCGCGAGCTCGCCCGCGAGGACGAGGCCTTCGCGGAGGAGGTCCCCGAGCTGGAGGAGTCGCTGCGGGTGGCGCAGGAGAAGCTGCGGCGCCTGCTCATCCCGCGCGACCCCGACGACGGCCGCGACGTCATCATGGAGATCAAGGGCGGCGAGGGCGGAGCCGAGAGCGCGCTGTTCGCAGCCGACCTCCTCCGGATGTACCTCCACTACGCCGAGGCGAAGGGCTGGAAGACGGAGATCCTGGACCGCGACGAGTCCGACCTCGGCGGCTACAAGAACGTGCAGGTCGCGATCAAGAGCAACGCCACCGATCCCTCGCAGGGCGTGTGGGCGCACCTCAAGTACGAGGGCGGCGTGCACCGGGTGCAGCGCGTCCCCGTGACCGAGTCGCAGGGGCGGATCCACACCTCGACCACGGGCGTGCTCGTGTTCCCCGAGGTGGACGCGCCCGAGGAGGTCGCGATCAACCAGAACGACCTGAAGATCGACGTCTACCGCTCCTCCGGTCCCGGCGGGCAGTCCGTCAACACGACCGACTCCGCCGTGCGGATCACCCACCTCCCGACCGGCATCGTCGTGTCGATGCAGAACGAGAAGAGCCAGCTGCAGAACCGTGAAGCGGGCATGCGCGTGCTGCGCGCCCGCATCCTGGCCCGCCAGCAGGAGGAGATCGCCGCGGCGGCCTCGGACGCGCGCAAGACGCAGATCCGCACGATGGACCGCTCCGAGCGCATCCGGACCTACAACTTCCCCGAGAACCGCATCGCCGACCACCGCACCGGCTACAAGGCGTACAACCTCGACGGAGTGATGAACGGCGCGCTCGACCCGGTGGTGGAGAGCGCCATCCAGGCCGACGAGGAGGCCCGCCTGGCCGACATCGGCTCCGAGGACGCGTGACCCTCGTGACCACCGGCGTCGACGCGCGCACCCTCCTCGCGGACGCGGTCGCCCGCCTCGCCGCCGCCCGCGTCCCCACACCGGACGTCGATGCGGAGCTTCTTCTCGGGCACCTGCTCGGGCTCGGCCGCGGCCGGCTGCAGGCGCGCCTCATCACGGGGTTGAGCGTCGACGACGAGCACGCCGCGGCGTTCGCGAGCGCGATCGAGCGCCGGTCGGCTCGCGAGCCGCTGCAGCACATCACCGGGATCGCGCCGTTCCGCTCGCTCGAGCTCGCGGTCGGACCCGGCGTGTTCGTCCCGCGACCCGAGACCGAGGGCGTCGCGCAGATCGCGATCGACGCGCTCCGCGCGGTCGTCGATCCGGAGCCGATCGCCGTCGACCTCGGCACGGGCAGCGGAGCCCTGGCGCTCGCGCTTGCGCACGAGGTGCCGCACGCGCGCGTGATCGGCGTGGAGAACGCTCCCGAGGCGTTCATCTGGGCCCGCGGCAACCGCGAGCGGCTCGGGCTCGAGAACGCCCGCATCGTCTTCGACGACCTCGCCCGGGCACTTCCCGAGCTGGACGGCACCGTCTCCGTCGTCGTCTCCAACCCGCCCTACATCCCGGCCGCCGCCGTCCCGCGCGACCCGGAGGTGCGCCTGTTCGACCCGCCCTCGGCGCTCTACGGCGGCGAGGACGGCCTGGACGTCGTCCGCTCGCTCTCGGCGACCGCCCTCCGCCTGCTCCGCCCCGGGGGAGTGCTGGTGATGGAGCACGGCGAGCTGCAGGGCGCCGATATCCGCGCCCTGCTCACTGCCGACGGCTGGCGCGGAGCGACCACGCAGCGCGACCTCACCGGCCGCGACCGCGCGACGGTGGCGGTGCGCTGAGGCGTCGCGGAGCTCTGCTAGCCTCAGCGGCGATCCGGTGGCCGCACCGGGCAGGCAGGCTCGGGAGGCTCGCATCGCCGCCGCACGCGATCGGCCGCGCCATGGGCTCCGCCGCCCGCTGCTGATCTTCCTGGCCGTCGTGGTGGTCGCGGCCCTCGTCGTAGTCGCCGTGCGGCTCCTCGAGCGGAGCGACGGAACTGCTCCCGTGGCCTGCGCGCCGTCGTCCGTTTCCGCGTCGCCCGCGCCTGCCATCGGCTCGGTCGACGACTACCTGGGCGGCCGGTCCTACCTCCGCGGCGTGAACGTGTTCGACCTGCAGTCGCGCGTCGACGTCGGAGTCGACTGCACCGCCGGGAATCCGGCCGAGAGCTACGAGTTCCTGGCGGACCGCGGGCTCACCCTGGTCCGGCTCGCGGTGCCCTGGTCGCTCCTGCAGCCGCAGGCCGACGGGGAGAGCACCGACGACGCTCTGGCGAAGGGGCTCGATCCGGCGGCGGTCGCGCTGCTCCGGACCGAGATCGCCGCCATCGGCGCCGCCGGCATGCGGGCCGTGCTCGACCTGCACAACAACGGCACCTATCCGGCGAGCCAGGGCGATCTGCCCGAGGGGACCGTCTGGTTCGGATCCGGGCTCTCGGTATCCCAGGCGCAGCGGGTCTGGACCCTGCTCGCGGCGGAGTTCCAGGACGACGGACGCATCGCCGCCTACGACCTCTTCAACGAGGTGAAGCGGTCGCTGGTCCCCGTCGAGACCTACAAGGCCTACACGGAGGCCGTGGTGTCGGCCGTCCGGGGGACCGGCGATCGGCACACGATCTGGGTCGAGGGGATGCGGGAGGTGACGACGGGCACGGTCGCTGCGATCGCACCCGACGGGCCGTGGATCCAGGACCCGCTGGACCGGATCGTGTACTCGCAGCACTTCTACCCCGGCTGCACGGGCACGACCCTGCGCTCGGACAAGCAGGGCGGCACCGACGAGCAGGTCTTCGTGGCGGCGGTGACGACCTTCGGGCAGTGGTGCCGGCGGTACGGGGTGCACTGCTCGGTCGGGGAGGTCGGCTGGCCCAGCGATCAGAGCCTCTCTCTCACCGCGGGCGGCGCGGGCTCCTGGACGGACGTCGGCGAAGCCTTCTACACAGCACCGACTGGCTGTTCCCGCTGATCGAGAACGACGAGCCTCTGGTGGTGGTCGCCGTGGGCGGCACGCCGGAGTCCTCGGCCAAAGCGGCGGAGGCGGTCGCCGCCCGCACGTCCCGGATGACCTGGCTCGCGTACGACGGATTCGACCAGCAGTGGCACGGCATCGGCGAGGAGCGGCCGCTCGCCGAGTCGCTCGCCCGTGCCGATCTCGTCCTGGTCGGGATGGGCATGCCCCGCCAGGAGCGCTGGATCCTGGAGAACCGGGACCTCGCCCCGCGGGCGGCGTTCGCGAACGTGGGGGGCTGCCTCGACTACATCGCCGGCACGCAGGCGCTCGCCCCGCGGTGGATGGGCGCCCTGGGCGTGGAGTGGCTGTTCCGCCTGGCGCGCGACCCGCGCCGGCTCGCGGCCCGCTACCTCCTCGAGCCACTGCAGCTGCTCCGCATCGTCCTGTCCGGTCGGTCCAGCGCGAAGCGGACGCCCGGCCCGTGCGACTCTCCGCGGCTCTCCGGCCGGGTGTCGACCGGAGTCGGTCCGCACTGATCCCCGCCGGCGGGCCGCCTCAGGCCTGAGCGGAGTACTTCTCCTCGGTGGCGGCCTTCGCGGGGCGCCACCAGTCCTCGTTGGCGCGGTACCAGTCGATGGTGGCGGCGAGTCCGGCGTCGAAGTCGGTATAGCGGGGGCGCCAGTCGAGTTCGGTGCGCAGGCGGGTGGAGTCGATGGCGTAGCGGAGGTCGTGTCCGGCGCGGTCGGTGACGTGGTCGAAGGCGTCCTCGGGTTGTCCGAAGGCGGCGAGGATGCGGGTGACGACGTCGAGGTTGCTCTTCTCGCCGTCGGCGCCGATGAGGTAGGTCTCGCCGATCTCGCCGCGGTCGATGATGGCCCAGACGCCGGTGTTGTGGTCGTCGACGTGGATCCAGTCTCGGACGTTGGCGCCGGTGCCGTAGAGCTTGGGGCGGATGCCGTCGATGGCGTTGGTGATCTGGCGGGGGATGAACTTCTCGACGTGCTGGTAGGGGCCGTAGTTGTTGGAGCAGTTGGAGATCGTGGCGCGCACGCCGAAGGAGCGCACCCAGGCGCGCACGAGGAGGTCGCTGGCGGCCTTGGTCGAGGAGTACGGGCTGGAGGGGTTGTACGGGGTGTGCTCGGTGAAGCGCGCGGGGTCCTCGAGCTCGAGGTCGCCGTACACCTCGTCCGTCGAGATGTGGTGGTACCGCACGTCGTGCGCGCGCACCGCCTGCAGGAGCGCGAAGGTGCCGATGACGTTCGTCGCGAGGAAGGGCGTCGGGTCGTGCAGGGAGTTGTCGTTGTGCGACTCCGCGGCGAAATGGACCGCCAGATCCGCGTCGGCGACCAGCCGGTCCACCAGCTCGGCGTCGGCGACGTCGCCCTCGACCAGCCGCACTCGGTCGGCGACGGGGGCGAGGGAGTCGCGGCTGCCCGCGTAGGTGAGCTTGTCGAGCACGGTGATCCGCGCGTCGGGACGCTCGCGCAGGGTCAGGTGGACGAAGTTGCTGCCGATGAAGCCGGCACCGCCGGTGACGAGGATCCGCACGGGTTCTCCTGGAGGTCGGGAAGGTCGGGGGAGGCCGGGCTCAGCGGCCCGCGTTCACGCCTTCGAGGCTGAGCAGGCGGTGGAGGTAGGCGCCGTATCCGCTCTTGACCAGCGGTGCGGCGAGCTCGGCGAGGCGGGCGTCGTCGATCCAGGAGTTGCGCCAGGCGATCTCCTCGATGCAGCCGATCTTGAACCCCTGCCTCTGCTCGATCACGCGCACGAACTCCGTCGCCTCGATCATGGAATCGAAGGTCCCGGTGTCGAGCCAGGCCGTTCCCCGGTCGAGGACCTCGACGTTCAGCCGCCCCGCCTCGAGGTAGCGCTCGTTGATCGTCGAGATCTCGAGCTCGCCGCGGGCCGAGGGCGTGATCGTCTTCGCGATCGCCACGACGTCGTTGTCGTAGAAGTAGAGGCCGGGCACGGCGTAGTTGCTGCGCGGCTGCTCGGGCTTCTCCTCGATGGAGACGGCTCGGAAGTTCTCGTCGAACTCGACGACCCCGTAGGCGCGCGGGTCGGCGACCTGGTAGGCGAAGATGACGGCGCCCTCGATCGTGGTGTTCGCCGCGAGGGCGGTGCCCAGGGCGGTGCCGTGGAAGATGTTGTCGCCCAGGACCAGGGCGACCGACTCGTCGCCGATGAACTCCTCGCCGATCAGGAACGCCTGCGCGAGCCCGTCGGGGGAGGGCTGCACGGCGTACTCGATCCGCATGCCCAGGCTCGACCCGTCGCCCAGCAGGGCGCGGAACTGGTCGTTGTACTCGGGGGTCGTGATCACGAGGACCTCGTCGATCCCGGCCATCATCAGCGTCGACAGCGGGTAGTAGATCATCGGCTTGTCGTAGATCGGCATCAGCTGCTTCGAGATGCCCTTGGTGATCGGCCACAACCGCGACCCCGAACCACCCGCGAGGACGATGCCCCTCATCGGAGCAGCCCCGGGTGAGGAGCTGCGGCGGGGGTCCGCTGCACCGCCGAGGGGAGCGTGAAGATCTGCGGGGAGAGGGTCACGGAGCCGACTCTATCGGCGGCGCCGCGGTGCCTCCGCATGCCGGTGCGGCGGGCGCGGAACCCGTGGCGGGGACTGACGGTCGAGCGACCGCTGCCGACGCGATCCGACTCCGTGAGCGGCGCGCACGCCGCCCCCGCCTCCGTATCGCGCCTCCCACTCGGAGGCCGCCGGGCACGGGGATAACTTCTCCGACGTCCGCGGCTCCGCCTGCCGCGACGGAGAGAGGTACCGCCCTGTGCACGAGGTCATCGACCAGCGGGATTCCGCGCTCCTCCCGTCTCCCGGTCCCTGCCGCCGATCCCCCCTGACGGGGGGAGTCCGCCCGTGCTGACCATCGGGATCGTCGCCCTCGACGCCTGGCACGCGGCTCCGCTCGAGCGCGCCTGGCGCCGCCAGGGGCACCGCGTGGTCGTGGTGACCGGTGACCCGGAGGGGTTCAGCGGGGCGGAGCTCCGCCCCAGCGTGCTCGCCCGCTTCCTCGAGCCCGCCCGCCGGAGGGGCGCCGGGTCCGTCGGGCTCGCCGTCGTCACGCGCCGGGCCCGCCGACTGCTCGCCCCGGAGCGGCCCGACCTCGTGGTGGCTCTCCCGGGGACGGCCGTGGAGCTCGCCGGGCTCGCTCCGACGACCGTCCTCCTGGCCGACGACCTCCCGGCACTCCCGCGCCTCCGGTTCGAGGAGGAGCGCCGCGGTGCTGTCGTCGTCACCCCGACGGAGCGGCTCGCGTCAGCCCTCGCGGGAACGGTCGTGCCCCTGGGCCTGCCCGACGCGTCGTTCCCGACGCCGTCCGCCCCCGACGGGCCCCTCCGCTTCGCCGCCGTGGGAGCCTCCGGTCTCGACCGGGGCACCGAGCGGCTCGATCTCCTCGCCCGGCTGGACGGCACCGAGTACGTCACCGTGATCGACGACGGCGGCGGCATCGCCGACGACCTCGCGTCGGGGCTGCGCTCCGTCGGCGAGCAGGACCGCGACGGCGTCGTCGAGGTGCTCCGCCACTCCCACGTGTACGCCCACCTGACGCCGACGACGACCGGCGCGGCCGCCGGACTCGACGCGCTGGCGAGCGGGCTGCCGGTCCTCGCGATCGAGTCGAGCGTCCTGGCCGATCTCTGCGCGGCGGGGGCGGGCGTGGTCCTCTCCGACGACGCGACGCGCGAGGACTACGAGGACGCCCTCCATCGGCTCCGGCGCGAGTGGACGGCTCTCTCCCGGGGGGCCGCCGAGCTCGCGCGGGAGCGCCCGTGGTCCGTCGCGGCCGAGGAGATCCTCGCCCTCGCGGAGGGACGCGTCCGTGTCGCCTGAACCGGTTCCTGCTGTCGGCGCCTCCGCCGACGCGATGCTGCCGAACGCCGTCGCCCTGCGCCTGGCCGCCGTGCTGGTGCAGTACACCCTGCGGACGCACGGCGTCCGCAACCTCGTGGTGAAGGGCGAGGGTCTGCACCGCCAGGGGATCCGCGCGCCGATGACGTCGGCCGACGTCGACCTCTGGGTCGACCCCGAGCGCTTCGACGAGGCTCTCGGGCTGCTCGCCTCGATGGGCTGGCGCCGCCGCGCCGAGGCTCTCAGCTGGACGCTCTTCGTCGACCACTCGATCACGCTCGTCCACCCCTCGTGGCCGTGCGACGTCGACGTCCACCGCTCCTTCCCGGGTGCCTTCGAGGAGGAGCGGATCGTCTTCGACCGCCTCTGGGCGGCCGCCGAGGATCTGCCGCTGAGCGACGAGACCCTGCGGATCCCCGGGCGCGCGCACCACCTCGTGCTGCACGCCCTGCACCAGCTGCGCAGCGCGCGCTCCGCCTCGGCGACCACGGCGCTGGCGGTTCTGAAGGCGCACGCCGCCGGCCTTCCGAGCGAGGAGCGCGAGGCGATCCGCGACGCGGCCGTCGAGCTCGGCGCGCAGACGCCGATGACGGAGCTCCTCACCTCCTGGGGAGTCCCCGCCGCGCCCGAGGAGCGCTACCGGCAGGCCCAGATTCTCTGGGACGTGCGCCGCAGCTCCGACCGGCACACCTTCAACTGGCTGCACGCCGTGGCGTCCGCTCCCTGGCGCCTGAAGGGAGGCCTGCTGCTGAGAGCCGCCTTCCCCACCCGCGCGGATCTCGAGGCGAGCCATCCCGAGGCGACGACGGTCCGACGTCGGCTCCGGCTCCGGGGGGAGCGGACCCTGCGGGCGCTCCGAGGCCTCCCCTCCGCCCTCACCGGTTTCGCCAGGGTGGCGCTGAGCGGCCGCAGCGAGGAGCAGGGCCCGGCGTCCTCGTTCGAGGCGATCGCGGCGACCACGGCGCCGGTGAGCGACCTCCCGGCCTCGTCCGATCCCGCGGCGAGCGCCGTGCATCCGGTGGAGGCCTCCGCCGAGGCGCAGGGTGGCAGCGCGCCGCCGGCCCAGCGCTTCGCCGTCGAGCGCACGGACCGTCAGGTCTACGTGCTCGACCTGTCCCGCCCGTCGGTGCCCCCGATCGTGCTCTCGCTGAGCGCCGCCTCGGTCTTCGAGGCCGTGATCCGGCAGCGCCGGCGCCGGGACGAGGTCGTCGACCTCCTCGCCGATCACTACGACGTCGATCCCGGGACGATGGGCCGCGACGTCGACGCCGTCCTGGCCGAACTCGACGTCCGCTTCCCGGGCGCGGTTCCCGACGGGGCGCTCTCATGAGGGCCGCCCGTTCCCGATCCCTGCGGATCCTGCACGTCCTCGACTCCTTCGAGGACGGCGGAGCGCAGCGTGTGGCCCTCTCCCTGGGCGTGTGGAGCCGCGAGCACGGCTGCGAGACCGCCTACTGGGGGCGTCCCGGGCCGCTCAGCGACCGCGCCGCGCAGGAGTCGCCCGTCTTCGTGGTGCCGAGACCGAGACAGGGCTTCGCGGCCGATCTCCGCGGCGTCGCTCTCGCCGTCCGCCGGTTCCGCCCGCACGTCCTGCACGCCCACCATCGCCGCGAGGCTCTGCTGGCCCTCCTCGTCGGCGCCGCGCTCGGTGTCCCCGTGGTCGAGCACGCGCACACCGAGCTGCCCGGGATCGACAGGCGAGCGCTCTCCTTCCGCTCCCGGCGGGTGTTCGCCGTCTCCGCCTCCGTGGGGCGGATGGTCGTCGAGGACTACGGCCGCCCGCAGGATCGCGTCGTGGTCACCGGCAACGCCCCGGCGAACGTCACCGCGGAGCCCGCGAGCGCGCAGGAACTCGCCGAGCCGGTCGTCCGCGTCCTCGGCATCGGGCGGCTCGCGGAGCAGAAGGACCCGATCCGCTTCCTCGCGGCCGTCGAGGCCCTCGCCCGGGTCCGGCCCGTCACCGGCACCTGGCTCGGCGACGGTCCGATGCTGCCGGTGCTGCGCGAGCGCGCCCGGGGAGCCGGAGTGGTCGACTTCGCCGGTCCGTCGGCGGACGTGACCGGAGCGCTGGACGCGGCGCATCTCCTCCTGTCGACCTCGCGGTGGGAGGGGACTCCGCTCGTGATGCTGGAGGCGATGGCCCGCCGTCGCCCGGTCGTGGCGACCGACGTCGGCGGTGTGGGTGAGCTGCTCGCCGACGGTCGGGGCCTCCTGCTCCCCGCCGACGCCGACGGGGAGCGGATCGCCGAGCTCCTCGCCGCCGCTCTGGAGCGACCCGAGGGGCTCCTGATGCAGGCCGACCGCGCGAAGGCGTGGGTGGACGAGGCCGCCTCGCCCGACGCCGTCTTCGGCCCCGTCGTCGCCGCCTACCGCGAGCTCGGGGGCCGACGGTGAGCGGGCGCGTGCACTCGGTGACCGTCGTGGCTCCCTGCTACAACGCGATCGCCCGGCTCGACGGCTTCCTCGCGCGGCTCGCACTCACTCTCGGACCGGGGATGCGGGTCGTCCTCGTCGACGACGCGTCCTCGGACGGCACGGCGGAGGTGCTCGAGAAGTGGGCCGAGGGACGCGAGGACGCCCGGGTCCTGCTCCTCGAGCAGAACGGCGGCGTCGCTGCCGCCCGGAACCGCGCCCTCGACGGCATCGACTCCGAGTTCGTCTGGTTCGTGGACGTCGACGACGAGTGGGACACGGAGATCCTCCGGACCCTCACCGCCGAGGCCGAGCGGACGGCGGCCGACGTCGTCGTCTGCCGGGCGCTCTACCGCACCCGGCAGTCGACCTCCGGACGTGTGATCGACGGCCTCGACCGGCGCGAACTGGTCTCGTCCGAACTCGCTCTCGAGCGGATGGCGTCCGGACGCCTGCACGGCTTCCTCTGGAACAAGCTCTTCCGCCGCGCCGTCCTGCAGGAGGAGCTCTTCCCGCGCTTGAGCTCCCAGTCCGACTTCGTCGGCGTGCTGCGGGCGGTCCAGGCGTCGGAACGGGTGCTCTTCGTGCCGGAGATCCTCTACTCCTACGTCCACACGGCGTCCTCGATCACCCGTCGGCGCGACCCGGACCTCCGGAACCTCCTGGTCTGCGCCGAGGAGATGCGCGCGGCGCTCGCCCGTACGTTCGAGGAGGTGCCGCGCCCGCTGTCGGACTGGTTCACGACCTGGTTCTACGCCGTCCCCGTCGCGCTCACCCCGATCCGCCAGAACTCCGACGCGGCGCTCGTCGAGACCGGCGTCCGGCTCGGGTCCGAGGCGCTGCGCGACGTCCGCGTGCTCCGCTCCGCGCGGTCGCCGCGGCTGCTCGTCCTGGGGCTGGTGCTCAAGCACGTCCCCGCCGCCTTCACGGCGCTCAGCCGGATCCTCTACGCCGTGCACGACACCCGCCGCCGGCTCTCCGATCGGAGGAGCACCCGGTGCACGACGTGACGGTCCCCGTGCAGGCGGCCGCGACCGGCCCCTTCCGCACCTCCGCTCCGTTCCCTCCCTCCCGCACCGACCCCCGAGGAGCACCGGCATGACCTCCTACATCACCGGCCGCATCGAGCGGATGCCGGCCAGCATCACCACGCTCGACGAGGCGGCGGAGGCCGTGCTCGAGCTGTCCCGGAGCGGCCGCGACGAGCTGGTCGTCACGCCGAACACCGACCACTTCGTGCGCTGGAAGCACTCCGGCGAGTTCCGGCGGTACTACGGCCGGGCGTCCCTCGTGGTGCTCGACGGGGCGCCTCTGGTCTGGCTGGCCCGCTCGTACGGTCACCGCACGGCGAGCCGCGTGACGGGCATCGACCTCTTCACCGAGGTCTGCCGTCGCGCGGCGCTCGAGGGCGCGCCGGTCGCTCTCATCGGCGGACGCCCCGGAGTCGGCGATCGCGCAGCCGCCGAGCTGCAGCAGCGCTTCGCCGGGCTGCAGGTGCCGGTCGTCGTCTCGCCGGAGCCGGCCGAGCTCGCGGACGACGCCTACCTCGCCCGCCTCTCCTCGACCCTGCGCGCGGCCGACGTCCGCATCGTCGCGCTCTGCCTCGGCTCCCCGAAGCAGGAGGAGGTCCGCGAGCGCCTGCTCGCCGTCGGCGGCACGGGAGCGGTGTGCCTCGGCGTCGGCGCCGCCGTGGACTTCCTCGCCGGCGAGATCCCGCGGGCGCCGCTCGTGGTGCAGCGCCTCGGCCTCGAGTGGGCGCACCGGCTCAGCCGGGAGCCCGGCAGGCTCTGGCGGCGCTATCTGGGCGACGCCGTGCGGGTGCTGCCGAGCGTGGTCGCGGCCCTCCGCTACCGGGTGCGCCGTGCCGTCCGCTGAGCACGCGGGAGTCGCCGCCGCCGCCGAGAGGCCGCTGGTCCTGGTCTGGAAGCGCGCGTGGCTGCAGGACTCCGAGACGTTCGTCCGCAATCAGATGCACGGACTCGAGCGCTGGCGCGCCCTCGGAGTGGGCCTCGAGCGCACCGGCTCGGGCGTCCTCCACGACCGCACGGACATCGTCCTGCACGATCCGATCACCCCTCGCGGGCGGCGGTCCCTCCTCCTGCGGTGGCTCGGAGTGTCACGACGGCTCGACGCGATCGTCGATGAGCACCGGCCCGCCCTCATCCACGCGCACTTCCTCATCGACGCCGTCTTCATCGCGCGGTACGCACGGAGGAGGCGCCTCCCGCTCGTCGTGACGGGGCACGGCTACGACGTGACCAGCTGGCCGCTCGCGACCGGAGCTCCGCGCCTGCTCCGCCCCCTCGCCCGAGCTCACCGCGCCCTCGAGGCCCGCGCCGTCTTCCGCACCGCGCACGCGGTGATCGGGGTCTCCCGCTTCATCACCGACGGGCTCCTGCGCCTGGGCGCGGACCCGCGGCGCACCGGAGTGGGCTACATCGGCGTCCCGACCTCCCGCCCCGAGGCCGCACCGGCTGCGGAGCGCGCGGGAATCGTCTTCGTCGGACGCCTCACCGACAAGAAGGGCGTCCCGGATCTGCTCGAGGCGGTCGCCGCCCTCCCCGGACCGATCCGCGACGTCCCCCTGACCGTCGTCGGCGACGGCCACCTGCGGGAGGCGCTCGTCGAGCAGGCGGCGCGGCTGCGCCTGCGGGTGACCTTCACCGGCTCCCTGCCCCCCGCCGAGGTCGCTCGCCTCCTCGCCGGCGCCGCGGTCTTCTGCGCACCGTCGCGGACCGCGGCGACAGGCGACTCCGAGGGCTTCGGCATGGTCTTCCTCGAGGCCGCGCTCGCCGGCGTCCCCGTCGTCTCGTACCACCACGGCGGCGTCCCGGAGGCGGTCGAGGACGGCGTCACCGGGCTGCTCGTCCCGGAGGGGGACGTGCCCGGCCTCACCGGGGCGCTCGCCGCCCTGCTCCGGGACCCGGACCGCGCGACGCGGATGGGCGCGGCCGGGCGGGAGCGCGTGCTCGCCTCGTTCGACCTCGCCGAGCGGATCCGCGACCTCGAGGACCTCTACGACCGAGCGGCCGGGCGGTCAGCGTCGACGACGGACGGAGATCACGGATGAGCCGCGCCGAGCACCGCGCCGACGATCCGCGACCGGGCCTCCGTCCGGCCTCCGCCGGGCGGGAGAGGTGAGCCTGCGCCGGAGCACCGTCGACGCGACCGCCTGGACGGCGGTCTCGTTCGCCGTCGCGCTCGTCGTGCAGCTCGGGCAGTTCGCGCTCCTGGCGAGACTGCTGGACCCCTCCGAGATGGGGATCATCGCGATCGTCGCCCTGCTCAACGCGTTCGTCGACATCTTCCTCGGAATGGGGGTCGCCCAGGCGATCATCCAGCGCCGGCGGGCGACCAGCTTCGAGCTCTCGTCGGTCTTCTGGCTCAACCTCTCCGTCGGGCTCCTGGTCACCGTCGCCGTCCTCCTGGGCGCCGCACCGATCGCCTCCCTGCTCGGGTCCGCCGCCGCGGCGCCGGTCCTCACCGTCGCCTCGCTCGTGTTCGTGGGCAGCGCGGCCGGGCAGGTGCCGAGAGCGGTGCTCGAGAAGGGGATCCGGTTCCGAGCGGTCGCCGTGTCCGAGACGATCGCTCTCGTCGGCGGCTTCGCCGTGACGGTCTGCCTCGCGGTCTCGGGCGCGGGGGCGCTCTCCTATGCGTGGGGGCTCGTCGCGACCGCGGCTCTGCGCTCCGTGCTCGCCCTCGTGCAGGCCCGCCGCTGGTTCCGGCTGCGGTTCCGGTTCCGGATCCGCGAGACCGCCCGCTTCCTCTCCTTCGGCGTCTTCCAGACCCTCGACGGCATCGTCAACTACCTGGGCTCGAACGCCGGCTCGCTCGCGATCGGCCGCCTGCTCGGACCGGCCCAGCTGGGCGGGTACACCCTGGGATACAACCTCGCCGTGAACCTCCCCGCGAGGGTCAACCCGATCGTGACGCGGGTGATGTTCCCGGTGTTCTCCTCGATCCAGCACGACCGTGAGCGCGTCGCGCGGAACCACCTCCGCGTCACCGCGGTGCTCAGCATGGCGAGCATCCCGCCGCTGATGCTGGTGGCGCTGCGCTCCGAGGAGATCGTGCGGCTGTTCTACGGACCCGGCTGGGGCTGGATCGCGGGCATGACGAGCGCACTGACGGTGGTGGGCGCGGTGCGGGCGATCGGCAATCCGGTCGGCTTCATCCTGATGGCGATGGACCGGGTGCGGTTCGGGCTGGTCGTGAACATCGTGAAGACCGCGATCACGGTCCCGATGATCGTCGGCGGGGGAGTGCTGTTCGGACTCGACGGCTTGATCGGCGGGCTGCTGCTCTCGAGCGCTCTCGGCTTCGCCGTCACCTGCGCCGTGCTGCGGGTGGTGCTCGGAGTGCGCCTCGGCGCGTTCCTGCGCGCGTGCGCCGCGGGGCCGCTGCTCGCCGCACCGATGGCGATCGTGCTGCTCCTGCTCCGCCTGCTCCCCGAGGGCGCGCCCCTGCGGCTGCTCCCGGTGGAGCTGGCGCTCGCGGTCCTCGTGCTGGGAGCGACCGCCCTCCTGGCGCCGGGGCGCGACATCGCCGAGGCGCGATCGCTCGTCCTGTCGCGACTGCCCGCCCGGCTCCGGCCCGGCTCCGCCGCCCCGGTCGAGGTCGCCGTGGTGCTGGCCGCCGAGGAGCGCTTCGACGGCAGCGGGGGAGCCGTGGCGACCTGGGTCCGCGAGACGGTGTCCCGGTCCTCGCTCCGGATCGCCGTGCACGCGCCGTGGTCGTCGGCGTCACCGGGCGTGGACGTCCGGCCGCACCGCCTGTACCGGCGGATCTACGCGGTCCAGCGGCGCGCGGCACTCCTCCTGGCGCGTCGGCGCGACAGCGACCCGGGCGCCGAGCTGCGCCGGCTGTCCTTCGGCGGGCGCTTCTGGCTGCTGGTGCTCGCTCCGTCGCTGCGCCGTGTCCCGACGGTCTGGATCCACAACCGCCCCCGCTACGCCGTGCGCCTGCGCCGCCTGGGCTACCGGGGGCGGATCGTCGCACACCTGCACAACGACCTGCTCGATCACCTGCCACCCGATCCCGCCGCCGCCCGGCGCTACCTCGACGCGGTCGACGAGTGGATCTTCTGCAGCGAGTTCCTGCGCGCCCGGGCGGTCGACCGGTACGGCCTGATCGCCACAGCCGTCCTGTACAACGGGGTCGTCCCTCCGCCCGAGGTCCCGCCGGCGCCGCTCGGCGGTACTGCGGAGGCGGTCTTCGCCGGGAGGCTGGTGGCCGAGAAGGGAGCCCGCGAGGCCGTCGAGATCGTGAGGCGGATGCGGAGCGAGCACGGCGCCGATCTGCGGCTGGTCATCGCCGGCGCATCGGGCCTCGGGGACGACGCGACGCCCACCCCGTACGTCCGAGCGCTCGACGAGGCTGTCGCCGCCCTGCCCGGCGTCGTGCGCCGGCTCCCGTTCCTCCGGCACGAGGACCTGCTGGAGCTGTTCGGCTCCTCGGCGCTCCTGCTCTACCCCTGCCGCTGGGACGAGCCGTTCGGGATGGTGGTGGTGGAGGCGCTCTCGCGGGGGATCCCCGTCGTGACGGTCGAGCGCGGAGGCCTCCCCGAGATCCTGCGCACCTCCGACGGAGTGGTCGACGGATCCGTCCTCGTCCCGCCAGGCACGGAGGAGGAGGTCGCGGACGCCGTCCTCGCGGAGCTCCCCGCCCTCATCGCCTCGCTGCGCGATCCCCGGCGACGCGCGGAGGTCGCTGCGGCGTCGCGGCGCCGAGCGGCGGACTTCGGCTGGCCGGGCATCGCCCGCCGCGCGGACGAGCTGCTGGCAGACCCCCGTGGCTGAGGCGCGGGGCCGCCGCGCGCACGCGGATCGACGTTCCGCGCCAAGCCCGTCGAGGCTCGTGCCGCGCGATTAGTGTCGGCGCGACATGCCACCTGCATCCCCTCTCCCGCCCGCGTCCGCCGACGCCACCGCCTCTCCCGTGCTGCTCGATCCGCCTCCCGCTCCGGACCGGCGCCCGCGGACGACCCTCCCGCCGCGAGAGGTCGGCCCGTCGTCCCGGAATCGGCGCGCCGCTCCTCCGCTCCGCCAGACGGAGGCCGCCACCGGCACCTCCGCGGAACGGCTCTGACATGGGCCGCCACGCCGACGACGCCCTCCTCCGCCGCCCGACCGCCTCTCGTCCCTCCGTCATCGCCGCGACCCGCGTCACCGACGCTCCGGAGACCCGCGGGCGGCCGTCGCGCGCGCCGGCGGATCCCGCTCAGCGGCGGCACGAGCGGATCGTCCTCGTCTTCCTCGCGGTGCTCCTGGCGCTGAGCGTCGTGCAGCTCTACACCCTGGGCCCCGTCACCGCTCCGGTCGCCTGGAGCCTGCTCTTCCTCCCGTACTCCGTGGCGCGGCTGCGCGGCGGGCGGATCGACCGGTTCGTGGTCGTGGTCCTCCTCGTGATCGCCGGCACCCTCTTCGCGCTCACCTACTCCGGAGCACGCGCGGCCGCGCTGCGCGACGTGGTCTCCGTCGTCTCCTTCCTCACTCCGTACCTGGCCGTCCGCGGGCTCGGCGACGGCGCCTGGCGTGTCGTCGGCCGCGCCCTCAACTGGGCGGCGCCCGTGTTCCTCCTCCAGGTGACGCTCACGATCCTCTTCCAGCTCGATCCCGTGCAGGAGACCGCCTACCTCCGGTGGCCGGAAGCGGTGCTGTTCTCCGACATCTACGTGCGGGACATCTTCACGACGTCCTTCAACAACGTCCTGCAGGAGAAGTCGGGAGGGTTCTTCCTCAACGGCAACATCGCCTCGATGTACATGGCCACGACCGGCGCGCTGGCCTTCGCCGTCTGGAGACGGCAGCGGGGGAGGCTCCTCCTGCTCGTCGCCGTCGCCGGGCTGGTCGGCGCCCTCTTCACGCTGTCCAAGACCGCGATCGTCCTCGCGATCGTCCTGCCCCTGCTGGTCGCCGCGATCCGCGGACTCAAGGGACGCAGCCTCGGTCCGGTCGCCTGGATGATCACCATCCCCTCCGGGATCACGGCCGTGTACGCCGTCGCCGTGTCCTTCCCTCAGCTGGCGGAGGCGGGCCTGCTCACGCTCGGGGCCCGCGGCGACTTCCTGCGCCTGGCTGCGAGTGCGTTCCCCGACAACTGGCTGCTGGGGCTGGGGTACGGCGGATGGCAGGAGCTGTGGCTGGCGCGCGGGTCGCAGTTCACCCAGCACAGCGAGCCGCGCCCGCCCCACAACCTCCTCGTCACCGCGTGGACCAACGGCGGACTCCCGATCGCGCTCCCCGTCCTCGCGTTCCTCCTCCTCGCCACCGTCGCCGTCGTGCGCCTGCTCCTCCGGGTCGCCCGGAACGAGGCCGTCGCCGTCGGTGCGCTCGCCGTCGCCGTCCTCTGGACGTTCCTGCACGGGATGGCCGACAACACCACCTGGTTCGGCGATCAGCACTCGCTCGCGACGCTCGCCGTCTCCGTGGCGCTCGTGGGCGTCCTGTCGGCGGAGGCGCCCGCGCCGGGCCGAGTGCCTCACGGAAGCGCTCCGGCGGCCTCGGCCGGCGCGGGTCGGGCGCCGCTGCGACGGCCGCCGAGCCCCGGCCTCGGGCGGCGCTGACGCGACCGCCGCGCCGCAGCCGGTCCGGACACGGACCGCGCCGGTATCATCGACCCGTTATGGCACGCATCTACGACTGCTCCGTCGACACGGACCTCCTGACCGGCACCCGTCTCGCGCGGACGGCCATCGGCCGCGGCGAGCTCGTGGTGATCCCCACCGACACCGTCTACGGCGTCGCGGCCAACGCGTTCGACGCCGCCGCGGTCCAGCGCCTGCTCGACGCGAAGGGACGGACGAGGCAGTCGCCGCCGCCCGTCCTGATCGGGGACGTGGCCGCCCTCGACGCCCTCGCCGAGAACGTGCCGGAGGCGGTGCGCGACCTCGCGCGCGAGTTCTGGCCCGGCGGGCTCACCATCGTCCTGCACGCCCAGCCCTCCCTGGTCTGGGACCTGGGCGAGACGCGCGGGACCGTGGCGCTGCGCATGCCGGACAACCCGGTGACGATCGAGCTCCTCGCCGAGACCGGTCCGCTGGCGGTCTCCTCCGCCAACCGCACGGGGCAGCCCTCGGCCACGACCGCACAGGAGGCGTTCGACCAGCTCGGCGACTCCGTCGACGTCTATCTCGACGCCGGCGCCGCCGGATCGCGCTACAGCGACCGCCCCGCGGGCGCCAGCGAGTCCTCGACGATCGTCGATGCGACAGCGCTGAGCTTCGAGGGCGGCACCCTGCGCATCCTGCGCCAGGGCGTCGTGTCGGCCGAGCGGATCCGCGAGGTCGTCGGCGACCTGCTGCCGGATCCGGACGCGCCCCGCGCCGAGACGTCGGAGCCCGACGCCTCCACGGTCGGCGCGGCGCAGGCCGGGTACCAGCAGGAGCCCGCCGAGACCGCGACCGGCAGCGACCCGTACGCCTTCGAGCGGACCCCGACCGCGCGCCCCGACTGGGCCTCCGGCGCCCGCCTGCAGGACGACTCCGCGCCCGGCGACTCCGCGCCCGTCGATTCCGCCGATGCGCCGGACACGGGCTCGTCGAGCACGAACGCGCCGACGCCCAACACCGGCACCGGCGCCGCCCGCACCGACTCCGCTCCGGGTGAGTAACCGGTGATCACCTTCGCCCTCGTCTCGCTCGCGGTCGCGCTCGTGACCGGAGCGCTGTCGTGGGTCATCTGGAAGCTGAGCCTGAAGTACCGGCTCTACCCGAAGATCCGCGTCAGGGACATGCACACGCGGCCGACCCCCCGCCTGGGCGGCATCGCGATGTTCCTCGGGATCCTCGTCGGCTTCGGCATCGCCTCCCAGCTGCCCTACTTCCGGCTGGTGTTCGCCAATCCCGAGCCGATCCTCGCGATCCTCGGCGCGAGCCTGCTCATCGTCCTCATCGGCGTCGCCGACGACATCTGGGACCTGGACTGGACCACGAAGCTGGCCGGTCAGCTGATCGCCGCCGGCCTGATCGCCTGGAAGGGCGTGCAGATCGTCTCCCTGCCGATCGGCGGCCTGACCGTCGGCTCGCCGTGGATGTCGCTGATCATCACCGTGCTCGCGATCGTCCTGGTCACCAACGCTCTCAACTTCATCGACGGCCTCGACGGCCTCGTGGCGGGCGTCGCCCTGATCGCCAACGGGGTCTTCTTCCTCTACAGCTACCTGCTGGTGCAGCAGACCTCGCCCACCGACTACTTCAACCTGGCCTCGCTCATCGCGGTCCTGCTCGTCGGCGCCTGCGCCGGATTCCTCCCCATCAACTGGCGTCCGGCGCGGATGTTCATGGGCGACAGCGGCGCACTGCTGATCGGGATGCTGATGGCCACCTCCGCGATCGCGGTCACCGGCCAGATCGACCCGGCCCAGCTCGCGGCGAAGGAGCTCCTGCCCGCGTTCATCCCGATCATCCTGCCGTTCGCGATCCTCGTGGTGCCGCTGATGGACTTCGGCCTCGCTGTGATCAGGCGCCTGCGCGCGGGAAAGTCGCCGTTCAGCGCCGACCGGAAGCACCTGCACCACCGCCTGCTCGACATGGGGCACTCCCACCTGCACGCCGTGCTGATCTTCTACGCGTGGACCGCCGTCGTCGCCGTCAGCTGCCTGCTGATGTTCGTGGTCGACGTGCTGTGGGTCCCGCTCGTCTTCCTCGGAGTCGGTCTGCTGGTCTGCACCGTCGTCACGCTCGCCCCGCTCAGCCGCCGCAAGCGGCTCGAGGCGGCGGCGCAGTCCGCGGAGGCCTCACCCGTCCTCGACCCCCTCGACCGCGCGTCCTCGACGGAGCTGCTCCGTCCGCCGGCCGGACTCCCGATCGACCGGGACACGACAGCGCCGACCACGGCGCGGAAGGAAGCATCATGACCGGAGCCTCCCCGGCCACCCCCCGTCCGCAGCCCGCGTCCGTCCCCGTCCTGCGCCGCGCGCTGGTCGTGGGCGGCCTCTTCGTGCTCGCCCTGGCCGTTCTCGGCACCGTCGTCGGCGGGATCGCCGCCGGGGGAGAGGGCGCGATCGGAGCCCTCCTCGGCGCGATCGTCGGCGGCGTGATGGTGCTCCTCACCGCCGCGAGCATCCTCGTCGCCAACCGCCTCGACATCGGCGGGTTCTTCGCCGTCGTCCTCGGCACGTGGCTCGCCAAGTTCGTGCTGTTCGTGATCGCCGCCCTGGTCCTGCGCGATCAGCCGTGGCTGAACAGCACCGCGATGTTCGTCACGATCATCGTCGCCGTCCTGGGGTCCCTGGTGATCGACGTCCTCGTCGTCTCGCGCTCGCGCATGCCGAACGTCAGCGACATCGCTCGATGAGGACGAGCCGAACGGTTCCTGAGAGGACCACGATTCGGCTCTCAGGCCGTTCTGTTGCTACAGTAGGGACGAATCCCGCAGGCGAACGTGTCCTCAGATCGTCTCATCGTTGATGGCGGTCGTCGAGCACGATCGCCGTCCGAGCGGAAAACCCCACCTTTCGTCGTCGCGAGAGCGTTGCGTCCGAATGATTCGATTCGGTCGGCTGCAACGTGCCACGCCCCGAATTCCAGGAGCTAGCGCTGTTTGCTAACGCTGTGACCCTGTTGGTCTCGTCCTCGACCGGTGAGAGTGACTTCCACACCCCGTCGATCTCCGAGTTCTTCCCGCCCGGTTTCCTCTTCGAGGGAACCCCTTTCGAGATCAACCGCGTCATGCTGGTCCGCTTCATCGCGGTCATCGCACTGATGGTGTTCTTCTGGCTCGGGACGCGCAAGCTGCGACTCGTCCCCGGCCGCTTCCAGAACGTCGTCGAGCTCGCGTTCGACTTCGTCCGCGTCACCATCGCCAAGGACATCCTCGGCGAGAAGGACGCGCGCCGGTTCCTCCCGATCCTCGTGACGATCTTCTTCGCGATCATCTCGATGAACCTGACCGGCATCGTCCCGTTCCTGAACATCGCGGGGACCTCCGTGGTGGGCATGCCGCTCTTCCTCGGCCTGGTCGCCTACGTGACGTTCATCTACGCGGGCATCAAGGACCGGGGGATGGGCTTCTTCAAGAACGCCCTGTTCCCGCCCGGAGCGCCGTTCCTGATCTACTTCATCCTCACGCCGATCGAGCTGCTGCAGACGTTCATCATCCGTCCGCTCTCGCTCGCACTGCGGCTCGTGATGAACATGATCGTCGGCCACCTCCTGCTGGTGCTGTGCTTCTCGGCCACGCAGTTCTTCCTCTTCAGCTCCCAGATCGACCCGGGCTTCAAGCTCTTCGGCGTCGTGACCTTCGCCTTCGGCGGTGCGTTCACGCTCTTCGAGCTCCTCGTCGCCGTGCTGCAGGCCTACATCTTCACCCTCCTCGCTGCGGTCTACATCCAGTTGGCCGTCGCCGAGGAGCACTGACCCCACTACTCACGGGCTCCCGCCCGTTCTCACGATCACCCCACTGAAAGGACCCACTCGTGGACTCAGTCACCGTTCTCGCCGAACTCACCGGCAACATCGCGACGGTCGGTTACGGCCTCGCAGCGATCGGCCCCGGCATCGGTGTCGGCATCGTCGCGGGCAAGACCGTCGAGGCCATGGCGCGCCAGCCCGAGATGGCCGGCCGCCTCCAGACCACGATGTTCCTCGGCATCGCGTTCACCGAGGTGCTCGCGCTCATCGGCCTCGCCACCTACTTCATCTTCGCGGCGTAGTCGTGTTCAGCACCGCTGTGAACATCGCTGCGGAAGAAGGTGACGTCCCCGCGGTCATTCTGATCCCGGAGTTCTACGACTTCTTCTGGTCGGGGGTGATCTTCCTCATCCTGCTGTTCTTCTTCTGGAGGCTGGTCCTGCCGCGCCTGCAGAAGATGCTCGACGCGCGCTCCGCCGCGATCGAGGGGAACATCGCGAAGGCCGACGAGGCCCAGCGACAGGCCGAGGCCGCCCTCGAGAAGTACACCGCCCAGCTGGCCGAGGCCCGCGCCGAGGCCGGAGTGATCCGTGAGAAGGCGAACGCCGACGGCAACGCGATCGTGGCGGCGAAGAAGGAGCAGGCGCAGGTCGAGGCCGAGCGCATCCTCCACAACGCGCACGCTCAGATCGAGGCGGACCGTCAGGCCGCCGTGGTCTCGCTCCGCTCCGAAGTCGGAACCCTCGCCATCGACCTCGCCTCCGGCGTGATCGGCGAGAGCCTCAACGACGACGCGAAGGCGTCCGCGATCGTGGACCGCTTCCTCGCCGACCTCGAGGCCTCGGAGAAGGCGAACAACTGATGGGCAGCGCGTCCAGGCAGGCACTCGCATCGGCGAAGGCGGAGCTCTCCGCCCTCGCCGGTCAGGCGTCCCTCGACACGGCCCAGCAGCTCTTCGAGGCCGCACGGGTCATCGACGGCCAGGCGCAGCTGCGCGCGGCCCTCGCCGACCCGAGCGCCGACTCGAGCAGCAAGCAGGCTCTCGTCGCCCGCGTGTTCGGTCCCTTCGGCGAGCCGGCCAAGCGCCTGCTCACCGTGATCGTCGGCCACCGCTGGTCGAGCCCGAGCGACATGGTCGCCGGGGTCGAGGAGGTCGGGGTCCGCGCGATCGCGTCGTCCGCTCCGGAGGGCGTCAACCTCGAGAAGGAGCTCCACTCCTTCGGCGAGGTCGTCGCCTCCGACGCCCAGCTCGAGCTCGCGCTCGGCAGCAAGCTCGCCGCCGCCGACTCGAAGGTCGCGCTCGTGCAGCGCCTCCTCGAGGGCAAGGCCGCGGCCGAGACGCTGGCGATCCTCCGGCAGCTGATCGCGCACCCGCGCGGTCGCCGCATCCCGGAGCTCGTCCGCTTCGCAGCAGGCGTGGTCGCCGACCAGGGCGGGTTCATCCTCGCCACGGTCTCGGTCGCCGCACCGATCGCCCCCGAGCAGCTCGACCGGCTCCGCTCGGCGCTCACGCGCCAGTACAGCCGACCGGTCTCCGTCAACGTCGTGGTCGATCCCTCCCTCCTGGGCGGGATGCGCCTGCACGTCGGCGACGAGGTCATCGACGGAACCGTCTCCGCACGGCTGTCCGACCTGAAGCTCCAGCTCGCGTCCTGACGGGCGCACGTATCCTCAGAGGGCACTGCCCTCGATCCCCGCACCATCCAGGTCAGGCCCCGACGACCTCTTCGGCTCGCACGGACCCAACGAATAGGAATTCCCATGGCAGATATCACCATCAGCCCGGATGAGATCCGCGACGCGCTGAAGGACTTCGTCTCGTCGTACGAGCCGGGCAAGGCCTCCACCACCGAGGTCGGCTACGTCATCGACGCCGCCGACGGCATCGCCCACGTCGAGGGCCTCCCCGGCGTCATGGCCAACGAGCTCATCCGCTTCTCCAACGGTGTCCTGGGCCTGGCCCAGAACCTCGACGAGAACGAGATCGGCGTCGTCGTCCTCGGCGAGTTCTCCGGCATCGAGGAGGGCATGGAGGTCACCCGCACCGGCGAGGTCCTCTCGGTCCCCGTCGGCGACGGCTACCTCGGCCGCGTCGTCGACCCGCTCGGCAACCCGATCGACGGACTCGGCGAGATCGCCTCCGAGGGCCGCCGCGCCCTCGAGCTCCAGGCTCCCGGCGTCATGTCACGCAAGTCGGTCCACGAGCCGCTGCAGACCGGCATCAAGGCCATCGACGCGATGATCCCGGTCGGCCGCGGCCAGCGCCAGCTCATCATCGGCGACCGCCAGACCGGCAAGACGGCCATCGCGATCGACACGATCATCAACCAGAAGGCCAACTGGGAGTCGGGCGACACGAACAAGCAGGTCCGCTGCATCTACGTCGCCATCGGCCAGAAGGGCTCGACCATCGCCTCGGTGAAGGGCGCGCTCGAGGACGCCGGAGCGATGGAGTACACGACCATCGTCGCGTCCCCCGCCTCCGACCCCGCCGGCTTCAAGTACCTCGCCCCCTACACCGGCTCGGCCATCGGCCAGCACTGGATGTACGGCGGCAAGCACGTCCTGATCATCTTCGACGACCTGTCGAAGCAGGCCGAGGCCTACCGCGCCGTGTCGCTCCTCCTGCGCCGCCCGCCGGGACGCGAGGCGTACCCGGGCGACGTCTTCTACCTGCACTCCCGTCTGCTGGAGCGCTGCGCGAAGCTGTCCGACGAGCTCGGCGCCGGCTCGATGACCGGTCTCCCGATCATCGAGACCAAGGCGAACGACGTCTCGGCCTACATCCCGACCAACGTGATCTCGATCACCGACGGCCAGATCTTCCTCCAGTCCGACCTCTTCAACGCCAACCAGCGGCCCGCGGTCGACGTGGGCATCTCGGTCTCGCGGGTCGGCGGCGACGCGCAGGTCAAGTCGATCAAGAAGGTCTCCGGCACGCTGAAGCTCGAGCTGGCGCAGTACCGCTCGCTCGAGGCCTTCGCGATGTTCGCCTCCGACCTCGACGCCGCCTCGCGCCGTCAGCTCGCCCGCGGCGCCCGCCTGACCGAGCTGCTCAAGCAGCCGCAGTACTCGCCGTACCCCGTCGAGGAGCAGGTCGTCTCGATCTGGGCCGGAACGAACGGCAAGCTCGACGAGGTCCCGGTCCCCGACGTGCTGCGCTTCGAGCGCGAGCTCCTGGACTACCTGGGCCGCAACACCCTGGTGCTGAACACCCTCCGCGACACCAACGTGCTCTCCGACGACACCGTCGCCGAGCTCAACCGTGCCGTCGACGGCTTCAAGCTGGAGTTCCAGACCGGTGAGGGCAAGCCGCTCGCCTCGGTCGGGCGCGAGGAGCACCAGGCCATCGCGGCCGACGAGGTCGGCCAGGAGAAGATCGTCAAGGGCCGTCGCTGACCAGCGGCACCCCGTCGATTCGCCACTTTTAGGACAACAGGAGACACATGGGAGCGCAACTCCGGGTCTACCGGTCGAAGATCCGCTCGGCCCAGACGACCAAGAAGATCACTCGGGCCATGGAGCTGATCTCGGCCTCGCGCATCCAGAAGGCGCAGAACCGCGTCGCTGCCGCGGCGCCGTACTCGAACGCGATCACGCGCGCCGTGTCCGCTGTCGCGACCTACTCGAACGTGGAGCACCCGCTCACGACCGAGCGCGAGAAGCTGGACACGGCCGCGATCGTGATCTTCACCTCCGACCGCGGCCTCGCCGGCGCGTTCTCCTCGAGCGTGCTCAAGGAGGCCGAGGAGCTGGCCGCGCTGCTGCGCAGCGAGGGCAAGGAGGTCGTCTTCTACCTGGTCGGTCGCAAGGCGAACGCGTACTTCTCGTTCCGGAAGCGGGCCAGCGTCCGCGTCTGGACGGGCGGCACCGACCAGCCCGTGTTCGAGACGGCGAAGGAGATCGCGGACGCGGTCGTCGAGTCGTACAACCTCGATGACGAGGAGGGCGGCGTGGACGAGATCCACCTCGTCTACAACCGCTTCGTCAGCATGGTCACCCAGCAGCCGACCGTCGTCCGGCTGCTGCCGCTCGAGGTCGTCGAGGGCGCCGAGGAGCAGAACAGCGAGCTGTACCCGCTCTACGAGTTCGAGCCCGACCCCGAGACGGTCCTCGACCGCCTCCTGCCCGTGTATGTCGAGAGCCGCATCTTCAACGCGATGCTGCAGTCGGCGGCCTCGGAGCACGCGGCACGCCAGAAGGCCATGAAGTCGGCGAGCGACAACGCGGACACGTTGATCAAGACCTACACGCGTCTCGCCAACAACGCCCGCCAGACCGAGATCACGCAGCAGATCGCCGAGATCGTCGGCGGCGCCGACGCCCTGTCCTCCTCCAAGTAAGAGGGCTCCGCTCCACACAGTTTCGACTCCGCCCTCCGGGAGCGGTGAGACCACAGAAGGAAGTAGCAATGACACTGACCGCACCTGAGGCGGCGACCGGGACGTCGGGCGGGGCCATCGGCCGCATCGCCCGCGTCACCGGCCCCGTCGTTGACATCGAGTTCCCCCACGACGCGATCCCCGAGGTCTACAACGCGCTCTACACGCACGTCGAGGTCGAGGGCGTCTCGAGCAAGCTGACCTTCGAGGTCGCGCAGCACCTGGGCGACGACCTCGTCCGGGCCATCTCCCTGAACCCCACCGACGGACTCGTCCGCGGCCAGGAGGTCCACGACACCGGCCTGCCGATCTCGGTCCCGGTCGGCGACGTGACCAAGGGCAAGGTCTTCAACGTGATCGGCGAGGTGCTCAACGCCGACGCCGACGGGAAGATCAACGGAGAGTCGTTCGAGATCACCGAGCGCTGGCCGATCCACCGCAAGCCCCCGCAGTTCGACCAGCTCGAGTCCAAGACCGAGCTGTTCGAGACCGGCATCAAGGTCATCGACCTGCTCACTCCGTACGTGCAGGGCGGCAAGATCGGCCTGTTCGGCGGCGCGGGCGTCGGCAAGACCGTCCTCATCCAGGAGATGATCCAGCGCGTCGCGCAGGACCACGGTGGAGTGTCCGTGTTCGCCGGCGTCGGCGAGCGCACCCGTGAGGGCAATGACCTCATCGCCGAGATGGAGGAGGCGGGCGTCTTCGACAAGACCGCGCTCGTCTTCGGCCAGATGGACGAGCCGCCGGGAACGCGTCTGCGCGTCGCCCTGTCGGCACTGACCATGGCGGAGTACTTCCGCGATGTGCAGAAGCAGGACGTGCTGCTCTTCATCGACAACATCTTCCGCTTCACGCAGGCCGGCTCGGAGGTGTCGACCCTCCTGGGCCGCATGCCCTCCGCGGTGGGCTACCAGCCGAACCTCGCCGACGAGATGGGTGTGCTCCAGGAGCGCATCACCTCGACGCGCGGACACTCGATCACCTCGCTGCAGGCGATCTACGTCCCCGCCGACGACTACACCGACCCGGCGCCGGCGACCACCTTCGCCCACCTCGACGCGACCACCGAGCTCTCCCGTGAGATCGCGTCGAAGGGCCTCTACCCGGCCGTCGACCCGCTCACGTCCACCTCGCGAATCCTCGACCCCCGCTACCTGGGCGCCGACCACTACCGCGTGGCGACGAACGTGAAGCAGATCCTGCAGAAGAACAAGGAGCTGCAGGAGATCATCGCGATCCTCGGTGTCGACGAGCTGTCGGAGGAGGACAAGATCACGGTGTCGCGTGCGCGCCGGATCCAGCAGTTCCTCTCGCAGAACACCTACATGGCGAAGAAGTTCACCGGTGTCGAGGGATCGACCGTCCCGCTGAAGGACACGATCGAGTCGTTCGACGCGATCACCAAGGGCGAGTTCGACCACGTGGCCGAGCAGGCGTTCTTCAACGTCGGCTCGATCTCGGACGTCGAGGAGAAGTGGACCCAGATCCAGAAGGAGAACGGCTGATCATGGCCGGGACCCTGAAGGTCAGCGTCGTGTCCGCGAACGCCGAGGTGTGGTCCGGAGAGGCGAAGCAGCTCACGGCTCGCACGGTCGAGGGCGAGATCGGCATCCTCGCCGGCCACGAGCCGATGCTCGCGATCCTCGCCACCGGCGAGGTGCGCGTCACGGCCCTGGACGGCACGCGTCTCACCGCGCAGGCCGACGACGGCTTCCTGTCCGTCGAGAACGACGTGGTGACCGTGGTCGCCCGTCAGGCATCGCTGGTCTAGTACACCGCCGCTCACCGCGGCACGGAGGGGCCGGACGATCATCGCGATCGTCCGGCCCCTTCGTCGTGCCGCCCGTCCCTCTTCTCCGAAGGAGTCCTGTGCACGTCCTGCTGCCACCGTCCGAGACGAAGCGCGACGGCGGCGACGAGCCGTTCGTGCTCGAGTCGCTCGCCTTCCCCGAGCTCCACGCGAAGCGGCGCGAGCTGGCGGAGGCGCTGATCGCGCTGGCCGGGGACCCCGAGCTCTCTGCCCGGGCGCTGAAGCTCGGTCCGCGTCAGCTCGGCGAGATCGATCGCAACGCGGGGCTCGCGACCGCGGCAGGCCTCCCCGCGGTCGACCGCTTCGACGGGGTGCTCTTCGATGCGCTCGACGCGCGCAGCCTCGATTCCGGTGCACGGGAGGTGCTCGGTCGGACGGCGATCGTGCAGTCCGCGCTCTGGGGGCCGATCCGCGCCCTCGACCTGATCCCTGCATACCGTCTGTCCCACGACTCCCGTGTGCCGGGCAGACCGCTCAAGCGGTGGTGGGCGGCGGAGGCCGGGCGGGTGCTGAGCGCGCTCGACGGGCTCGTCCTCGATCTGCGGAGTGAGGCGTACGCGGCGCTCGGACCGGTCCCTGCGGGCGAGGGGCGGTTCTTCGTCCGCGTCCGCTCGCGCGGGGCCGACGGCGTCCTCCGGTCGCTGAACCACTTCAACAAGCAGGGCAAGGGACGCTTCGTTAGGGCGCTGGCGGAGGACCGGGTGGCGACGGAGTCGCTCGGCGAGCTCTCGGCGTGGGCGGCCGGGCGCGGGTTCCTGCTCGCCGAGAACCGGCACACGGGAGAGCTCGACCTCGTCGTGCCGGAGTCGTAGGCGTCAGCGTCGGCGCCAGCAGCCGGTGAGGTGGTCGTCGACGACTCCGGCCGACTGCATCAGCGCGTACGCGGTGGTCGGTCCGACGAAGCGGAGCCCGGCGGCCTTCAGCGCTCGCGCGAGCGCCGTCGACCCGGGCGTCGTCGCAGGGACGTCGGCGGCTCGGACCACCCGGTCCTCGACGTCCGGATCGTGGAAGGACCACACGAGCTCGTCGAGCGCGCCCTCGCCTCTCTGCTCCAGGAGCGCGAGCACGGCCCGGGCGTTGTCCCGGGTGGCGATGATCTTCGCGCGGTTCCGGATGATGCCGCTGTCCTCCATCAGCCGCTCGACATCGGTGTCGTCGTACCGGGCGACGCGGGCCGGATCGAAGCCGTCGAAGGCCTCGCGGAACCTCGGCCGCTTGCGGAGGATCGTGATCCAGGAGAGGCCGGACTGGAACGCCTCGAGGGAGATCTTCTCGAACAGCAGGCGATCTCCGTGCAGCGGGGTGCCCCATTCCTCGTCGTGGTAGCGGCGGTACTCCGGATCCGCGCCGCTCCAGGCGCAGCGGACCAGGCCGTCCTCTCCCTCGACGAGTCCGTCGGCCGTGCTCATCGGTGGGGGATCCCCTCGTGATCGAGAAGCCAGGCTTTCGTGGCGACGCCCTCGCCCGCGCTGAAGCCGGTGATCCGTCCGTCGCTCGCGAGGACGCGGTGGCAGCCCACGATGATCGGCACCGGGTTCGCACCGACCGCTCCGCCGATCGGCCGGCCCGCCCGGGGGCGACCGGCGGCCGTGCCCAGTGCGCCGTAGGAGGTGATCTCCCCGAAGCCCAGAGCCTGGAGCCGCTGCCAGATCTCGAGCTGGAAGGGCGTGCCGCGCAGAGCGACCGGCAGATCGAAGGAGCGGCGGGTCCCATCGAAGTACTCGTCCAGCTGCTCGACGGCCCGCAGGAGCACCGGGAGGTCCGACTCCGGGAGGTGCTCGTGCGGGAGCAGACCGGCCTGCTCGATGGCGAGCGAGACGATCGCATCGCCGTCGCTGCCCACTTCGATGCGGCCGAGGGGGCTCGTCGTCCGTCGGACGTGAAGGGGAGTCGTTCTCATGCGTCGAGAGTATCCGCGGGACTCCCCACCGACCGGCGGGAATCGGACACCGGTGCAGAACTCGGCCGATCGGTCCCTGTGGAGGGATTCCTGGGGGCCGGAGGGCGCCATCCGTGCGCCGGCGATTCGGTGTCGATGGGACCTCTCCCTCCACAGGCGGCGATCTCGAGATCCTTCCGATGATCCCGAGGGCCGTCGCTCTCGGCGGGTGCGAGGGTCGGCAGGATCGCAGCATGACCTCCTCAGCGATCTTCCTCCACCCCGCTCCCGCTTCGCGTGTCCCGGCCTCACCCGACGACGCCGCCCTGTTCCACGCCGCTCACGGGTCCCGGCGGGGTGCGGCCGAGGCGAGCCTCGTGCTCGTCCCGTTCCGGGCCGGCGCGCCGAGCGGCTCGCTCCGCTTCGAGCTGTCGGGGGCGGATCCGTCCCTGATCGCGCGGGCCAGCCTCGGTGCGCTCGGCCGGTTCGGGCGGGTGCAGCGAGCACTCGCGCTGGTGCATCCCGGCGAGGCGGGTCCGGAGTCGTGCGAGGGACTCGTCGCCGCCCTCGAGGAGCGTGCGCGCCGGCTCCCCGGCCTCGCCCTCCGCGTCGCCGTGCTCCCGTCGTCCGGCGGCGACGATGGGCTCGAGGCCGGCGACCGGGACGACCCGCGAGCGGTGGCCGCCGCGGTCGACCGTCTCCTCGACCGCCACCCGCGGGCCGAACTGCCCGACGTGCTGTTGCGCGGTGTCGACGACCTCCTCCGGCGAGCTCTCGCCGGTCCCGATCCCGAGATCCGACCGGCGGGCCTGGCTGCGCTCGTCGTGGCCGTGCAGCGCAGCCGCGGTGCGGACCGCGTGTTGCGGTCGGCGCGGAGCGGTGACCCCGGCGCGGCGGGAGCGCTCGCCCCGCTGCTCCGCCGTGCCGCCGTCGTCGCACCCCCGAGTGAGCGAGCCGGAGTGCTCGTCCTCCTCGCCCGGATCCTGGCCGGCGAGGGCCGTGCCGACGAGGCCGGACGGCTCGCCGACGAGGCTGTCGCTCTCGATCCGCACCACGCAGGTGCGCGCCGAGTCGCGGCCGCACTCGCCGCCGATCGTCGGGAGCGCGCCGCGTGAGGGCGCTAGAGCCGCGACCAGGCCTCGGTGAGCACGCTCCGGAGGATCTGCTCGATCTCGTCGAACTCGCGCGGGCCGATGGTGAGCGGCGGCGCGAGCTGGACGACGGGATCGCCGCGGTCGTCCGCCCGGCAGTACAGCCCCGCGTCGAAGAGCCCCTTCGAGAGGAATCCGCGCAGCAGCCGCTCCGACTCGTCCTCGTCGAACGTCTCCTTCGTCGCCTTGTCCTTCACCAGCTCGATGCCGAAGAAGTAGCCGTCGCCCCGGACGTCGCCGACGATCGGCAGGTCGAGCAGCTTCTCGAGCGTGGACCGGAAGACGGGCGAGTTCTCGCGCACGCGCTCGTTCAGGCCCTCCTCCTCGAAGATGTCGAGGTTCTCGAGCGCGACCGCGGCCGAGACGGGGTGGCCGCCGAAGGTGTAGCCGTGCGGGAAGACGACCTGACCGTGGCGGAAGGGCTCGTAGATCCGATCGCTGACGATCGTCGCGCCGATGGGGGAGTAGCCGCTGGTCATCCCCTTCGCGCAGGTGATCATGTCCGGCACGTAGCCGTACTCGTCGCAGGCGAACATGTGCCCGATGCGGCCGAACGCGCAGATCACCTCATCGGACACCAGCAGCACGTCGTGCTTGTCGCAGATCTCGCGGACCCTCTGGAAGTACCCGGGAGGGGGCGGGAAGCAGCCGCCCGAGTTCTGCACGGGCTCCAGGAACACGGCGGCCACCGTGTCCGGCCCCTCGAACTCGATCATCTCCTCGATGCGGTTCGCCGCCCACAGGCCGAACGCCTCCAGGTCGTCGCCGTGCTCGGGAGCCCGGTAGAAGTTGGTGTTGGGGACGCGGAAGCCGCCCGGCACCAGCGGCTCGAACATCGACTTCATCCCGGGGATGCCCGTGATCGCGAGCGCTCCCTGGGGAGTGCCGTGATACGCGACCGAGCGCGAGACGACCTTGTGCTTGCCCGGCTTGCCCTGCAGCTTCCAGTAGTGCTTGGCGAGCTTGAAGGCCGTCTCCACCGCCTCGCCGCCGCCGGTCGAGAAGAAGACCCGGTTGAGGTCGCCCGGCGCGTGGTCGGCGAGCCGGTCGGCCAGCTCGATCGCCGAGGGGGTCGCGTAGGACCAGAGCGGGAAGAAGGAGAGCTCGGACGCCTGCTTCGCCGCGGCCTCCGCCAGTCGGCGCCGCCCGTGTCCCGCATTGACGACGAAGAGGCCGGACAGGCCGTCGAAGTACTTGCGCCCGGTGCTGTCCCAGATGTGGTGTCCCTCGCCGCGCGTGATGATCGGCACGCCCGCGCCCGAGTCCATCGTCGACTGACGGGTGAAGTGCATCCAGAGGTGGTCCTTCGCCTTCTTCTGCAGGGAGGCGTCGTCGATCCCCCCTGGCGCGTCGGTCCCGCGGACGGGATCGCCCGACTCGAGGCCGGAGGTCGAGAAGGCTGTCTCGGTGGTCATCTTTTACCGCGTTCCCCAGTTGTAGAACTGCTTGTGGAGCTTCAGATAGACGAAGGTCTCGGTCGAGAGCACGCCGGGAAGCGACCGGATCTCCTGGTTGAGCAGGGCGATCAGATCGTCATCGTTCTCGCACACGACCTCGGCGAGGATGTCGAAGGAGCCGGCCGTCAGCACGACGTAGTCGACGGCGGGGATGGAGGCGAGCCGGTCCGCGACGTCGCGGGTGTCGCCGGTGACGCGCACACCGATCATCGCCTGGCGGTAGAAGCCGAGCTGCATCGGATCCGTCACCGCGACGATCTGCATGACGCCCGACTCGGTGAGCTTCTGCACCCGCTGCCGGACGGCCGCCTCGCTCAGGCCCACGGCCTTGCCGATCTCGGCGTACGAGCGCCGACCGTCGGCCTGCAGCTGCTCGATGATCGCCTTCGACACCTCGTCGAGCTGGACAGGACGCTGAGAGGGCGGGCGAGACGGGGCCATGCGGCGATTCTGGCAGTCCTCGAGTGCCCGGGCAAGTGGATCCGCACGTCGGAGCTCGCTCCGGCATCGGATCCGGTGGTCTGAGCGTGGTCCCGTCTGCGCGACGGACATCGGGCGACAGCGATGGCGGCCGGCTCGGCGGAGGGCCGTCAGCGACTACCATCGGGAGGCGGCCGGGCACCCCTGGAGCCGGCGGTCACGGGCCGTCGGACCGGACGGCTGCGGGCCACGGGGATGCGAGGAGCAGCGATGACGCAGATCGGCCGCAGCCGCGCGTCCGTCACCGTCCCCGTCTCCGCCTGGAGCTCCGACGCACCCTCGGCCGAAGTCACCCTCGGCTGGGCCGCGCGCACCGAGACCGGCCACGTGCGCAGCGCGAACGAGGACAGCTACCTCGCCAAGAGCCCGCTCTTCGCTGTCGCCGACGGGATGGGCGGGCACGCGGCAGGAGAGGTCGCCAGCGACGCGGTCGTGTCGCGCCTGTCCACCGCGGCGCTCGGCGCGACCGTCGGAGCGGAGGAGATCGACCGGGCGCTTCGGGAGGCGGTAGGGGACATCGCCCGGCAGTCGCACACGGCCGACGTCGGCACCGGGACCACGGTCACCGGGATCGCGCTCACGGTGGTCGGGGGAGAGCCCTACTGGTCCGTCTTCAACATCGGCGACTCGCGCGTGTACCTGAGCGTCGCCGGGACCCTCGTGCAGCTCACCGTGGACCACTCCATCGTCCAGGAGCTGGTCGACGCGGGCCTGATCTCCCGCGACGAGGCCGACGTGCATCCGCACAGCAACGTGATCACCCGCGCGGTCGGCTTCCACGAGGCGCCCGTCCCCGACTACCGGCTCGTGCCCGTCCTCGCCGGATCGCGTCTGCTGATCTGCTCGGACGGACTCACGAAGGAGCTGACCGATGCCGGCGTCGGCCACCTGCTCAGCGGCACCGGCTCCGCTCAGGAGGCGGCCGACGCCCTGGTCGACGCCGCGCTGGACAACGGCGGGCGCGACAACGTCACCGTGATCGTCGTCGACGTCCTCGCGGTCACCGGCGACGAGGAGGCCGGCGCACCGGTCTGACGAGCAGCGCTCCGGCACGGGACGGCCGCGGTCGCGGTGCCGCCGGACCGCCCGCACGCGCCGAACGGCCGTACGACGGTCCTGCGCCTGCCGGTTCGCGTCGGGTTCGGCCGGCTCGAGGCTCCCCGCGCCGGCGCTGGGTACGATGGTGAGCGGAAGGGCGTTCTCGGTGATCTGCAGCACGTGTGGCTCCAATCTCGCTCCCGGGGCGATCCTCTGCGGCGAGTGCGGTTCGTCGGTGGCGGCGCATGCCACGACGGGTGCGTCCCGCCCCTCGTCCTCCGGCGACACGACGGTCCTCGACCCGTCCCGCCGTGCGTGGCTGCCGGGCCTGGCCCCCGGCCGGCACCGGCGTCCCGCCCCCGGCGCACCGATGGCGCCGCCCTCGCAGGGGCTCGTGCGCCTCAGCTTCGCGACCGGGCAGCACGCGATCGTGACCGGCAACGGCCTGATCGGACGCCAGCCGCTCCCGGACCCCAACGAGACGTTCCGGCACATCCTCGCGATCCCGGATCCGTCGCGATCCCTCTCCAAGACCCACCTCGAGTTCGGCTTCGACGAGGGCGGGCTCTGGGTCAGGGACCGCTGGTCGGCCAACGGGTCCGTGCTGGTCGCGCCGACCCAGGCGCCGCTCCCGCTCGAGGCCGGCCGCCGCTACCGCGCGAAGCTCGGCAGCCGGATCCTGCTCTCCTCGGTCGAGATGGCGGTCGAGCGCGTCGACGGGTCCGCCGGCGGCTCGGGACGCCCGCCCCTCACCCGCTGACGGCACGGCCTCCGGGGACCGAATCGGCGGTCGACACGGCCTCCGGGTGCGGAATTCGTGACGATCATGTTTCCGGATGAGCGTTCTCCTCCGTTCGCCGTGACAGGCGGATGAGCGCTGTGCCAGTATTTCCCCACGTTCGGCCCCCGAGGCACGAGCCCCGACGCAGTCAGGAGCCCCCGCCATGACCCGTCCCCTCCCGAGGGATCCCGTCCTCCGCCGGGCCGTCGCCGCGGCACGCTCGCACGAGCGCGAGCGCCGGGCGGTCCTCTCGCGTCGGGCGGTCCTCGGCGGGATCGGCCTCGGAGCGGGTGCCCTCGCCCTGGCCGCCTGCGCCCCGCAGACCCGTGCCGCTCCGACCGCCGCCGCCGACGGATCGGCCGGCGACCCGCGCCTGGTGTGGGACAACTGGCCCGCCTACATGGACGAGGACGACGACGGGAACCACCCCACGCTCCAGGGCTTCGAGGAGCAGACGGGCATCGCGGTGACCTACAACGTCGCCGTCGACGACAACAACTCGTACTACGGCAAGGTGAAGGATCAGCTCGCGCTCGGGCAGTACATCGGCGCCGACACGGTCTGCCTGACGGAGTGGATGGTCTCGCGCCTGGTCCGCCGCGGCTACGTGCAGGAGCTCGACCACGCGAACATCCCGAACATCGCCAACCTCACGCCCTCGCTGGCGAACCCCGACTTCGATCCGGGCCGCCGGCTCTCCCTCCCGTACCAGGCGGGGTTCTCGGGCATCTGCTGGAACAGGGAGAAGCTGCCGAAGGGCCTCTCGAGCATCGAGGAGCTGTGGGATCTGTCGCTCCGCGGCCGCGTCGGCGTGCTGAGCGAGATGCGCGACACGATCGGGCTCATCATGCTCGCTCAGGGGACGGACATCGCCGGCTCCTGGGGCGACGACGAGTACATGAACGCGATCGACGTCTTCCGCGAGCAGGTCGACGCCGGACAGATCCGCAACATCAAGGGGAACGCGTACCTCAACGACCTGCAGAACGAGGACACCCTCGCGGCGATCTGCTGGTCCGGCGACATCACCCTGATCAACGCCGAGGCCGGCGACAAGTGGGAGTTCGCCTTCCCCGACTCGGGCGGCGCGCTCTGGAACGACACCTTCGTGGTCCCGATGGGCTCCGAGCGCAAGGCCAACGCCGAGGCCCTGATGAACTACTACTACGAGCCCGAGGTCGCCGCCGAGGTGGCCGCCTGGGTCAACTACATCACCCCCGTGGATGGAGCGAAGGACGTCATGGAGAGCATCGATCCGGAGCTGGCCGAGAACCAGCTGATCTTCCCCGACGAGGACACGCTCGCGCAGGCGCACGTGTTCCGGACCCTGACCGCCGCGGAGGAGAAGGAGTACCAGGCCGAGTTCCAGAAGGTGCTCCTGGGCATCTGATGGCGATCGGGACCTTCGCCGAGAGCGGCGCCGACCTCCAGCTGGTCGGGATCAGCAAGCAGTACCCGGGCTTCACGGCCATCGACTCCCTGGACCTCACCATCCCGGCGGGCTCCTTCTTCGCCCTGCTGGGCCCCTCGGGCTGCGGCAAGACGACGACGTTGCGCCTGGTCGCCGGGCTCGAGGAGCCCTCCGCCGGCCGGATCCTCATCGGCGGGCGGGACGTCACCGAGACGAAGACGTACCGGCGGCCCGTCAACACCGTGTTCCAGTCCTACGCGCTGTTCCCGCACATGTCGATCCTCGAGAACGTCGCCTTCGGCCTGAAGCGGCGGAGGATCGCCGACCCCGTCGGCAAGGCGCACGAGGCGCTCCGTCTGGTCGAGCTCGACCACCTCGCCCAGCGCCGCCCCGCGCAGCTCTCCGGTGGTCAGCAGCAGCGGGTCGCCCTCGCGCGCGCCCTCGTCAACCGGCCCGCCCTGCTCCTGCTCGACGAGCCGCTCGGCGCCCTCGACCTCAAGCTCCGCCGGCAGATGCAGCTGGAGCTCAAGTCGATCCAGGAGGAGGTGGGCCTCACCTTCCTCCACGTCACGCACGACCAGGAGGAGGCCATGACGATGGCCGACACCGTCGCGGTGATGAACAAGGGCAGGATCGAGCAGATGGGCGCGCCGGAGGAGCTCTACGAGCTCCCGCGCACCGCGTTCGTCGCGAACTTCCTCGGCCAGTCCAACCTCTTCACGGGTGAGGTGGTCGGCAGCACCGACCGCGCACTCACCGTCGACGCGGGCGGGCACCGGATCGTCGTGCCCGTCGCCCGCTGCGCCCGCACGAGCGGGGAGATCACGGTCGGCGTCCGCCCCGAGAAGCTCCTGCTGCTGACGCAGGAGCCGCCGGCGGACTCCGGCCGGAACGTGCTCGGGCCCGGCCGAGTGGTCGACGTCTCCTTCAGCGGGGTCAGCACCCAGTACACGATCCGGATGCCGGGCCTGGGCCCGGTGGTCGTCTTCGCGCAGAACATGGTCTTCGGGCCGGTCGTCGGCGAGGGAGCGGAGGTGTGGGTCGGCTTCAGCACCGAGCACGGCTTCGGACTCGCGGACGAACCGGGCTCGGTCCCGCGCTTCGAGGCGGACGACTCCACCAGCGCCATCGCCGTGCAGCGCCGGGGGCTCCTGGCCGGTCGCAGTGGGGGAGCGTAGGCATGGCCTTCGCCGCCTTCGCCACGGGGCAGGCGGATCCTCAGGACGCTCCGGTCCGCCGGCGGTCGACGGTCGCGCTCGTCCTGCTGCTGCCGGGCATCGCCTACATGCTGCTGTTCTTCCTGGCGCCGCTGATCTCGCTCGTGCTCACGTCCTTCCAGGCCGAGGTGCCGGACGGGGACATCGGCGAGTACGCCCCCGGGTTCGCCTGGCAGAACTACCTCGTGGTGATGGGCGACTACTGGCCGCACGTGCTCCGCTCCTTCGGCTACGCGCTGATCGCGACGGTGCTCGCGCTGGTGATCAGCTACCCGCTGGCCTACTTCATCGGAGTGAAGGCGCGGCCCTGGCCGCTGCTGCAGAACCTGCTCCTCACGCTGGTGATCGCGCCCTTCTTCATCAGCTTCCTGCTCCGGACGCTGGCGTGGAAGCAGATCCTCGCGGACGAGAGCCCGCTCGTGCAGGCGCTCAAGGCCGTGGCGGTCCTGCCGAGCGACGGCCACCTCACGGGGACGCCGATCGCCGTGATCTTCGGCATCACCTACAACTTCATCCCGTTCATGACGCTGCCGCTGTACACGACGCTCGAGCGCCTCGACGTGCGCTTCCTGGAGGCAGGGTCGGATCTCTACGCGCACCCCGCCTCCGTGTTCTGGAGCGTGACCGTCCCCCTGTCGATGCCGGGCATCGTCTCCGGCACGCTGCTGACGTTCATCCCCGCGGCGGGCGACTACATCAACGCGAGCCGGGACTTCCTCGGCTCGTCGCAGACCTCGATGGTGGGCAACGCGATCGAGGCGAACTTCCTCACGCTCGAGAACTACCCGGCGGCCGCCGCGCTCTCGATCGTGCTGATGGCCGTGATCCTGGTCATCGTCGGCTTCTACGTGAAGCGCAGTGGAACGGAGGACCTCCTGTGACCGCGACGGCCGACCGTCCGCTCGCGAGCGCCCAGGAGGCGCTCGGCGCGCCGCCCCCCGCCCCGATCCGGGGCCGCCGCCGCTTCCGGGGCCTCGGGCTCGGCGTCTACACGGCGCTGGCGCTGCTCTTCCTGCTCATCCCTATCGGGTACACCTTCGTCTTCTCCTTCAACGACTCGGGGAAGAGCAACCTCGCCTGGCGCGGGTTCACCCTCGACAAGTGGGTGTCGGCCTGGACCAGCGAGGAGGTGATGACCGCCTTCGGGAACAGCCTGCTGGTCGGTGTGATCGCCACCGTGCTGGCCACTGCGCTCGGCACCATGATCGCCATCGCGCTCGTGCGGTTCCGCTTCCGGTTCCGGTCGGCGATCAGCCTGCTGCTGTTCCTCCCCATGGCGACTCCGGAGGTGGTGCTCGGAGCCGGCCTCGCCGCGCAGTTCCTCAGCGTGGGCGCCGAGAAGGGGCTGGTCACGATCGTGCTGGCGCACACGATGTTCTGCATCAGCTTCGTCGTGGTCACCGTGAAGGCGCGGGTGGCGAGCCTGGACCCGAAGCTGGAGGAGGCGGGACGCGACCTCTACGCGTCGCCGAACCAGGTCTTCTGGCGGATCACCTTCCCGCTGCTGCTGCCCGGCATCCTCGCCGCGGCGCTGCTCTCGTTCGCGCTGAGCTTCGACGACTTCATCATCACGAACTTCAACTCCGGATCGGTCACCACGTTCCCGAAGTACATCTACATCGCGGCGGCGCGCGGCATCCCGGCGGAGGCGAACGTCATCGCATCGGCGGTGTTCGTCCTCGCGATCCTCGTGGTGGTGATCACGCAGGTCTCCGCGGCGGCCCGGGCGAAGCGCCTCGCGCGCGAGCAGTAGCTCAGGGCGTGCCGGGACGTGCGGTCAGACGTAGGAGGCGCGGATCGCGCCGACCGGGCGCCCGCCGCCCGACACGACCGGGTTCAGCCGCACCAGCACGTCGTTCGCCGCGGTCCGGTCCACCGCGTCCGCCTCGACCAGGAGCTTCAGTGCGACCACGGTCGCGGCGCGGAGGCTCCCGTCGAGGATCTTCAGGGCGACGGTGGTGCCGTCGGGCGAGGCCATCACGAGCACGCCCTCGGCGCCGAGCTTGGCGACCAGGCCCAAGCGCTCGATCACGACGGTGTTGTCCCGGCCCGGGCCGTCGATCGCCCACGCGTTCTCGAGGATCGCGGCCGTGAGGACGCCGGCCTGGCGGTAGAGGCCGAACGGTGAGGCGGGGGAGGAGGACACGATCCGCGAGACGCCCTTCGCCAGCGCGGTCAGAGGAAGGGCGTGCACGGGAGCTCCGCAGCCGTCGATCCCCGAGGCCACGACGCGCTCGCCGGTGAGGCGCTCGATCGTGTCGACGATGTGCTGCTGCAGCGGGTGCGTCCGCTCGAGGTAGTCCTCGGTGCTCCAGCCGTTCTGCACGCAGGCCAGCAGCATCGCCGCGTGCTTGCCCGAGCAGTTCATGTAGAGCGGGTCCGGAGTCGCGCCCGCCCGCAGCAGCTGAGCGCGGGTCCCGGAGTCGCCGGGCCAGTCGGCCGGGCACTGCAGGGCGGTGTGGTCCAGGCCGGCGCGGAAGAGCAGGTTCTGCACCAGCGCCACGTGCTGGGGGATGCCGGCGTGGCTCGCGGTGGCGATGACCGCCTCCGCGCCGTTCAGCTCGACTCCGGCGGTCATCACCGCGAGGGCCTGGAACGGCTTGAGGCAGGAGCGGGGGAAGACGGGAGCCGTCGGGGTGCCGAGGCTGCGGGCGACGCGGCCCTCGGAGTCGAGGAGGACGGCGGAGCCGGCGTGGCGCGACTCGACGAACCCGGATCGCTCGACGACGGCCAGCTCGACGGACTCGGCGACGGTGAAGGTTCCTGCTGGCATCCCCCCATCCTGCCCGATGCGCCGACCGGTCCCGCGCTCCCGGAGACGCCGAAAGCCACCGGGGAGCGCCTCGGCGCCCGCGGTGGCCTTCGGAGGATCGCGCTTAGAGGGTGGCGAACGCGTCAGCGATGACCGACACGGCGTCGTCGAGCAGCTCGTCGGTGAGGGCGAGGCTCGGCAGGAAGCGGACCACGTTGCCGTAGGTGCCGGCGCTCAGCACGAGGACCCCGTGCTGGGCGGCGTAGTCGATGATCGCCTGGACCGCGACGGCGTTCGGCTCCTTCGTGGTGCCGGCGGTGCCGGGCTGCACGAGCTCCATCGCCATCATCGCGCCGATGCCGCGGACGTCGCCGATGATGTCGTAGCGCTCCTGCAGGCCTCGCAGCGCCGCGCCCAGGCGTGCGCCGATCCGGTCGGCCTCGGCGAGGAGGCCCTCGCGCTCGATGCGCTCGAAGACCGCGACGGCGGCGGCGGCGGCGACGGGGTTCCCGCCGAAGGTGCCGCCCAGTCCGCCGGCCTGCGCCGAGTCCATGATCTCGGCGCGGCCCGTCACGCCCGCGAGCGGCAGGCCGCCGGCGATGCCCTTGGCCGAGAGGACGAGGTCGGGGACGAGGCCGAGGTGCTCGCTGGCGAACCAGGCGCCGGTGCGGGCCATGCCCGACTGGATCTCGTCGGCGACGAAGACGATGCCGTTGGCCGTGCACCACTCCTGCAGTGCCGGGAGGAAGCCGTCGGCGGGGACCATGAAGCCGCCCTCGCCCTGGATGGGCTCGGCGACGAGGCAGGCCAGGGCGGACGCGCCGACGGTCTTCTCGAGGTACGAGATCGCGCGCTGGGCGGCCTCGGCTCCCGACAGGCCGTCGTGGTACGGGTACGAGCTCGGCGCACGGTGGACGTCGCTGGCGAAGGGTCCGAAGCCCAGGCCGTAGGGCAGCGCCTTGAAGTTCATGGCCATCGTGAGGTTCGTGCGTCCGTGGTACGCGTGGTCGAGCACCGCGACGCCCGGGCGGCCGGTGTGCTTGCGCGCGATCTTGACGGCGTTCTCGACCGCCTCGGCGCCGGAGTTGACCAGGACGGTCTTCTTGGCGAAGCCGCCGGGGGTGTGCTGGGCCAGCAGCTCCGCGACTCGGATGTAGGGCTCGTACGGAGTGACGGTGAAGAGGGTGTGCGTGAGGCGCGCGAGCTGCTCCGCGGCGGCCGCGACGACGCAGTCGTCGGTGTGCCCGATCGTCGTCACGCCGATGCCGGCGCCGAGGTCGATGAAGCTGTTGCCGTCGACGTCGACCAGGATCGCGCCGTGCGCGCGGTCGATGTAGACGGGGAGCGCGGTGCCGACGCCGGTGGGCACGACGGCGAGGCGGCGCTCATGCAGGGCCCGGGATCGCGGCCCGGGGATCTCGGTCGCGACGCGCCGCTCCTGGGGGACTGCGGACGTGGGAACCTGGGGGGCGAGCGTGTCTGTCATGGTCCTCGGAGTCTACCCGCGGGGGTTCCGCGTCCAGAGGTCCAGACCGGCGCGACCGGCCTGATCCACCGCCGTCGAGGAGGAGCCCGATGAAGTCCGAGCACGAGTACGCGGTGTCCGTCGTCTGGGAGGGCGACCGGGGCACCGGCACGAGCGGCTACCGCGAGTACGGGCGCCAGCTGACCGTCACGGCGGAGGGCCCGGCGCCCATCCTCGCCTCGGCCGACACGCCCTTCCGGGGCGACGCCGACCGCTGGAACCCGGAGCAGCTGCTCCTCGCGGCGCTCGCGCAGTGCCACCTCCTCTCCTACCTGCACGTGGCGGTCAAGAACGGAGTCGTCGTCACCGGCTACACGGACGACGCGGTGGGCTCGATGCTGCAGGAGGGGGAGAGCGGCCGCTTCACCTCGGTGACCCTCCGGCCCCGCGTCACTGTCGCCGAGGAGTCGATGGTGGCGATCGCCCAGACGCTGCACGCCGAGGCCTCCCGGCTCTGCTTCATCGCGAACTCGGTGAACTTCCCCGTCGCCCACGAGCCGGAGGCGTCCGCGCGCTGAGGCTCAGCGGCGCTCGTGCGGGAGCGCCCGGCGGATGCGCTCGACCGTGGTCGTCGGCGGCGACTCGTTGTACGCACCGGCGAGCTCCTGCCCGGAGAGCGCGTGGACGGCCGCCATCACCTCGTCGGTGGCGTGGCGTCGGGCGCGGCCGGAGTCGGCGGAGCCGTGCCGCGAGAGGTCCAGCGGAGCCCCGAAGCGGACCGTGATCCGGTGCAGGCGCGGCACCCTCGTGCCCACCGGCTGGAGCTCCTGCGTGCCGATCATGCCGACGGGGACCACCGGCGCGCCCGTGGTGAGGGCGAGCCATGCCACTCCGGTGCGGCCCTTGTAGAGGCGCCCGTCGCGGGAGCGGGTGCCCTCGGGGTAGACGGCGAACGCCTCGTCCCGCTCGAGGATCGCCCGGCCGAGGTCCAGCGCCTCCTGAGCGGCCTGGCCGGCGCCGCGCTCGACCGCGACGGCTCCGACGCTCGTGAAGAACGCGCGCGAGAGGGCGCCCCGCACGCCGGTCCCCGTGAAGTAGTCCGACTTGGCCAGGAACTGCACCGGCCGCGGGGCGAGCAGCGTCAGCACCGGGGAGTCGATGAACGAGAGGTGGTTGGCCGCCAGGATCACGCGTCCCTCGGCCGGGACGTTGTCGCGCCCCTCCACGATCGGCCGGTAGACCAGCCGGCCGACGCCGCCGATGGACAGGCGCGCCAGACGCGCGGAGAGGCCGATCCCCGGGGGAGTCGGCCTCTCGTGGTCGTCGTCGATCCGCATTCCGACGAAGCTACCGGGGCGTCCATGCCGCTCCGGTCATGCGGCGGATCAGCCGAACTGGGCGAGCGCCTCCTCGATGACCGTCGCGGCGTCGTCGATGAGCTCCTCGCTGATGACCACGCTCGGCATGATCCGCAGCACGCTGTCCCAGCTGCCCGCGTCGAGGACGATCACGCCGTTCGTGGTGGCATGCTTCAGGATCGCGGTGAGCGCCTCCGGGTACTGCTTCTTCGTGCCCGGGTGGACGAGCTCGACGCCCCACATCGCGCCCTTGCCGCGGACCTCGCCCACGACCGCGAAGCGCTCGGCCCAGTCGCCGATCCGCGCCTGCAGCAGGCGCTCGACCCGCTGCGCCTCCTCCAGCAGGCCCTCGGACTCGATCGCCTCGAACGTCGCGAGCGCCGCGGCGGTGGAGACGGGGTTGCCGCCGAACGTGCCGCCGATGCCGCCGGGCTGCACGGCGTCCATGATCTCGGCGCGGCCGGTGACGGCGGCGAGCGGGAAGCCGCCGGCGATGCCCTTGGCCGTCGTGATGAGGTCCGGGACCACGCCGTGGTGCTCGATGGAGTACCAGGTGCCGGTGCGGGCGATGCCGGCCTGGATCTCGTCCGCGACGAAGACGATGCCGTTCTCGGTGCAGAACTCGGACAGGCGGCGGAAGTAGCCCGGCGCCGGGATGATGATGCCGCCGTCGCCCTGGATCGGCTCGACGAAGAGCGCGGCCAGCTCCTGCGCGCCGATGTGGGTGGTGATGTAGTCGATGGTGCGCTCGGCCGCCTCCTCGCCCGTCATGCCCTCGGGGTCGCGGAACGGGTAGCTGATCGGGAGGCTGTAGATCTCTCCTGGGAAGGGGCCCATGCCCGCGCGCTCCGGCCAGGGGCGGTAGGTCATCGCCATCGTGAGGTTGGTGCGGCCGTGGAAGGCGTGGTCGAGCGTCGCGATGGCGCGGCGGCCGGTGAACTTCCGCGCGATCTTGACGGCGTTCTCGACCGCCTCCGCGCCGGAGTTGACCAGGATCGAGTGCTTCTCGAAGTCCCCGGGGGTGATCTCGGCGAGCTTCTCGGCGACCCGGACGTAGTTCTCGTACGGAGTGACGGTGAAGAGGGTGTGCGTCAGCTTCTCGGCCTGCGCGGCGGCCGCCGCGGCGACCGCGGGGTGCGCGTGGCCGATGGTGGTCACTCCGATGCCGCAGCCGAGGTCGATCAGGCGGTTGCCGTCGACGTCGACCAGGACCGCGCCCGACGCGTGGTCCATGTAGATGTTCGCGAGCGTCCCGGCGCCGCGGGAGACGCTGGCGACGCGGCGCTCCTGGAGGGCGACGGAGCGCGGGCCGGGGAGCTCGGTGACGAGCTCTCGGGACTGGGGGACCGAGAATTCACGCATGCCCCGATGGTAGGCCTGGGACCGTTCGAGGACCCGCACCCAGCGCGTTGCGAGGCGCGCCGTGCAGGATGGAGGCGATCCCCGAACGTCCACCGGCCGCCGCCGGTCACGAAAGGTGCCCCTGTGCGCAGAACCCTCGCGATCCTCGCCGTCCTCGGCGCCTCCCTGAGCCTGGCGGCCTGCACCCCCGGGGAGCCGGATGCAGCGCCGTCCGCCTCCGCCACCCCGCTCGGCTGCGCGACCGAGGGCGAGGCGACCGCCGCGGTGCAGACCAGCGGCGACTTCGCCACCAAGCCGGTCACCGTGTTCCCCAGCCCGGTCAGCGTGGACGCCACCGAGCGCTCCGTCGCGATCGAGGGCACCGGCGAGGAGGTCGCCGAGGGCGACACCGTGCTGGTCGACTACACGCTCTACAACGGGACGAGCGGTGCCGAGTTCTCGGCGAGCAGCTACGCGTCCGGTGGCCGCGCGGCCTTCGAGGTCGACACCGACCAGTACCTCGCCGGTCTCGTGAAGGCCGTCAACTGCGCGACCGTCGGCTCGCGCGTCGTCGCCGTCGTTCCCCCGGCCGACGCGTTCGGCGACGCCGGGCAGAGCCAGTTCGGCATCGCCGCGACCGACTCGATCGTCATGGTGATCGACGTCGAGCAGATCGTGCCGACCGCCGCCGACGGCGAGCCGCAGCCCCCGGTCGACGGCCTGCCGACGGTGGCGCTCGCCGAGGACGGGGCGCCCACCGTCACCATCCCCTCGACCGACCCGCCCGCCGACCTGCAGCTCGCCGTCCTCAAGAAGGGGAGCGGCGCGACCGTGGCCGACGGCGACCAGCTGATCGTGCAGTACCAGGGCGTGGTCTGGGGCACCGGCGAGGTGTTCGACCAGAGCTGGGGGAAGCCCGCTCCCGCCGCCTTCGGCACCGGCGACGTGATCGAGGGCTTCAAGGAGGCCGTGGTCGGCCGGACCGTCGGCTCGCAGGTGCTGGTCACCATCCCGCCGTCGAAGGGCTACGGCGACCAGGGCAACCAGAACGCGGGGATCAGCGGGACCGACACCCTCGTCTTCGTGGTCGACATCCTCGCCATCAGCTGACCGGGAGGCGCTGGGCGCTCCGTGCCAGGATGGGCGGATGCGCAGGGTCATCATCCTCGGCTCGACCGGGTCCATCGGCACGCAGGCTCTCGACGTCATCGGCGCGAACCGCGAGCGGTTCGAGGTCGTCGGCCTCGCCGCCGGCTCGAACCGGGCGGCGGTCGCCGAGCAGGCGTCCGCGTTCGGCGTCGAGCACACGGCGTTCGGCGCGGAGGAGGCCGAGCAGCTGATCCGCTCGGTCGACGCGGACGTCGTGCTGAACGGGATCACCGGCTCGGTGGGGCTCGGCCCGACGCTCGCGGCGCTCGAGGAGGGCAGGACGCTCGCCCTCGCCAACAAGGAGTCGCTGATCGTCGGCGGCGAGCTCGTCACCTCGCTCGCCGGTCCCGGCCAGATCGTGCCGGTCGACTCCGAGCACTCCGCGATCGCCCAGGCCCTCCTCGCGGGCGAGCACCGCGAGGTCCGCCGCCTCGTGCTGACCGCGTCCGGCGGGCCGTTCCGGGGACGCGACCGCGCCTCCCTCCGCGACGTCACCCCGGCGCAGGCGCTCGCGCACCCGACCTGGGACATGGGCCTGGTCGTCACGACCAACTCCTCCACCCTGGTCAACAAGGGGCTCGAGGTGATCGAGGCGCACCTGCTCTTCGACGTCCCCTACGACCGGATCGACGTCACCGTGCACCCGCAGTCGGTGATCCACTCGATGGTCGAGTACGTCGACGGCTCGACGATCGCCCAGGCCTCGCCGCCGGACATGCGGCTCCCGATCTCGCTCGGCCTCGACTGGCCGCACCGCGTCGCCGGGGTCGGCGTCCCGCTCGACTGGACCCGCTCCCACTCCTGGACGTTCGAGCCGCTGGACGAGGAGGCGTTCCCCTCGGTCCGGCTCGCGAAGCGCGTCGGGGAGGCGGGCGCCTCCTACCCGGCCGTGTTCAACGCGGCGAACGAGCAGGCCGTGCAGGCGTTCCACGCCGGGCGGATCGGCTACCTCGACATCCTCGAGACGGTGGAGGCGGTGGTCGACGCGCACAGCGTCGACGGCACGCTGACCCGCGAGTCGCTGGCCGCGGCGGAGGAGTGGGCGCGCCGCACGGCGGACGAGCGGATCGCCGGAGTCTGACCAGGGGTCATCCGGACGGGCTCCGTCTCCGCGGATCCGTGTCGGCGGACGTCGCGCCGCTGATCCGCTCGGCCGCGGAGTTCATCGGATCCGTGCAGGCGCACCCCAGCGTGGACGGGCGGGCCCGGCCTACAGTGTGTCGGTGGAATCCGTGCTGCTCTTCGTCCTCGGCGTCGTCATCATCGCCGTCGGCGTCGCCCTCTCCATCGCCCTGCACGAGGTCGGGCACCTCCTCCCCGCCAAGCTGTTCGGGGTCAAGGTCACGCAGTACATGATCGGGTTCGGGCCGACCCTCTTCTCCCGGCGACGCGGCGAGACGGAGTACGGCGTCAAGGCGATCCCGCTCGGCGGCTACATCGCCATGATCGGCATGTACCCGCCGAAGCACCCGGGGGACCGGCCCACGGAGTCGAGCACAGGCTTCTTCAACGGCCTGGCGTCCTCCGAGGCCCAGCTCGAGGAGCCCCGGCGCGGCGCCTACGCCACGATGATCGACGAGGCCCGTGCCGCCAGCGCGGAGACGATCGGCGACGGCGAGGACCATCGCGCGTTCTACCGGCTCCCCGTGTGGAAGCGCGTGGTCGTCATGGCCGGCGGCCCCTTCATGAACCTCGTGATCGCCACGGTCCTCTTCACCGTCCTCCTCTGCGGCATCGGGATCCCGCAGAGCACCAGCACCCTCGCCGCGGTCTCGCAGTGCGTGGTCCCGGAGTCGCAGCGCGCGACCGCGACCTGCACCGCCGACGACCCGCTGGCACCCGGAGCCGCGGCCGGCCTGCTGCCGGGCGACACGATCACGGCGATCGACGGCACTCCGGTGAGCACCTGGAACGACCTGACCCCGATCATCCAGCGCTCCGCGGGCGTCCCGCTCAGCGTGTCCGTCCAGCGCGACGGCGCCCCGCTGACCCTCACGATCACCCCCGCCGAGAACGAGGTCGCGGTGACCGACGCGAACGGCGCCCCCGTCACCGACGCCTCCGGTGCGATCGAGACGCAGACGGTCGGCTTCATCGGCATCTCGCCCACGTCGGCCCTCGCGCAGCAGCCGGTCACCGCGGTGCCCGAGACGGTCTGGTCGAACATCACCAGCGTCGCCCATGTGATCCTCAACCTGCCGCAGCGCCTCATCGACGTCGCCCAGGCGGCGTTCGGCTCGGAGGCGCGCGACGCCAACGGCCCGATCAGCGTCGTCGGAGTGGGCCGGATCGCGGGCGAGATCGCCGCCTCCGACCAGCTCCCCGTCGTGTCGAAGGTGCAGACGATGGTCGGCGTCCTCGCCTCGCTCAACGTCGCCCTCCTCGTCTTCAACCTGGTGCCGCTGCTCCCCATGGACGGCGGCCACATCGCCGGTGCCCTCTGGGAGGGCCTGCGCCGCCGGATCGCCAAGCTCTTCGGACGCCGCGACCCCGGCCCCGTCGACATCGCCCGCCTGCTCCCGCTCACCTACGTCGTCGTCCTCGTCCTCGGCGGCATGAGCGCCCTCCTCATCTACGCCGACATCGTCAAGCCGATCACGCTGTTCTGAGTTGGATTCCACGCCGGGCCTCGCCCGGCGTGGCGCGGTCGGCTTCTCGGGGTGGGGGCGTGGGTGGAGCGGGGTGCGGACGGCTGGGGCGAAACGCTGGGATGCGATTCACCCGTTCGCCTCGGGGCTGCGACCGTCTGAGGTGAATCGCTGGGACGGGATCGGCGGTTCGGCTCGGGAGCGAGGCGACCGCGGATCGTCGTGCGGTCTCGGGCTGAGAGCAGGTGCGGTGGACGGGTTCCGAGGCGCGCAGGAGGGGCGGCGGCTGGGAAGGTGCGGCGAGCGGACGAGGGGTACCGCGGCGCGCGTACGATGGGGCGCGTGCCAGCAGTGAATCTGGGTCTTCCCAAGGTCCCCATGACCCTCGCCCCCCGCCGCAAGTCCCGCCAGATCAAGGTGGGCAAGGTGCTCGTGGGCGGTGACGCGCAGGTCAGCGTCCAGTCGATGTGCACCACACCGACGACGAACATCAACGCGACCCTCCAGCAGATCGCCGAGCTCACCGCGTCCGGCTGCGACATCGTCCGCGTCGCGGTGCCGAGCCGCGACGACGCGGAGGCGCTGCCGATCATCGCCAAGAAGAGCCAGATCCCGGTCATCGCCGACATCCACTTCCAGCCCAACTACGTCTACGCCGCGATCGACGCCGGCTGTGCCGCGGTCCGCGTGAACCCCGGCAACATCCGCAAGTTCGACGACCAGGTCGGCAAGATCGCCGCCGCCGCGAAGGCCGCCGGCGTCTCGATCCGCATCGGCGTCAACGCCGGCTCGCTCGAGCCGAGCATCCTGCAGAAGTACGGCAAGCCCACCCCCGAGGCCCTCGTCGAGAGCGCCGTCTGGGAGGCCAGCCTCTTCGAGGAGCACGACTTCCACGACTTCAAGATCTCGGTCAAGCACAACGACCCCGTCGTCATGGTGAAGGCCTACCGCCAGCTCGCCGAGCGCGGCGACTGGCCCCTCCACCTCGGCGTCACCGAGGCCGGCCCCGAGTTCCAGGGGACCATCAAGTCCGCCACCGCCTTCGGCATCCTCCTCGGCGAGGGCATCGGCGACACCATCCGTGTGTCCCTCTCGGCCCCGCCCGCGCAGGAGGTCAAGGTCGGCCTGCAGATCCTCCAGTCGCTGAACCTCCGCGAGCGCAAGCTCGAGATCGTCTCCTGCCCCAGCTGCGGCCGCGCGCAGGTCGACGTCTACACGCTCGCCAACGACGTCACCGCCGGCCTCGAGGGCATGAGCGTCCCGCTGCGCGTCGCCGTCATGGGCTGCGTCGTCAACGGACCCGGCGAGGCCCGCGAGGCCGACCTGGGCGTCGCCTCCGGCAACGGCAAGGGCCAGATCTTCGTCAAGGGCGAGGTCATCAAGACCGTCCCCGAGGCCGAGATCGTCCAGACCCTCATCGAGGAGGCCAACCGCCTGGCCGCCGAGATGCCGGCCGACGACACCTCGACCGGAGCCCCGGTCGTCACCGTCGGCGCGAATTGACGGCGCGGGGCGGATCGACGTGGTCCGCCCCGCACTGCGCCTCGCGCTCGTGGTCGTCGCCGCCGCGCTCCTCGCCTCCGGTGTCGCCGCGCTCCGCAGCGGCCCGTCCTCCGAGGCCGGCGAGTGCATCGACAGCCGCAGCCCGCAGGACCCCTTCGGCTGCGACCGCTGGGTGCTGACCGCGGCCGAGGGGGAGACCCCGTACACGGCCTGGGTCGAGGACGCCCGCGTCCGCCTCCGCTCCGAGAGCATCGGGGGTGCGCCGACCCTGGTCGTCGGCACGGGCTGCCTCGTGGTCAGCGCCGCCTACCGGATCGACGACGGCGTGCTGATCCCCGGCGACGAGGTGACCGGATCCGACACCTGCTCCGACACGCCGAGCCCCGAGGCCATCCGGCTCCGGGCGCTCCTCTCCGGCCCGATGACGATCGGCGGCACCCCCGACGACGTGCTGCTGGACGGCACGGGCGGAGCGGTCGTCTTCTCGCGGATCCCCGACTGAGGCTCCCGGCGCCCTCGCGAGCCGGGGGAGCGCAGCGGATAGGATCGTCCCTCGTGGTCACCCGTCTCTCGCATCTGTTCGTCCGCACGCTCCGGGAGGATCCCGCCGACGCCGAGGTCGCGGGCCACCGCCTCCTCGTCCGCGCGGGCTACATCCGCCGTCAGGCGCCCGGCGTCTTCGCCTGGCTGCCGCTGGGACTGCGCGTCAAGCGCCGCATCGAGCGGATCATCCACGAGGAGATGGAGGCCGCCGGCGCCCAGGAGGTGCACTTCCCCGCGCTCCTGCCCCGCGAGCCCTACGAGCTCTCGGGCCGCTGGACCGAGTACGGCGACGGCGTGTTCCGCCTGAAGGACCGCAAGGACGCCGACTACATGCTGGCTCCCACGCACGAGGAGTTCTTCACGCTGCTCGTGAAGGACCTCTACTCCTCCTACAAGGACCTGCCCCTGTCGATCTATCAGATCCAGGACAAGTACCGGGACGAGGCGCGGCCCCGCGCGGGCCTCCTGCGCGGCCGCGAGTTCACGATGAAGGACGCGTACTCCTTCGACTACACCGACGCCGGCCTCGACGCGAGCTACCAGCGCCAGCGCGACGCCTACGAGCGGATCTTCGCCCGTCTGGGCCTGGAGTACGTGATCGTGCAGGCCGACGCCGGAGCGATGGGCGGCTCCCGGAGCGAGGAGTTCCTGCACCCCACCCCCGTCGGCGAGGACACCTTCGTCCGGTCGGCGGGAGGGTACGCGGCGAACGTCGAGGCGTACCGCACGCCCGTCCCCGCGGCGCTGCCCGTCGAGGGCCTGCCCGAGGCGCGCGTCTTCGACTCGCCCGACACCCCGACCATCCAGACCCTGGTCGACCTGGCGAACGCGACGCAGCCCCGCCCCGACGGCCGCGCCTGGACCGCCGCCGACACCCTGAAGAACGTCGTCCTCGCGCTCACCGCGCTCGACGGCACCCGCGAGCTCGTGATCGTAGGGCTGCCCGGCGACCGCGACGTCGACCTCAAGCGCGCCGAAGTGGCGTTCGCCCCGGCCGAGGTCGAGGCCGCCACGGCGGAGGACTTCGCGAAGCACCCCGGACTGGTCAAGGGCTACATCGGACCCTGGTCGGCCGAGGGAGCCGTCCTGGGCGAGGAGTCGGCGACCGGCGTCCGCTACCTGCTCGACCCGCGCGTGGTCGACGGCACCGCCTGGATCACCGGGGCCAACGTCTCCGGGCAGCACGTCCTCGACCTGGTCGCCGGCCGCGACTTCCACGGCGACGCCACCGTCGAGGTCGCGGACGTCCGCACCGGCGACGAGGCGCCCGACGGCTCGGGCCCGATCGAGACCGCCCGCGGCATGGAGATCGGCCACGTCTTCCAGCTCGGCCGCAAGTACGCCGACGTCCTCGGGCTGAAGGTGCTCGACGAGAACGGGAAGCTGGTCACCGTCACGATGGGCTCCTACGGCATCGGCGTGACCCGCATCCTCGCCATCATCGCCGAGGCCACCCACGACGACCGCGGACTGCTGTGGCCCGCGAACGTCGCGCCGTTCGACGTGCACGTCATCGCGACCGGCAAGGACGCGGCGGCTCTCGAGCTCGCCGAGTCGGTCGGTGCCTCCCTCGAGGCCGCCGGCCGCGACGTGCTGATCGACGACCGCCCGAAGGTCTCGCCCGGCGTCAAGTTCGGCGACGCCGAGCTGATCGGGGTGCCCGTGATCGTCATCGCGGGGCGAGGAGCGGCAGACGGGATCGTCGAGCTGTGGGACCGCCGGTCCGGCGAGCGCGAGCAGCTCCCGGTCGCCGAGGCGCTCGCCCGGCTGGGCGCCTAGACCCGACACGCCGAGGGCCCCGCCACCGCTTCCCGCGGCAGGCGGGGCCCTCCGTGCCTCGGCAGGAACCGCGGGTGGAACCCCGGGCCGCGTCGGGTACCCTTGAGGGCTGATCCGGGTGAGAGCCCGGCAGGCGAACGACCGCGGTCACCACCGCGGCATCCAAGTGAATAGAGAGAAAGGCCCGCCCGTGGACATCGACCTGAGCGTTCTGCGACTCATGGAGCGCGAGCGCGAGATCCCCTTCGAGGAACTCGTGCAGATCATCGAGCAGGCGATCCTGACCGCCTACCTCAAGCACATCGGCCAGGCCGACGACGCCGACAAGGCCACCGCCGTCGACGCGCGCGTGCACCTCGACCGCAAGACCGGTCACGTCTCGGTCTTCGTGCCCGAGCTCGACGAGGAGGGCGCCGTCGTGGGCGAGGCCGAGGACTCCCCGCGCGACTTCGGCCGCATCGCCGCCTTCGCCGCGAAGCAGGTCATCAACCAGCGCCTGCGCGACATCGCCGACGAGCACGTGCTCGGCGAGTTCAAGGGCCGCGAGGGCGACATCGTCGCCGGCGTCATCCAGCAGGGCCCCAATCCGCGGATGATCCACGTCGACCTCGGCTCCATCGAGGCGATCCTCTCGCCCGAGGAGCAGGTGCCCGGCGAGGACTACAGCCACGGACGCCGCATCCGCGTCTACGTCACGAGCGTCGGCCGCGGACCCAAGGGCCCGTCGGTCCAGGTGTCCCGCACCCACCCGTCGCTGGTGCGCAAGCTGTTCGCCCTCGAGGTCCCCGAGATCGCGTCCGGCGTGGTGGAGATCGTCTCCCTCGCCCGCGAGGCCGGCCACCGCACCAAGATCGCGGTGCGCGCGACCGAGCCCGGCGTGAACGCCAAGGGCGCCTGCATCGGCGAGCTCGGCCAGCGCGTGCGCGCGGTGACCGCCGAGCTCAACAACGAGAAGATCGACATCGTCGACTACTCCTCCGACTTGCCGACCTTCGTCGCCAGCGCGCTCTCGCCCGCCAAGGTGACCAGCGCGTTCGTGATCGACCAGAGCCTCAAGGCCGTCCGCGCGCTCGTCCCCGACTACCAGCTCTCGCTCGCCATCGGCAAGGAGGGCCAGAACGCCCGCCTCGCCGCCAAGCTGACCGGCGCGAAGATCGACATCCAGCCCGATTCGGTGATGGACGGGGAGTGATCCCCGAGCATCGGCCGTGCGGGGGAGCGGTCCCGGAGGGGAGGGAGTAGAGTGGAAGCCGTCAGAACGTGCGTCGGCTGCCGTCTGCGCGCCCCCCGGGCCTCTCTTCTGAGGCTGGTCCTCCACTCGAACGTCCTCGCGGTAGACCCGCGTGCCGTCCGTCCTGGTCGGGGAGCGTGGCTCCACGACACAGCCGACTGCTACGAGCTCGCGGTCAAGCGCCGCGCGTTCGGAAGAGCGTTCCGGACACGCGAGAGCGTGGACGCGAGCGAGCTGGAGCAGTACATCGCACGATCCGACCGGCTCGGCCCCTCGACCGGAGGGGCCGGAGCAGCGCACGATCACACCATAGAGAACAGGCAGAACGGCCCGTGAACTGATCATGAGCGAAGACTGATGAGCGGCTCGAAATGAGACCCGTCCGTTCGTGACGCCTGCCCCCGTCTTGGGTGCAGGCCCAAGACAGGAGAGAAGTGGCAAAACCACGCGTACACGAGATCGCATCCGAACTGGGTGTCGATAGCAAGGTCGCACTTGCGAAGTTGAAGGAGCTCGGCGAGTTCGTCAAGGGCCCGTCCTCGAGCATCGAACCCCCGGTGGCGCGCAAGCTCCGCCAGGCCCTCCAGGGCCAGGGCGGTTCCTCCGCGGGAGCGTCGGCGACCCCGGCCGCCCCCGCCGCCGGCGCCCGTCCCGGGGCCCCGCGCCCCTCCGGCGCGCGTCCGTCCGCGCCCACGCCCGGACCGGCCAAGCCGCCCGCTCCGGCGCCGGCACCGCCGATGTCGGTCGCCGAGCGCCAGGCCCAGGCTCAGGCCGCCCAGGAGGCCGCGGCCGCTCAGCGCGCTCAGGCAGCCAAGGACGCGCCCGCCGAGGCCGCCGCTCCGGCTCCGACCGAGGCCCCCGCGGCTCCGGCCGCCGCCGAGAAGCCGGCGTCCGGCGCGACCCCCGGCGGACCCAAGCCCGTGACCCCGCGTCCGGCTCCCGCCGCGAACACCCCGCGCCCCGGCGGCGCCTCGGGCGGCTCCAACCGCCCCGGCGGCACCCCGCGCCCGGGCAACAACCCGTTCGCCAGCAACCAGGGCATGGGACAGCGTCCCGCCGCCCCGCGCCCCGGCAACAACCCCTTCGCCAGCTCGCAGGGCATGGGATCGCGTCCGACCCCGGGCAACATCCCCCGCCCGGCTGCTCCGCGCCCCGGCGCGCCCCGACCCGGCGGACCCGGCATGGGCCAGCGCCCCGCCGGCTTCGGCCAGCGTCCCGGCGGACCCGGCGGCGGAGCAGGACGTCCCGGCGGTGCCGGTCGTCCGGCCGGCGGCGGCTTCCAGCGCCCCGGCGGCGCTCCCGGTGCCGGTGGCGGCTTCGCCCCGCGTCCCGGTGGCGGCGGCGGTCGCGGTCGCGGCCCCGGCGGTGGAACCGCAGGAGCCTTCGGTCGCGGCGGCGGCAAGAGCAAGGCCCGGAAGTCCAAGCGCACGAAGCGTCAGGAGTTCGAGCTCAGGGAGGCCCCGTCGCTCGGCGGCGTCAGCGTCCCCCGCGGCGACGGCAGGACGGTCATCCGTCTGCGCCGCGGCGCGTCGATCTCGGACTTCGCCGACAAGATCGAGGCCATGACCGGCGTGCCGGTGCCCCCCGGCAACCTGGTCACCGTCCTCTTCGCCCTCGGCGAGATGGCGACGGCGACCGAGTCGCTCGACGAGGCCACCTTCGAGGTGCTCGGCTCCGAGCTCGGCTTCAAGATCCAGGTCGTCTCGCCCGAGGACGAGGACAAGGAGCTCCTCGAGGGCTTCGGTCTCGACCTCGAGCAGGAGCTCGACGACGAGACGGACGAGGACCTCGAGATCCGTCCGCCGGTCGTCACCGTCATGGGTCACGTCGACCACGGAAAGACGCGCCTGCTCGACGCGATCCGCAACGCCAACGTCGTCGCCGGCGAGGCGGGCGGCATCACGCAGCACATCGGTGCGTACCAGGTCGTCGCGGAGCACGAGGGCATCGAGCGCCCGATCACGTTCATCGACACCCCGGGTCACGAGGCGTTCACCGCCATGCGAGCCCGCGGTGCCCAGGTCACGGACATCGCGATCCTCGTGGTCGCGGCGGACGACGGCATCATGCCGCAGACCATCGAGGCGCTGAACCACGCCCAGGCGGCCAACGTGCCGATCGTGGTCGCGGTGAACAAGGTGGACAAGCCCGACGCCAACCCGGCCAAGGTGCGCCAGCAGCTCACCGAGTTCGGGCTCGTCGCCGAGGAGTACGGCGGAGACGTCATGTTCGTCGACGTGTCGGCTCGCGCGGGCACCGGCATCCAAGACCTCCTGGACGCCGTGCTGCTCACCGCGGACGCCGGTCTCGACCTGCGCGCCAACCCCAACAAGGAGGCGCGCGGAGTCGCGATCGAGGCGAAGCTCGACAAGGGACGCGGTGCGGTCGCGACCGTGCTCATCCAGTCGGGAACGCTGCGCGTCGGAGACGCGATCGTCGCCGGAACGGCCTACGGCCGCGTCCGTGCGATGGCGGACGAGAACGGCAACGCCGTCCTCGAAGCCGTGCCGTCGCGTCCGGTGCAGGTGCAGGGACTCTCGTCCGTGCCCCGCGCCGGCGACACCTTCCTCGTCACCGAGGAGGACCGCACGGCCCGTCAGATCGCCGAGAAGCGCGAAGCCGCTCAGCGCAACGCCCTGCTGGCCAAGGCCCGCAAGCGCATCTCGCTCGAGGACTTCACCCGTGCTCTCGAGGAGGGCAAGGTCGAGTCGCTCAACCTCATCATCAAGGGCGACGTGTCCGGTGCCGTCGAGGCGCTGGAGGAGTCGCTCGTCAAGATCGAGGTCGACGACTCGGTGCAGCTGCGCATCATCCACCGCGGTGTCGGTGCGATCACGGAGTCGGACGTCAACCTCGCGACGATCGACAACGCGATCATCGTGGGCTTCAACGTCCGCCCCGACCCGAAGGCCCGCGAGCGCGCTGCTCGAGAAGGAGTGGACATCCGCTTCTACTCGGTCATCTACAACGCGATCGAAGAGGTCGAGAACTCGCTCACGGGCATGCTCAAGCCCGAGTTCGAGGAGGTCCAGTCCGGTGTCGCCGAGATCCGCGAGGTGTTCCGCTCCTCCAAGTTCGGCAACATCGCGGGTGTCATCGTCCGCTCCGGCACGATCACCCGCAACTCGAAGGCGCGCGTCATCCGTGACGGCGTCGTGGTCGGGGACAACCTGGCCATCGAGTCGCTGCGTCGCTTCAAGGACGACGTCACGGAGGTCCGTACGGACTACGAGGCCGGTATCGGACTCGGAAAGTACAACGACATCCAGATCGGCGACGAGATCGAGACGATCGAGATGAAGGAGAAGCCGCGAGGCTGATCCGCTCCACTGGAAGGCCCGGGTCCGCCCGGGCCTTCCGGCGTCTCACGGCGCTGTTCGTGCGGGATCGGGAGGGGACTCTCGTCCTCTCGCGCCCTGCGGGAGGAATCGGGGGCCGCCCGTGTCCCGGAGGTGCGCACCCTCCAGTGGGCGCTTCCGCACCCCCGGGTGCGGGAGACCGACCCCGATCAGGCGCTCCTGTCTCGGTGGGTGCGCCCGCTGAACGAGCAGCTCGCGAGCAGCGCGCCTGCGGGCGACGTCCGGCTCCCGATCCAGCACCTGAGCCTTCCCGCCCCGGTCCCCGAGGATCCGGGGGGCGGACCCGCACTCCCTCCGATCGCGGGCACGGGTGGGGTGCCTTCTCGCGGCTCCTGGCCGGGCCTGGCGGGCGGGCCGCAGGCCCGCGGGAGGGAGCCGCGAGAAGGCACCCCACCCGCGCCGTCGATGACGCGCGGTCGAGGGGCATCACGCCCCAGAAGCAAGGCCCCCTCAAACGCGACCGGTCGTCCGGGCGGAGAGTGGTTGAATGGCGAGCTGAACGGTTCGCCGAGAGAGATGTGAGGACCAGCCATGGCAGATCCGGCCCGGGCGAGGAAGCTCGCCGAACGTATCCAGGTGATCGTCGCGAAGCGGCTCGAGCGCGGTCTCCGCGACCCGCGCCTCGGCTTCGTCACCATCACCGATGTCCAGGTGACCGGCGACCTGCAGCACGCCTCGGTGTTCTACACGGTCTACGGCACCGATGAGGAGCGCGCCGATTCGGCCGCGGCACTCAAGGCCGCCACCGGCATGCTCCGCACCGAGGTGGGCAGGAACATCACGTCCCGGCTCACGCCGTCGCTCGAGTTCATCCTCGACGCGGTGCCCGAGAACGCGAAGCACATCGAGGATCTGCTCGCCGCCGCGCGCAGCCAGGACTCGCAGGTGCAGTCGCTCGCCGCTCAGGCGGACTACGCCGGCGAGGCCGACCCCTATGTGAAGCCCCGCGAGGACGACGAGGACTAGGCGCCGAGCCCGAACACCGCGGAGCCCGTGGCGACGTCGACCGATTCCAGGACGACGACGACACGGGCTCCCGGCGTGAGCGGGGCCGGGACGTCGACGGTGATCTCCGGGTCGAGCAGCTGGACCGAGGAGCGGGTGCGCGTCGAGGAGACGACGATCCCGCTGAAGGAGGCTCCTTCGCGGCCGCGGAGGGCGGCGGCCTCGACGATCGCGGTCGCCGCACGGGAGGCGGCTCCGGCCCGGCGGTCGCTCGCGGCGAGGAGCGGCGGGAGCAGGGGCAGCGCCTCGCGCAGCTGCGACGGGATCGTTCCGCCGCGGGACACCGCGAGGCAGACGGCGAGGCCGAACCGGTCGACCAGGCGCCGCAGCGGCGCGGTGACGTGCGCGTACGGCGCAGCGAGAGCCGCCTGCTCGGGATGCTCCGGCGGGGCGCCGTCGAAGGCGGTGTAGCCGGCGCCGCGGAACAGGCTCGCCGCGGCGTACATGATGGCGAGCTGGGCGGGGTCGGCGGTGTCGAGGCGGCGCAGGTAGGCGCCGTAGGCCTCCTCCTCGGGCCACGGGACGCCGAGCGCCGCGGCTCGGGAGCGGAAGGCCGCGACGGTGGCGGGGTCGGCCTCGGGCATGGTCCGGAGGATGCCCACCCCCGCGTCGAGCATCATCGTCGCCGCCGCCATACCGGTCAGCAGCGAGACCTGGGCGTTCCAGCCCTCGACGGCCAGGGGAGCGCGGCGCTCGACCCGGTAGCCGCCGTCGGCGGCGACGATCTCCTCCTCGGGCAGCGTCAGGCTCGCTCCTCCACGCTCGGCCTCGCGCGCCAGGCGCTCGCGTCCGAACCAGGGGAGGAGGGCGAGGGAGGGGTGCGGATCGCCCGCGTCGACGCTGCGCTGCACGCCCTCGTAGTCGAGCCGGGCCACGCTGCGGACGAGCGCCCGCTCGAGGTGCACCGAGCGCGGCTCCGCCCGCTCGTCGAGGGTCAGCGTCCAGACCAGCGCTCGGCGCGTCTCGTCCGGCAGGAGCGACGCGGTCCCCTCGGAGAGGACCGCGGGGTGCAGCGGGACGCGGCCGTCCGGGAGGTAGTAGGTCTGGCCGCGGCGGCGCGTCTCGGCGTCGAGCGCCCCGCCGGTGCGGACGACCGCGGGAACGTCCGCGATGGCGTAGCGGAGGACGACGCCCTCCGACGTGCGCTCCAGGTGGAGGGCCTGGTCCAGGTCGAGCGAGCCGGGCGGGTCGATCGTCACGAAGGGGAGGTCCGTCCGGTCGACGCGGTCCTCGTCGTCCGCTCCGGCGTCCGCGTGCTCGGCCTCGGCCAGCGCGGCCGGCGGGAACGGGCCGGGCATGTCGTTCTCGACGCGGACCGCGGCGAGGGCGCGCTGGACGTCCTGGGCGAGGTCGACGTCGAGGGCGCGCTCGACGGCGGCGTCGGGGCGGGGGAGGCGGAGGCGGCGACCGGTCACGGCGCCGACCCTACCCGCCTCCTCCGACGCGGACGGCGGTCGACGGGCCCTCAGGAGCCGGGGAGGAGGTAGCCGTCCTCCGGGCCGCCCGTCGCCAGGCCGTCGGCGAGGAGCCCGGCCAGGGCGCGACCGCGCTGGTCGGCGTCCGGCCAGAGAGACTCCACCTCGGCCGCGGTGACCGGGCCGTGCGCGGCGCGCAGCTCGGCGAGGATGAGGCCGCGGACCTGGCGGTCCGAGCCCTCGAACCGCTTCTGCTTCGCCTTCACGGGCCCGGTGTGCTCGGGGTACCCCTCCGCCCGCCAGCGGCAGAGGTCGCGGATCGGGCACTCGTCGCAGCGCGGAGCGCGGGCGGTGCAGACGACCGCCCCCAGCTCCATCGCGCCCGCGTTGAAGGCCGCCGCCTCGGAGAGCGACTCGGGCAGCAGCGCCGACATCGCGGCGAGGTCGGCCCTCGCGCGGGGCGGACCGGGCTCCGCCGCTCCGTCGACCGCGCGCGCGAGGACCCGGCGGACGTTGGTGTCGACCACGGGGTGCCGCCTCCCGTAGGCGAACACGGCGATGGCGCGGGCGGTGTAGTCGCCGATGCCGGGCAGCGCGAGGAGGGTCTCGACGTCGTCGGGGACCACGTCGCCGTGCTCCTCGGCGATCGCCACGGCGCAGGCGTGCAGGCGCAGGGCCCGCCGCGGGTAGCCCAGGGACTGCCAGGCGCGCACCGCCTCGCCGGGCGGGACGGCGGCGAGCGCGGAGGGTGTCGGCCAGCGCTCCAGCCACTCCGCCAGACGCGGGACGACGCGGACCACCGGGGTCTGCTGCAGCATGAACTCGCTGACGAGCGTGCCCCAGGCGGGGAACCCCTCTCGGCGCCACGGCAGGTCGCGGGCGCTCGCGCGGAACCAGGCGGTGATCGCGTCGGCGAGAGGGTCGGAGGGCATCAGCCCACACTAGGCGGCGGCGCGTATCGTGGGCGGATGACCAGGTGGGCTCCGCAGAAGGCCGATGTGCTCGACGCTCTCGCGGCGGAGGTGCTGCACAACTACGGGCGCGGACGGGTCAAGGTCGGGATCGACGGCGACGACCCCGCGGTGAGCGCGGCGTTCGCGCTCGACCTCGCGGAGGCGCTCCGCCGGGCCGGCAAGGACGCGATCGTCGCGCACCTCACCGACTTCCGACGTCCCCGCGCCGATCGGGACGACCCCGCCGTGCCCGAGGAGCAGCGCTCCTACGCGGCCGGGTACGACTACGAGCTCCTGCGCCGCGTGCTGCTCGATCCGTTCACCCTCGGCGGCAGCACCGGGTTCGTGCTCGCGGGCTTCGACGCGGTGCGCGACGAGGCGCGGCAGGCGCGCTGGCGGACCGCCGGCCGCGACGCGGTGCTGCTCGTCGACGGCGAGTTCGCCCTCCGGCCGGAGCTGCGCGGCGCGTGGAGCACCAGCATCCGCCTCGACACGCAGGAGCCGCCGGTGGACGCGGCGTACCGCGCCACGACGGATCCGCGCCGGCTGGCGGGGATCCTCGTCGACATCCGCGATCCGGAGCAGCCCCGGCGCCTCTTCGCCGACTCCTGCTGAGCCTCGGGACGGAGGCCGCCGCCGCGGGCGGCGTCGGTCCGACAGGGCCGCGGGCTCAGACCAGGGCGGCGCGGCGCACGACCTCAGCCGGCGGCACGAAGGCGCCCGCCCGCTCGACTTCGTGCACCAGGTCGACCAGCAGCTGGTTGACCGGTGCCTCGCGCCCGCCGCGGTGAGCGGTGCGGACCACGGCCCCGGCCAGGTGGTCGATCTCGCTCGGCACTCCGCGGCGGACGCTCTGCAGCGTCGACCCGGGGTTCGGCACCTCGCCCATCCGCGCGGCCATCCGGCGGGGGAGCAGCTCGACCAGGGGCAGGGGAGCGGCGGCCAGGGCGCGGACGGACGCGTTCGAGAGTCCCTGCAGCGAGCCGAAGCGGACGCCCGACGCGAGGCCCGTCCGGGCGGCCTCGCGCATCGACCGGGCGAGGACGCGCCGCAGCCCCGGATCGACGATCGTCTCCTGGACCGAGAGCCCGGTGATCGCGGGCAGGGCGTTGACCTCGTTGATCAGCAGCTTCGTCCACTGCGCTCCGGTGAAGTCGTCGGTGACGGCGGTGGGGACCGCCTCGCCGAGCACGGCGGCGGCACGGCGCACGTCGTCGTCGGCCGGGCGGCCGGGGACGCCGAGCGTGGTCGTGGCAGGAGCCGTGACGGTGACGCGGCCGGGTTCGAGGTGGCTCGCGGCGAAGAGGGCGAGAGCACCCACGAGCCGGGCGTCGCGCACCTGCCGGGCCGCCGCGGTGAGTCCGTCCAGTCCGTTCTGGACGACGACGACGAGAGTGCCGTCGACCGTGCGGCGGTTGGTGCGCAGCGCGTCCTCGGCGTCCTGCGCTTTCGTGCAGACGAAGGCGAGATCGGGCACGAGGTCGAGGGACTCGCCGCAGCGGACCCAGGCGGTGTGCTCGCCCCACGCCCCGTCGAGCCGGATCCCCGACCGGCGGATCGCGGTGAGGTGGTCGCCTCGGGCGGTGACCTCGACGTCGTGCCCGGCGCGGTCGAGAAGGGCGGCGATGGTGCCGCCGACGGCGCCTGCTCCGAGTACTGCGATCCTCATCCGGACAGCCTAGGACGGGCGGGCGAGGGCTCCGGCTCCACCCCGGGGGTACTCCCGATCCGTCCGTGTATCCTCGCACCCGTGCTCGAGACCCCCGCCCCGGCTCCGAACGGGATCCTCCTGCTGGACAAGCCCGGCGGCATCACCAGCCACGACCTCGTCTCGCGGACCCGCCGCCGCGCGGGGACCCGCAAGGTCGGCCACGCGGGGACGCTCGATCCGATGGCGACCGGGCTGATGATCCTCGGTCTCGGCCCCTCGACGCGCCTGCTCACCTACCTCGTCGGCCTCGACAAGCAGTACGAGGCGACGATCCGGCTGGGCTCCTCCACCACCACCGACGACCAGGAGGGCGAGGTGCTCGCCTCGGCGGAGCCCGCCCTCGTCGCGGCCCTCGCCCCGGAGTCGGTGTCCGACGCGATCGCGGCCCTCACCGGAGCGATCGAGCAGGTCCCGAGCACGGTCAGCGCGATCAAGGTGGACGGCCGCCGCGCCTACGCCCGCGCCCGCGACGGCGAGGAGGTCGTGCTCGCCTCCCGCCCCGTGACCGTCTCGGAGTTCGCCGTCCTGGCGAGCCGCCCGGTCGAGGGGTTCCTCGACCTGGACGTGCGCGTCACCTGCTCCTCCGGCACCTACATCCGCGCGCTCGCCCGCGACCTGGGCGCGTCCCTCGGAGTCGGCGGCCACCTGACCGCGCTGCGGCGCACCGCGGTCGGCCCCTTCTCCGTGGCGCAGGCCGGCGAGATCGACGAGCTCGACGTCCCCGCCGCGCTCCTGCCGCCGACGCTGGTGGCGGGCGAGCTGTTCCCCCTGCTGCGCCTCGACGCCCAGGAGGCGGGCGATCTCGCGAACGGCAAGCGCATCCCGGCCCCGGAGGCGGTGGCGGGCGCGAAGGGCCTCCTCGCCGCGGTCGGCCCGGGGGAGCGGCTGATCGGCCTCGCCGAGCGGCGCGGCACCCAGCTCAAGAGCGTCGTCAACTTCCCGACCGAGGACCTGCGGACGGCCGCCTCGTGATCGAGTGGTTCACGATCCTCCAGGTGGGGATCGCCGTCGCGGCCGGCCTGCTCTGCCTCGTGCTCGGGCTGCTCGCCCGCCGTCCCTCGGACGTCTCGGTCGGCGCGACGGCGATCGTCGAGCTGCTGCTGATCGTCCAGCTGGCGGTCGCGATCGTGTCGCCGCTGGTCGGCAACCGCCCGTCGGGGAGCCTGCCGGAGTACTACATCTACCTGATCTCGGCGCTGCTCCTGCCGCTCGCGGCCGGGTTCTGGGCGCTCATCGAGCGGAGCCGCTGGAGCACCGTGATCCTGGGCGTCGCCTGCCTCTCGATCGCGGTCATGGTCTACCGGATGCACCAGATCTGGTTCTTCCAGAGCGCCTGATCGGGCCCGCCACCGGGCCCGGCCCGGCGAGCGCCTAGCATGGACGTGCGATGTCGAAACCAGCCAGCGATGCGTCCGGACGGGCCGCTCACGACCCCTCAGTCCCCTCGGCCCCCGGGAGCGGCGAGCCGACCCGTTCCGCCCGCTCGCGCGGGATCGGCAGCCTCCTGGTCGTGGTCTACGGGATCCTCGCGCTCGCCGCGACGGGGCGCTCCGTCTTCCAGATCATCGACCGGTTCGACGAGGCGCCGCTGGCGTTCTCGCTCTCGGCGCTCTCGGCCGTCGTGTACATCGTCGCGACGGTCGCCCTGATCGTCCCGGGCCGCGCCTGGCAGCGCGTCGCGTGGGTGACGATCACCTTCGAGCTGGTGGGCGTGCTCGTGGTCGGCGCGCTCAGCCTCCTCGCTCCGCAGCTCCTCGGGCTCGCGAGCGCCGACCCGTTCGGGCGCCAGTCGACGGTGTGGGCGGCCTTCGGCGCCGGCTACCTGCTCATCCCGCTCGTCCTGCCCGTGCTCGGCCTCTGGTGGCTCCGCGTGCAGGGGCGGCGCACGCCCCGGGCGGCCGCCTGATGCGCGTCGAGACCCGCCCCGGCGACCTGGCCGGGATCGGACCCTCCGCCGTCACGATCGGCAAGTTCGACGGCGTCCACTCCGGGCACCGGGCCGTCATCGGCCGGCTGCACGAGCGGGCCCGCGAGCAGGGGCTCGCCGCCGTCGTCGTCACCTTCGACCGCAATCCGCTCAGCGTGATCGCGCCGGAGAAGTGCCCGCCCGTCCTGGTCGGCAACGAGCAGAAGCTCGAGCTCCTCGCGGGGACCGGCGTGGACGCGACGCTGCTGCTCACCTTCGACGAGGCGTTCCGGGCGCTCTCACCCGAGCAGTTCGTCGAGCAGGTGCTGGTGGAGGCGCTCGAGGCCCGTGTGGTCCTCGTCGGCTCCGACTTCCGCTTCGGCGCCCGGGGAGCGGGCGACGTCGACCTGCTGCACGTGCTCGGCGGGCAGCACGGATTCGAGGTGGAGCTGATCGACGACGTGCGGCCCGAGGACGGCCGCCGCGTCTCCTCCACCTGGATCCGCGAGCTGCTGGCCGAGGGCGATGTGGAGCACGCGACGCGCCTGCTCGGGCACGAGCCCGTCGTCCGCGGCGTGGTCGTGCACGGAGCGAAGCGCGGCCGCGAGCTGGGCTTCCCGACCGCGAACCTCTCGCCGGAGTCGCAGGGCCTGATCCCGGCCGACGGCGTCTACGCGGGCCGGCTCACCACCGACGGCGTCACGCATCCCGCCGCGATCTCGGTCGGCAGCAACCCGACCTTCGTCGGAGTGCCGCCCAAGCAGGTCGAGGCGTACGTGCTCGATCAGACGCTCGACACCCTCGACCTCTACGACCGCGTGGTCGACGTGGCGTTCGTCGGCCGGATCCGCGGCCAGGTCGCCTACGAGGGCGTCGAGCCCCTCATCCGCCAGATGAACCACGACGTGGTGCAGGTCCGCGAGGTCCTCGGCATCGACTGAGCGGGATGCCGGGCGCCGCCTAGCAGGGGCCGCGGGCCCGCACCAGCGGGAGAGGTCCCGGGGCCATCGGCGTACCGTGGCCGCATGAGCGAAACCCCCTCCGACTCGGCGCGCCCCCTCGCGCTCGTCACCGGCGCGACCGGCTACATCGGCGGCCGGCTGACGCCGCGCCTCCTCGAGGCGGGCTTCCGGGTGCGTGTCCTGGTGCGCGACCCGCGCAAGCTGGTCGACGTGCCGTGGGCGGAGGAGGTCGAGGTCGCTCAGGGCGATCTCGGCGATCCGGAGTCGCTGGAGGCCGCGGTCGAGGGCGTCGACGTCCTCTATTACCTCGTCCACTCGATGGGCTCGGGCAACGACCACGCCCACTTCGAGGAGGTCGAGAGCCGCGCCGCGCACAACGTCGCCACGGCCGCGGAGTCGGCCGGCGTCGGCCGCATCGTCTACCTCGGCGGCCTGCACCCCGAGGGCCAGGAGCTCTCGAAGCACCTCCGCTCGCGCGCTGAGGTGGGCCGGATCCTGATGGAGTCGGGAGTGCCGACGATCGCCCTGCAGGCGGGCGTGATCATCGGCTCCGGGTCGACCTCGTTCGAGATGGTGCGCCACCTCACCGACGTGCTGCCGTACATGCCCGCGCCGCAGTGGGTGCGCAACTTCATCCAGCCGATCGCCGTGCGCGACGTGCTGCACTACCTGATCGGCTCCGCGTCGCTCGAGGACGCCACGCTCAACCGCACCTTCGACATCGGCGGGCCCGACGTGCTCCGCTACGGCCAGATGATGAACGGCTACGCGGTCGAGGCCGGGCTCCCGCAGCGGCCGATCGCGTCCCTGCCGGTGTTCACCCCGTGGCTGGCCTCGCAGTGGGTCAACCTGGTCACGCCGATCCCGCGCTCGCTCGCGGTGCCCATCATCGCCTCGCTGCAGTACGACTGCGTCGTGCACGAGCAGGACATCCGCGCGCTCATCCCCGACCCCGAGGGCGGGCTGACCTCCTACCGCCGCGCCGTCCGGCTCGCGCTGGGAAAGATGCAGGCGGGCGAGATCGAGACGAGCTGGCAGAACGCGGAGGTCGTCGGCGCTCCCAGCGATCCGCTGCCGAGCGACCCGGAGTGGGCCGGCCACACGGTCTACGTGGACCTCAAGGAGCGCCGCACCCAGGCCGACCCGGCCAAGCTCTGGCGCGTCATCGAGGGCATCGGCGGCACCAACGGCTGGTACTCCTTCCCGCTCGCGTGGGTGATCCGCGGCTGGATGGACCGCCTCGTCGGGGGAGTAGGCCTGCAGCGCGGGCGCCGCGACTCCGCGCGCCTGCACGCCGGCGACGCCCTCGACTTCTGGCGCGTCGAGGAGATCGAGCGGCCGAAGCTCCTGCGCCTGCGCGCCGAGATGAAGGTGCCCGGCGGGGCCTGGCTCGAGATGCGCGCCGAGCCCTCCGGAGACGGCGGCTCGGTCTACACGCAGCGCGCGGTGTTCTTCCCGCAGGGCCTCGCGGGCAGGCTCTACTGGTTCGCGATCCTGCCCTTCCACGGCATCATCTTCAACGGCATGGCCAACCGCATCACGGCCACCGCGGCCGACCTGCCGGACTCCGGCGACGAGCGCTCCCCTGGCGGGCGCCGGGTGCAGCGGTGACAATGGAGGGGTCCGGCGGCGGCGAGGCCGCCCGGGACGCCGACGAGAGGAGCACGATGAGCGAACGGTCGAGTACGGACGCGGGGCGCGGACTCCAGCTGGGGAAGGTCCTCTTCATCGGGGACAGCATCATCCAGTCGGGAGCCTGGGGCGAGTGGCTGACGGAGTCGACGGTCGTCGACGAGGGAGTCGGAGGGGCCACCACGGCGGACGTCGTCGCGCGGCTCGCCGAGCTGGTCGCGCAGGAGCCGGACACGGTGGTGCTGCTGATCGGCACCAACGACCTCGCCTGGCACCGCACGACGGAGCACGTCGTGCGCAACATCGAGACGATCGTCGCGACGTTCCGGCGCGATCTTCCGGACGTGCGCATCCTGGTGACCTCGGTCCTGCCGCGCGGACACGAGTTCGCACCGCAGATCCGCGAGATCAACCGCCACCTGTGGCAGTTCGCGCCCACGGCGCACGCGGGCTACCTCGACCTGTGGCCGGTGCTCGCGGGGGAGGACGGCGGACTGCTCGAGCAGTACTCGCCGGACGGCCTGCACCTCAACGAGGACGGCTACCGCGCGTGGCGCGAGGCACTGGGCCCGGCGCTCGAGGCGGTCGTGCGGATGCCTCCGCGGACCCGCCCGATCACGCTGCCCTACGACGAGTTCGCGCGGCCGAAGACGGCCTAGCGCAGCACCGTGGAGGGGGAGTCGACCGCAGGGTCGGCTCCCCTTCCGTCATTCCGCGGCCAGGGCGGCCTCGAAGGCCGCGAGGGCGTCCGCGGAGAAGAGGACGAACCGGACCTCGTCGAGTGCGCCGTCCGCGGTCGCCTCGCGGACCGTCTCCACCGCAATGCGCGCCGCGTCGTCCATCGGCCAGCCGTAGACGCCCGCCGAGACGGCCGGGAAGGCGAGCGTCCGCGCACCGAGACCGACGGCGGTGCGCACCGACTCGCGGTAGGCCGAGGCGAGGACGGCGCTGCGGTCCTCCCACCGCGAGTGGACGGGACCGACGGTGTGCACGACCCAGCGGGCAGGGAGGCGGCCGGCGGTCGTGGCGACCGCGGAGCCGGCGGGCAGACCGTCCGGCAGCTCGGTCCCGCGGAGCCGGCGGCACTCGGCGAGGATCTCCGGTCCGCCCGCGCGGTGGATCGCGCCGTCGACGCCGCCGCCGCCGAGGAGCGACGAGTTCGCCGCGTTCACGATCGCGTCGACGTGCTCGCGGGTGAGGTCGCCGCGCACGGCTCTCAGGGTGGTCACGACTCCTCCTCCAGGCTTCGTCCGAGGGCAGCGATCGCCGCAGGTCCCACGCGGCAGCAGCCGCCGATCAGATCCGCTCCCGCCGCGCGCCAGGAGGCGACCAGCGCGGGGTCGAAGGCCGCGTCGCCTGCCCAGCGACGCTCGACGGCGTCCCACTCCTCGCCGCTGTTCGGGTACACGACGACCAGCTTGCCGGTGACGGAGCGGGCGATGCGGACCGCCTCGGCGACGTCGCCGGGCGGGCAGCAGTTCACTCCCACGCCGACGACCTCCTCGGAGGCGGCGGCGACGGCGAACGCCTCGGCCAGGGGCTCGCCGGCCGCGGTGCGGCCCGAACGGCCGCTCACGCAGATCCAGGCGGGGACCGAGGAGCCCGCGAGGGCCTCCACGACGGCCCGCACCTCCCGCACCGACGGGATGGTCTCGACGGCGAGCAGGTCGGGCCCGGCCGCGGCCAGGGTCTCCAGGCGCGGGCGGTGCCAGGCGGCGAGCTCGCCGACGGTGAGGCCGTCGTCGCCGCGGTACTCGGAGCCGTCGCCGAGGCTCGCACCGAAAGGGCCGACGGAGGCGGCGACCCAGCCGCTCTGCGCGCGCCGGGCCAGGTCGACGCTCTCCCGGAGGGCGCGCTCGACGAGGCCCGGGGCCAGCCCCGCGGCCGCGAATCCGGTCGCGGACACCTGGTAGCTCGCGGTCACCGCGACCCGGGCGCCCGCCTCGGCGAAGGCGCGGTGCGCGGCGACGACCCGGCCGGGCTCCTCCAGCAGGACCCGGGCGCTCCAGAGCGAGGAGTCCACCGCGGCGCCCTGCGCCTCCAGCTCCGTGCCCAGGCCCCCGTCGAGCAGCAGCGGGCGCACCCGCGCCGCGGCGACGAGGCCGGCGGTCACGAGCGGTTGTTGGAGAGCTCGAAGATCTTCACGAGCTCGGCGATGGCCGCCTCGCGGGCGTCTCCGCCCTCCTCGAACATCGCGGTGATGTGCGTGCGGAGGTGGTTCTCGACGATGAGCTTGTTGAGCGAGCCGAGCGACTTCTGGATCGCGAGGGACTGCGTGACGATGTCGACGCAGTAGTCCTCGTTCTCGATCATCCGCTCGAGGCCGCGCATCTGGCCGCCCAGGATCCGGGCACGGTGCAGCGAGCGCTTCTTGAGGTCCTCGATCACTCCTCCAGCCTACGCGCCGCAGGCGGTACCCGGGCGGGGTATGCGCGCCTACGATCGAGGGGTGAGCACCCGCAAGCCGTCCCGCGCGACCGCCGCCCGCTACCCCTCGCGCGACCGCGCCCGCATGGCGCTCGCGCCCGGGATCCTCGGCGCGATCGTGCTGCTGGCCGGGCTCGCCCTCGTCGGCTCCGACGCCTACGACTTCATCCGCTACCCGGTCGCGATCCTCGCGGCGGTCATCGGCTGGTTCGCGATCCAGGCGCGCGCACTCCTCTGGCTGATCGGGCTCGTCCCCGTGCTCGTGCTGTGGAACCCGGTGCTGCCGTTCGCGTTCCCGGACGCGATCTGGTTCTCGCTGAGCCTCGCCGCGGTCGGCGTCTTCGTGGCGGCGGGTCTCGTGATCCGCGTCCCGACCCCGGAATGACGACGAGCGCGACCGTCCGCGCGGCGGAGCGCCGACCGGACCGCCCCGAGGAGTAGACTGGCGCCGCACCCGCACGCCGGGGATGCTGCGACCGGGTCCCAGACCCGTTGCTCGGAGCTCCCGACGGCCACCGGATGCACCGACGCCCGACGCCTCCCCGGAGGCGATCCGGCGGATGCACGGCGACGGCAGCGCGCGGGAACCCCTCCTCCGCCCCCCGTCACACATCGAGGAGGAGCATGGCTCGCAGCGGCCAGCGTCAGTCCGGTCAGACGCGACGAGCGTCGAACGCCGCCGGGAGCCGACCCCGATCGCGCTCGCGCGGCGTGGACAACGCGGGGATCATCCCGATCCTCGCCCGCCGCGTCCGCGAGGTGGAGGCGAAGGCCCAGACCGGCAAGGTCGGGCCGACCAACCGGACGAAGTTCCTGGTGATCGCCCTCCTGATGCGCGAGGAGCGCAAGCGGGTCAAGGTCGATCCCTCGCTCAGCGACGCGCAGCGCGCCGAGGAGATGAAGCGCCTCGACGGCATCGCCACGATCCTGGCCAAGACGGCCGCCCGCGACACCAGCCTGATCGCGCTGCTCGAATCGGAGGCCGGCGTCACGGCGGCCGCGCAGAAGCTCCGCCGCGACTGGCTGCTCGAGGCGGGCGCGGAGCTCAGCCCCGACGAGCTGCTGATCGTGACCGAGCCGGAGCCCAAGCCCGAGGTGCCGGTCAACCAGGTCGTGCCGCAGTCGGTGCGCGCCCGCCAGCTGGCGAACCCCTTCCTCCCGCCGGACTTCTCGATCGCCGAGGCCTCGGCTCCGGCGCCGCGCCGCAGGCTCGACGACTGGGAGCTGCTCGGGCCGCTCTTCAAGGCGTTCGAGTACGGAGCGGGCGGACGGGCCGCGAGCATGGAGCTCCCGGAGCCGCCGAAGCTCGACCGGGTCTCGCCGCGCGGCCGCGAGCTGATGCCGCACCAGGCGCGCTTCATCGAGAGCGCCCGCGAGGGGCACCGCAGCTTCCTGCTCGCCGACGAGCCGGGTCTGGGCAAGACCGCGCAGAGCCTCCTCGCCGCCTCGGTGGTCGGGGCGTACCCGCTGCTCGCGGTGGTGCCGAACGTGGTCAAGATGAACTGGGCGCGCGAGGTCGAGCACTGGACGCCGCAGCGGCGCGCCACGGTCATCCACGGAGACGGCGGCACGCTCGACGCGTTCGCCGACGTGGTCATCGTCAACTACGACATCCTCGACCGGCACATCGGCTGGCTCGGGAGCCTGGGCTTCCGCGGCATGGTCGTCGACGAGGCGCACTTCATCAAGAACCTCCGCTCGCAGCGCTCGCAGAGCGTGCTCGCGCTGGCGTCGAGGATCCGCGAGACCACTCCGGGGCACGATCCGCTGATGATCGCGCTGACCGGCACCCCGCTGATCAACGACGTCGACGACTTCCGCGCCATCTGGCGCTTCCTCGGCTGGATCGACGAGACCAAGCCGGGACCGGAGCTGATGGGCCGCCTCGAGGAGACGGGCCTCACCCCCGCCGACACGGGCTTCTACCCGGAGGCGCGCGAGGCCGTGATCGACCTCGGCATCGTCCGGCGCAAGAAGATCGACGTCGCCGCCGACCTGCCGTCGAAGCGGATCGTCGATCTGCCCGTCGAGCTGGACGACGACCTCGGCCGCTCCATCCAGAAGGCCGAGCGCGAGCTCGGCGCCCGCATGCTGCAGCGCTTCAGGGCGGTCACCTCCTCGATCACGCACGAGCTCGACGACGACGAGCGCGAGCGGTTCATCCGCATCGTGGCGCAGAGCGAGCTCGAGGAGTCGAAGTCGGCCAAGACCGGCGAGAACGTCTTCACCATGGTGCGCCGGATCGGCCAGGCCAAGGCGGCGCTGGCCGCCGACTACGCCTCGCAGCTGGCCCGCTCGGTGGGCAAGGTCGTCTTCTTCGCGAAGCACATCGACGTGATGGACCAGGCGGAGGACACCTTCGAGAAGCGCGAGCTGACGTCCGTCTCCATCCGCGGCGACCAGACCGCGGCGTTCCGCCAGACGCAGATCGACGCCTTCAACGAGGACCCGGACGTCTCTGTCGCCGTCTGCTCGCTCACCGCGGCGGGAGTCGGCGTGAACCTGCAGGCGTCGTCCAACGTGGTGCTCGCCGAGCTGTCGTGGACCTCGGCCGAGCAGACGCAGGCGATCGACCGCGTGCACCGCATCGGCCAGGAGGAGCCGGTGACGGCGTGGAGGATCATCGCGGCGCACACGATCGACGCGAAGATCGCGGAGCTCATCGACGCCAAGGCCGGTCTCGCCGCCCGGGCGCTCGACGGCGCGGACGCCGAGACGGCCTCGGCCGACACGGTGCAGCTGGACGCCCTCATGCACGTCCTGCGCGAGGCGATCGGCTGAGCGCACCCGACCGGGCCGGCTGAGAGCTCAGCCGGTCCGGGCGAGCGGTGCGGCGAAGAAGTCCTTCTCGAACGAACTCGACCGCAGGAACGCGTCCCTCATCGCGGCGCGCTCCCTCGGTGAGGCGTCGCGGGCGGCCTGCTCCGTGAACTCGATCGCCCGCTCGGTGGCCGTCGCGAAGACCGGGTCGCCGTAGGTGAGCAGCCAGTCCGCGTAGGGGTGCTCGGGGTGCCCGGAGGCGGCGAGGCGCGACCCGACGTCGGCGTAGAGCCAGAAGCAGGGGAGCAGGGCGGCGACGATCTCGCCGTAGCCGCCGCCCGCGGCGACCGCGAGCAGGTGGTCGGTGTAGCCGCGGGTCACGGGCGCGGGAGCCGCGTCCCTGGTCCCGAGCCGGTCGCGGTGCAGCTGCGCCTCCGCTGCGAGGGCGGACGCCGAGCCCTCGGCCCAGAAGACCTGCTCGGCGGTGGTCGGCGCGCGCTGCGCCGCCACGGCCAGGACGCGGGCGTACTCGGTGAGGTAGAGAGCGTCCTGCTCGAGGTACCACTCGAAGTCCTCCCGCCCGAGGGAGCCGTCGCCGAGGGCCCGCACGAACGGGAGCGCGTCGATCTCGTCGCGGAGGGTCCGGGTCCGCTCCCAGACGTCCGCGCAGAACGCCGGAGGACGTTGCCGGTGGAAGTGGTCGATCGGGCCGTTGCCGGTGCCGACCTCGAGAGCGTCGGCGGCGCGCAGGGCGCCGGTCAGCCACTCCTTGGCCTCCGTCAGCGCCTCGACCAGGGCGTCGGAGGAGGTGTCGCGCCCGGCCAGGAGCGTCGCCATCGCGGACGAGAGCGAGCACCCGGTGCCGTGCGTGTTCGAGGTGGCGACGCGCTCGCCGGGGACCTCGCGCACGAGGCCGTCGGGGGTGACGATCGCGTCCGGGGTGGCGGGGCCGTCGAGGTGGCCGCCCTTCACCAGCACGGCGGCGTCGAGGGCGCGGGCGAGTTCTGCTCCCTGCGCGAGCGCGGCCGGCCAGTCGGAGGCGGTCGGCTCTCCGGCCAGCACGCCCAGCTCGGGGAGGTTCGGCGTCACCAGGTCGGCGCGGCGGAGCAGGTCGCGCACGGCGTCCTCCGCCTCGGGAGCGAGCAGCCGGTGACCGCTGGTCGCGACCATCACCGGATCCACGACCACGACGGGCGGGCGGACCTCGTCGAGCCACTCGGCGACGACTCCGGCGTACTCGGCCGTGGCGAGCATCCCGATCTTCACCGCGTCGATCGTGACGTCGTCGCTCACCGCGTCGAGCTGCTCGCGGAGGAACACGGCGGGTGGCAGGTGCACGGAGCGGACCCCGTGCGTGTTCTGCGCGACGAGCGCGGTGACGACCGCCATGCCGTAGCCGCCGAGCGCGCCGATCGACTTGAGGTCGGCCTGGACGCCTGCACCGCCGGTCGGATCGGTGCCGGCGATGCTGAGGACACGGGGGACGCGGGCGCCGGCGGTCACCGGTCCCACTCCGCTCGGATCAGGCGGGCGGCCGCCGCGGGGTCGGCGGCCGTGCAGAGCGCCGACACGACCGCGAGGCCGGCCGCACCGGCGAGGCGGAGTGGCCCCGCGTCCGCGGCTCCGACTCCGCCGATGGCGACGCAGGGCAGCGCCGCGGCCGCGGCGAGGGCGGCGAACCCGTCGACACCGAGGGGAGCGGGGTGGTCGGGCTTGGTCGCGGTGGGCCGGATGACGCCGACGCCGAGGTAGTCGACCGTCCCCGCGGGCAGGGCACGGACGGCGGCGAGGTGCTCGGGGGTGTTCGCGGTGAGCCCGATCACCGCGTCGGGACCGAGCAGCGAGCGGGCGGCGGTGACGGGGAGGTCGGACTGCCCGAGGTGGACGCCGTGGACGCGGGCGCCCGCGAGGCGGGCGGCGAGGGCGACGTCGACGCGGTCGTCGACCAGCAGGGTCGTGCGCTCGTCGAGGACGGCGGCGACGGCCCGGGTCAGGGCGACGAGCTCGGCGGCGGGGGCGTCGTGATCGCGGATCTGCACGGTCGTGACTCCGCCCCGGACGGCGGCGGCGACCACCGCGGGCACGCCGCGCTGGCCGCACTGGGCGGTGTCCGTGACGAGGTAGAGCGAGAGGTCGAGGCTCATGCGATGCGCGCCCCGGCCTCGGCGTCGGCCGGCTGGAGGGCAGCGAGGGCGTCGAGGAGGCCGACGGCGAAGGATCCGGGACCGCTGCTCGCGGCGGCGGCCCGCTCGGCGGCGAGGCCCCAGACCGCGGAAGCGCTGACGGCCGCGTCGAGCGGGCGGGCGCCCGCGCCGAGGAACGCCGCCATCACGGCGCCGAGCGCGCAGCCGCCGCCGGTCACGCGGGTCAGTAGCGGGTGGCCCCCCGTGACCCGGACGATCCGCTCGCCGTCGGTGACGAGGTCGACCGCTCCCGAGACGGCGACCACGCCTCCGGTGCGGCGGGCGAGGACGCGGGCGGAGTCGAGCGCCTGCTCGGCGGTGTCGACGGCGTCCACGCCGCGGCCGCCCGCACCGGCTCCCGCGAGGGCGAGGATCTCGGAGGCGTTGCCGCGGATGATCGCGGGCCGCGCCTCGAGCAGCTCCACCGCCAGAGCGGTGCGGACGGGCAGCGGGCCCACGGCGACCGGATCGAGCACCCACGGGGTGCCGGCGCGTCCGGCCGCGGCGACCGCCTCGCGAGCACCCTCGCGCTGCTCCGCTCCGGGCGTGCCGAGGTTGACGAGCACCGCGGAGGCGAGGCCCGCGAAGACGCCCGCCTCGCCGGGCAGGTCGCACATCGCCGGGCTGGCGCCGAGGGCCAGGAGGCTGTTGGCGGTGAAGCCGGTGACGACCGCGTTCGTGATGCACTGCACCAGGGGCCCGGCGGCGCGGAGCTCGGCGAGATCGCGACCCACGGAGGCCGGGTCGGGCGCCGTGTCGGCGGGGAGGGTCGGGTGGACAGGCGTGCGAATGCTCATTCGCGACATCCCTTCGCTAGTACGAACTAGATCAGGTTCAACGGGTCTTCTCTCAGCCCTGGCGGGCACCCCGTGTCACTGCGCACGACCCTAGCAGCGGGCGCGGGCGCGCTCGCTGCTGCAGTGCGAGAGGAGCCAGCGGGCCGTCGTCGCCCCTTCGCCCGGGAGCGGCCGCTCAGCCGGTGAGGATCGTCGAGTCGCCGCGCGGCCCCACCGCGACGCGGAGGCCGATCGGCAGCCGCTCGCGCATCGCGTCGACGTGGCTGATCAGGCCGATCGTCCGACCGCCCGACCGCAGCTCGTCGAGCGTGCTGAGCGCCGTCTCGAGCGTCTCGGCGTCGAGCGAGCCGAAGCCCTCGTCGATGAACATGGTCTCGAGCGAGATGCCGCCGGACTGCGCCGTCACCACGTCGGCGAGGCCGAGGGCGAGGGCGAGCGAGGCGAGGAACGTCTCGCCGCCGGAGAGCGAGGCGGGCTGCCGGCGGACGCCGGTGAAGGCGTCGAGCACGTCGATCCCGAGGCCGGAGGCGGCACCGCGGTAGGCGAGCGAGTCGTCGTGGGCGAGTGCGTAGCGGCCGCTGGTCATCGCGTCGAGGCGGAGGTTCGCCGCGGTCACGATCTCCTCCAGGCGTCCGGCGAGGGCGAAGGCCTCGAGGTCCATCCGGCGCGTGTTCTGCCCCCGGCCGGAGACGGTCTCGGCCAGCGCGCGCAGCTCCTCGTGGCGGTGGAGGCGCTCACCCAGCACCGCGAGGCGGCCCGCGGCCGTCGCGGTGAGCTCGGCCAGGCGCTCCGAGCGGTGCTCGAGCACGGAGAGGCCGGCTCGCGCCTCGTCGCGACGGGCGGAGGCTTCGCGCGAGCGCCCCTCGGCGTCGGCGAGGTCGACGGCCGTGCCCGGCAGTCCGCGGAGCTCCGGGTCGGCGAGCACCGCCTCCGTCGCGCTCCGCCGCCGCTCGTGCTCGGCGACGACGGCCTCGGCCCGCGCCCGGTCCCCGCTGGCCAGCGCGGCCGACTCGGCCTCCTCGGCGGTCGTGAAGCCGCGCTCGGCGAGGACCTCGGCGAGCTCCTCCCGGGCGGCGGCGGCGGCCTCGGACCGCGAGACGGCCGCCTCCTCGGCCTCGACCAGGGCGACGGCACGACGGCGCTGGGCGTTCAGCTGCTCGACGCGCGAGGCGACGCTCGTCGCGCCGTCGCGGAAGGCCTCGACGCGCTCCCGCAGCAGCCGCAGCGCTTCAGCGGCGAGGGCGGACTCGTCGGCGCGGGCGCGGTGCTCCTCACGAGCGGCGTCCCGCCCGGTCGTGAGAGCGTCGATCCGGGTGCGCAGCCGGATGCGCTCGCGCCGCAGCTCCTCCATGCGGGCGGCGGCGCGGCGCGCCGAGGCGAGCCGCTCCTCGTGCGCCGGGCGGAGCGACTCCGGATCCGCGTCCTCGCCCACGCGCTCCTCGAGCGCCGCGAGAGCCCGAGCCGCGGCTCCCTCGCGCTCGCGGGCGCCGTCGAGGGCGGCGGCGGCGCGCTCCACCGCGACGCGGGCCCGGTCGAGGTCGTCGGTGCCGACCGTCGTCGGGCCGTCGTGCTCGGCCGGGCGGGGGTGCTCGCACGAGCCGCAGACGGGGCAGGGCTCGCCCGGCTCCAGCCGCTCGGCGAGCTCCCCGGCGAACCCGGCGAACCGGCGCGCGATCAGGGCGGCCTGCTCCGCGGCGCGCTCGCCGTGGACGCGCGCCGCGTCGGCGTAGGCCGTGCCGAGCCGCTGCAGACCCGCCGCAGTGAGATCGCGCTCGAGGGCCGCGGCGATCCTCCGCTCGAGCGCGGCGAGCTCGTCGACGCGCGTGGGGACAGCGGCGGCCTCCCCGGCCAGGGACTCCTCCTCGGCGGCGAGCGCGTCGACGCGGGCGGGCAGCTCGCGCAGCTCCGCCTCGATCCCCGCGAGCGCGGTCGCCGCCGCCTGCTCGGCGCGTGCGGACCGCTCGGTGACGCGCTCCGCGTCGGGGAGCCGGCGCTCCTCTGCCAGCGCCTCGGCGAGGGCGCCGAGGACAGCGGCGAGCCGTTCGGCCGTCTCGGCGGCCGGGCCCCCGGACGCGTCCCCGTAGGCGTCGGCGGCGAGGTCGCGCTGCTGCCGGGCGGCCCGCTCCTTCTCGGCGGCTGCCCGGGCGGAGCGGAGCAGCGGCAGCACGCCGTCGGCCCGGCGCGCGCGCTCGATCGCGGCCCGCTGCTGCTCGACGTGCGCCTCGGCGACCACGAGCTCCTCCGCCTCGATGAGGGCGCGCCGGCGCCGCTCCTGGCCCCGGGCGATGCGCCGTGCCTCGTCGAGAGCGGTGCCCGCGGCCTCGTGCGCCGCGTCGGCCGCGGCGGAGCCGGCCCGGGCCGCCTCGAGCGGAGCGGCGAGCCGCGCCGGCAGCCCGGCGAACCAGGCGGCGTCCGGCAGAGGCGGCTCGGCTCCGTCATCGAGGAGCCGGACGGCCTCGTCCGCGAGCGCCGTCACGGCCGCGCGCTCCTCCTCGAGCCCGACGGCGCTCGCGTCGCGCTGCTCGAGCAGGCGGCGGCGGAGCAGATCGAAGCGCTCGGTCGCGAAGAGCGTGCGCAGGAGCCGCTGCCGGTCGTCGTTCTTCGCGAGCAGGAACTCGTGGAAGCGGTTCTGCGCCAGCAGGATCACCTGGAGGAACTGGTCCTTCGTCAGGCCGACGATCCGGCCGATGTCGGCACCCACCTCCTTCGCGCTCGACGAGAGCCCGACCCAGGCGCCGTCGACCTGCTCCAGCAGCTCGACCTTCGCCGGCTGGGTCGTGGTGCCGGTGCCGCGCCGTTTCGGCCGCTCGTACTCGGGCGAGCGCCGGACGCGGTAGACGCGCCCCGCCGCCTCGAAGTCGAGCTCGGCGAAGGTCTCGTCCTCGGGGCCGCTGTGGTCGCTCCGGAGGCGCGAGGCGGTGCCGTCGAAGCGGGGGACCGAGCCGTAGAGCGCGAACGCGATCGCGTCGAGGATCGTCGACTTGCCCGCTCCGGTGCGCCCGGCGATGAGGTACACGCCCACGTCCTCGAGCCGGTCGAAGTCGACGCACTGCTCGGCGCGGAACGGTCCGAGTCCGGCGAAGGCGAGTCGGCGGATCCTCACCGCAGAGCCTCGGCCTCGACGGCCGCGAGCGCGACGAGGGTGAGGGCGCGCTCGGTGTCCGTGGCGCCGTGGCCGCCGCGGACGTGGGCGAGGAAGTCGTCGACGACCTCCACGTCGCTCCGCCCGCGGATCCGCTCGGCGTACGCGCGCGGCTCGGCCGCGGCGTGCGGGGGCCGGTGCTCGAGCGTGGCGCAGCCGGGGAAGCGCGACTGCAGGCGCGCCATCGCGTCGAGCGGGCGCACGGGATCGGTGAGCACCGCCGAGACCCAGTCGCCCTCCACCTCGGCCAGGGAGGGATCGCGCAGCAGCTGCTGGAGCTCGCCCTCGATCACGCTGAGCCTCCTCGGTACGGGGAGCGGCGACCACTCGACGCCCTCGAGCCCCTCGGGCCCGATCGTCACCAGCCAGGCGCCGCGCGGCTTCGACGCCTCGCCGAACGAGTAGTGCAGCGGCGCTCCGGAGTAGCGCACGCCCGGCAGCAGTTCGGCGCGTCCGTGGATGTGCCCGAGCGCCGCGTAGTCGGCCGCGGCGAAGTGCTCGACCGAGACGTAGTCGAGCCCGCCCGCCGTGATGTCGCGCTCGAGGACCGCGGCCGGGGCTCCGACCGCGAAGCAGTGCGCGAGCACGACCCAGGGACGGCCCGCCGCCTCGGCGGCGGCGCGCACCCGCGCCATCGCGAAGGCGAGCACGTCCTCGTGGCGGCGCAGCTGCTCCTCCGGGTGCCGGTGGCGGTAGAGGGCGGGCTCGAGGAAGGGGATGCCGTGGACGCCGACCTCGAGCCCGGACGCGTCGCGCAGCACGACCGGCTCGGCGTACGCCTCGGGGTCGGTGAGGACGTGGACGCCCGCTCCGCGAAGGAGCCCCGCCTGGAAGCCGAGCCGGGCGGGGGAGTCGTGGTTGCCGCTGGTGAGGACGACCTCGGCGCCGGCCGCGCGGATCGCCTCGAGGGTGCGGGTGAGGAGGGTGTAGTGCTCCGCGGCGGGCACGGCGGAGTCGAAGACGTCGCCGGCGATCAGCACCGCGTCCACGCGCTCGGCCCGCACCGTCTCGACCAGGGCCTCGAGCACGGTCGCGAGCGCCGCCGTCGTGGAGTGCCCGTGGAAGGTGCGGCCGATGTGCCAGTCCGAGGTGTGCAGCAGCTTCACGGTCGTCCTTCCTCTGCGTCGTCCGGGGGAGCGCCTCCAGGCTAGTGAGGCCCTCCGACACCGGCGGCGCAGCGGACACCTCCCGTTCACCGGGAGGTGCACAATAGGGCGTCGGTCGAGCAGAGGAGATGGTCGTGAAGCTGCCCCGCGTCCCCGCGACGATCCTGGGTCTGGGCTCGCGCACCCGCGCCGCCGCCGAGGACACCGCTCCCATCCAGCGTCTGCGCCCGGACGACGAGCCGGCCCGCACCAGCACGGTCGACAACGCGATCTACCAGGACGGCCGCCGGGTCGTCTCACCCGGCAGCATCCCGGAGGCGCTCGCCGCCCTGCAGAAGCTGCCCGACGCGATGGCGTGGATCGGGCTGTACCGGCCGAACGCGGCCGAGCTCGCCGCGCTCGAGGACGAGTTCTCGATGCACCCGCTCGCCCTCGAGGACGCGATCAGCGCGCACCAGAGGCCCAAGCTCGAGCGGTACGGCAGCGACATGTTCGTGGTGCTGCGCGCCGCCAGCTACTCCGACCAGCGCGAGGAGGTCGACTTCGGCGAGCTCCACCTGTTCGTGGGGTCGAACTTCGTCGTCACGGTCCGCCACTCCGAGAAGCCCGACCTCTCGCTGGTGCGGCGGCGGATGGAGGCCGATCCGGAGCTGCTGCGCGTCGGCCCGGTCGCCGTGCTGTACGCGATCCTCGACGCCGTCGTGGATCAGTACTCGCCCGTCGTCGCCGGTCTCGAGAACGACATCGACGAGATCGAGGCGCAGGTCTTCGAGGGCGACCCGGCGGTGTCCCGCCGCATCTACGAGCTCAGCCAGGAGGTGCTGGACTTCCAGCGTGCGGTCGCTCCGCTGACCGGCATGCTCGGGCGGCTCGTCACCGACTTCGAGGTGTTCCAGTCGGATGTGGAGCTGCGCCGCTACATCCGCGACGTCGCCGACCACGTCGCGCTCGTCACCGAGCGGGTCGACGGCTTCCGCACCACGCTGCGGGAGATCCTGGCGGTGAACGCGACCCTCGTCGCCCAGCGCCAGAACGAGGACATGAAGAAGCTCGCGGAGGTGGGCAACCAGCAGAACGACGAGGTCAAGCGGATCTCCGCCTGGGCGGCCATCTTCTTCGCGCCGACCATGATCTCGAGCATCTACGGCATGAACTTCGACGTGATGCCCGAGCTGCACGTGGCATGGGGGTACCCGGCGGCGCTCGCGGCGATGCTCGCCTCGAGCGTGGTGCTGCACCGGCTCTTCAAGCGGTGGGGCTGGCTCTGAGCCCGCGTCCCGCGACGTGTCAACACCGTGACGGTGCCGGAGGCTCCGCGTAGCGTCGCTCGCGGGCCGTCCGGCCCCTGAACGGAGGGACTCCCGATGACTCCGGAGGACACGACCACGACGGCCCCGCGGCCCCGCTCCCTCTGGCGGGCGGGCGCGGCTCCGATCCCCTCCGACGAGTTCGTGCCGGGCGCGCACTACGACGACGTCGTGGTCGGCGCCGGGCTCACCGGGCTGGTCACCGCGCTCCTCCTGCAGCGGACCGGCCGGCGCGTGCTGGTGCTGGAGGCGCGGGAGGTCGGCGCCGTCACGACCGGGAACACGACGGCGAAGCTCAGCCTCCTGCAGGGAGCGCACCTCTCCCGGATCTCGGAGCGCAACATCCCCGCGGTGACCGAGGCCTACGTCGCGGCGAACCTCGCGGGCTTCCGCTGGCTGCTCGACTACTGCGAGGGCGCGGGCGTGCCGGTGCAGAGGCGCACCGCCTACAGCTACGCGCAGACGCCCGAGGGCGTGGACGCCGTCCTGAAGGAGCACGCGACCGCGCGCCGCTTCGGCCTCGCGACCCGCCTCGTCGGCGAGCTCGACGTGCCGTTCCCCAGCACGGCGGCCGTCGCCCTCGACGACCAGGCCCAGTTCGACCCGATGGACGTCCTCACGGCGCTCGCCGCCGACTTCCGCGCCGCCGGGGGCACGCTGGTCCAGGGCGTCCGGGCCCTCGGGATGCGAGCGACCGCTCCCGTCCGGGTCCGCACCAGCGCGGGCCCGGTGACCGGGGACCGGGCCTACCTGCTCACGGGGGCGCCGATCCTCGACCGCGGCCTCTACTTCGCCAAGATCGCCGCGCTGCGCTCGTACGCTGTCGCGTTCCGCACCGACGCGCCGATCCCCGACGGCATGTACCTCTCGGTCGACGAGCCGTCCCGCTCGGTGCGCGACGCCGAGCGCGACGGCGAGCGGCTCCTCCTGATCGGCGGCAACGGCCACCCCGTGGGGCGCAGGCCCGTCACCTCGGAGGCGGTGGACGACCTGGTCGCCTGGACGCGGCGGTCCTTCCCGGGGGCGGAGCCGGTCGCGCAGTGGAGCGCCCAGGACTACGAGCCGTTCCACCGCGTGCCGTTCGTGGGCTGGCTGCCGCGGGGCCGCGGACGGATCTTCCTGGCGACCGGCTACGACAAGTGGGGGATGACCAACGCGGTGCAGGCCGCGATGACGCTCGTCGCCGACCTCGAGGGCAGGACGCCGGCCTGGGCGAGGACGCTGCACCGCCGGCCCACGCTGCCGCGGGTGATGGCGGAGGGGCTCGGCGCCGGGCTGGCGGTGGGCGCCTGGTACGCCCGCGGCTGGTCGGCAGTGCTCCGCGCGCCCCGGTCGGCCGGGGTGGTGCCGGCGGAGGGCCAGGGCTCGCTCGCCCGCGACGGCCTGCAGCCCGTCGCGGTCTCCACCGTGGAGGGGAGGCGCTGCGCGGTGTCGGCGGTGTGCCCGCACCTGGGCGGGATCGTCACCTGGAACGACTCGGAGCGCAGCTGGGACTGTCCGCTGCACGGCTCTCGCTTCGCAGCCGACGGGACGGTGCTGGAGGGGCCGGCGGTCGAGCCGCTCGCCCCGCTGCGCTAGTCCGGCCGTCGGCTCCGCGGAGCCGAGCCGACGGCCGGCCCCGCAGAGCAGGCGGCTCAGTCCTCGTCCGCTCCGGGCTCCGCGACCTCGTCGCCGTCCGCGCCCGAGGCGTCGCCGGTCGTGTGCAGATCGGTGTCGCCCGGGATGCTGAAGTCGCTCAGCGGGTCCAGGGGCTTCTTGTCGTCGGTGTCGTCGCTCATGCCTGCCACCCTACGAGCGTCCGGCGAGGCGCTGCACCGCGGCGACCGGGATCGACAGCCACTCCGGCCGGTTGCGCGCCTCGTAGATCGCCTCGTAGACGGCCTTGTCGAGCTCGAACGCGTCGAGCACCGCCCGGTGCGCGGTGACCGCGTCGCCCGCCTGCTCGGCGTAGCCCTCGAGGAACGCGGCACGGCTCGCCGCCGCCCACGCCGCCCTCGAGGCGCCCGGCTCGGCCTGCTCGTGCGCACCCGCCGCGTAGTCGAAGGAGCGCAGCATCCCCGCCACGTCGCGCAGCGCCACGTCGGGAAGACGGCGCTCGTGCATGGGCCGCAGCGGCTCGCCCTCGAAGTCGAGGAGCACCCAGCCGCGATCGGGCACGGACAGGACCTGCCCGAGGTGGTAGTCGCCGTGGATGCGCTGGAGCCTCGGCCACGGAGCGGTCTCGGCGGCGCGGAACACGGCCTCGATCGCCTCCGAGTCCTCGGCGATCACGGGGACCTCGGCCGAGGCGATGCGCAGGCGACGGCGCATGGCCGCGACCATCCGCTCGACGACCTCGGACGTGGTGTCCTCGGTCGGCATGACCTCCGCCAGCGTCGCGTGCACCTCGGCGGTGGCGCGGCCCAGCTCGCGGGCGGGTCCGGTGAAGTCGGAGTCGGCGGCGACCGCCTCGAGGGCGACGCGCCACGCGTCCTGGACCCCGGGGAGGAACTCCTGCGCGAAGGCGAGGTGCCCGAAGGCGCGGCCCGTCTCCTCGCCCTCGTCGTCCCACTCGCCGGTCACGTTGCCGATCACGGGCGGGACGAGGGCGCTCCCGGCGGCGTTGAGCGCCGACTGCACCGTCACGTCCGGGTTGTCGCCGTGGTGGAGGGCGCGGAAGACCTTGACGATCACCGGGGTCGCGTCGGATCCGTCGTCGGCGGTGGTGCGGACGATCACCGAGGTGTTCGACTGCTCGCCGCTGAGCACCTTCGAGGACGCGAACGCCCCGATCGCGGCACCCGGTTGCCGGTGGCCCTCGGCGCGGGCGCCGCCCTGGGCGCCGTCCTCGTCGGAGCGGCCACCGTAGGCGATCATCCCGAGCAGGGCGCGGGCGAACACCGGGTCGCGCGGAGCGTCGTACACGTAGTGCGCGTCGTCGGAGTAGACGAGGGCGTCCTCGAGCCCGGGCACCGGAGCCGCGTGGACGGTCACCGGCACCTGGTACAGCACCGGGCTCGTGCCTGCCCGGTCGATGAAGAGGTGGTCCACCACCTCCGCCTCGCCGGGGTGCAGCGACCAGGCGCCGCGGACCTCCAGCTCGGGGCGCCGCCCCTTGCTCGCGTACCACCTCTGGTCCGCCACCCATGCGGCGATGCGGTCGATCGACAGGCCTGCGCTCATGCTCTTCCCTCCGTCGGCACCCCGAACCCTACTGGCCGCGGACGACGGGCGGAGGGGCTTGCGGCGGGGCGCTCAGGCCAGCTCGAGCACGTCCAGCGTCCAGGCGTACTCGAACGCGATCTCGCGCCAGCGCTCGTAGCGTCCGCTCACTCCGCCGTGTCCCGCTGTCATCTCGGTGCGCAGCAGCGCGGGAGCGCCGACCTCGCGGAGCCTGGCCACCCACTTCGCCGGCTCCACGTACAGCACCCGGGTGTCGTTGAGGCTCGTCGTCGCGAGGATCCGGGGGTACTGCACGCCCTCGCGGACGTTCTCGTAGGGCGAGTACGACTTCATGTAGGCGTAGACCTCGGCGTCGTGCAGCGGGTCGCCCCACTCGTCCCACTCGATCACCGTGAGCGGGAGCGACGGGTCGAGGATCGAGGTGAGCGCGTCGACGAACGGGACCTGCGCGAGGACGCCGGCGAACGCCTCCGGGGCGAGGTTCGCGACCGCGCCCATCAGCAGGCCGCCGGCCGACCCTCCCTGCGCGACCAGGCGGTCCGGAGTGGTGAAGCCCGCGTCGACCAGGTGCCGCGCCGCGGAGACGAAGTCGGTGAAGGTCGTCCGCTTCGCCAGCGTCTTCCCGTTCTCGTACCAGGAGCGGCCCATCTCCCCGCCGCCGCGGACGTGCGCGACGGCGAAGACGACGCCGCGGTCGAGCAGCGAGAGGCGCGCGATCGAGAAGCCCGGGTCGATGCTCGCCTCGTACGAGCCGTAGCCGTAGAGGAGGAGCGGCGCGGGGGCCGAGTCCGGATCGGCGGCGTCGCGGCGCCAGACGAGCGAGAGGGGCACCCGCGTGCCGTCCTCCGCCACGGCCCACTCCCTCCGCTGCACGTAGAGCGCGGGGTCGTAGTCGCCGAGCACCGGCTGCTGCTTGAGCACCGTGCGCTCGCCCGTCGCGACGTCGAGCGCGAGCACGGTCGAGGGGGTGACGAACGAGGTGTAGGCGAGGCGGAGGGAGGGCTGCTCCCACTCCGGGTTGCCCGCCAGGCCCGCGTCGTAGAGCGGCTCGTCGAAGACGATCTCCTCGAGCCGCGCTCCGGCGCCGTCCTCGCGGAGCAGCCCGAGCCGGGTGGCTCCGTCGGCCCGGTAGGAGACGACGACGTGCCCGGCGAAGGCGTCGACGCCCTCGATCCGGCGGCCCTCGCGGTGCGGCACCACCACGCGGCGCTCGCGGGCCCGGGCGTCGGCGTCGAGCGACAGGTCGGCCGGCTCCTCGACGATCTCGAAGTCGAGGGCGCCGTCGTTGTGCACGATCAGCAGGCGGTCGCGTCCGTCGACGACGGCGTGCTCGACCTCGTACTCCACGCCCTCGCGGCGCGGCCACACCGAGCGGAAGGAGCCGGTCGGGTCGGACGCGTCCAGCAGCAGGCACTCGCTCGTGATCTTGCTGCCGATCTCGATGACGAGGAAGCGGCGGCTGCGGGTGAGGCCCACGCCGATCCAGTAGCGCTCGTCGGGCTCGGCGAAGACGACCTCGTCCGGGGTCCCGGCGCCGACCTCGTGCCGCCAGATCGTGTCGGGGCGCCAGGACTCGTCGACGGTCGGGTAGAAGACGAAGCGCGCGTCGGCGCCGAAGGTCGCTCCGCCGCCGGTGCCCTCGATGACGTCCGGCAGATCCTCGCCGGTCTCGAGGTCGCGGATGCGGAGGGTGTAGCGCTCGTCGCCCTCGACGTCGGTGCCGAAGAGCAGCCGTCGGCCGTCGGCCGAGACGTCGAAGCTGCCGAGCGAGAAGAAGTCGTGCCCCTCCGCCTCCGCGTTGCCGTCCAGGACGACCTGCTCGCCCTCGAGCGGACCGCCCTCGGCGATCGACGGCGGCGTCCAGTCGTCCGGCCCGCTGATCGGCGCCCGGCAGTGCACGGCGTACTGGCGGCCCTCGTAGGAGCGCGAGAAGTACCACCAGGAGCCCTCCCGGACGGGCACCGAGAGGTCGGTCTCCTTCGTCCGCGAGCGGATCTCCTCGAACAGGCGCTCGCGCAGCGGAGCGAGAGGAGCCAGCACCGCCTCGGTGTACGCGTTCTCGGCCTCGAGGTGCGCGATCACCTCGGGGCTCTCCTTCTCGCGCAGCCACTCGTAGTGGTCGACCACCACGTCGCCGTGGTGGCGGCGCTCGAGGGGGACGCGGCGGGCGACGGGCGGAACGGGCGCGGTCATCGCTCCAGCCTAGGGCGAGGGCGCCCCTGGCCGCCCGGGGTGCCGCAGCGGCGCCGGGCGTGATCACAATGGAGCATGGCCAGCGGTGCGGAGAACGAGTCGGCGACGTCCCGGGCGGGCGGTGCGCGGAGAGTGCAGACCGAGGTCGAGCGCAAGTACGACGTCGACGCGGGCACCCGGCTGCCCGACCTGACCGGCACCGGGAGCGTCGCGAGCGTCCGCACCGAGGAGCCGGTGACCCTCCGCGCCGAGTACTTCGACACCGCCGAGCGCGCTCTGTCCCGGGCGCGGATCACGCTGCGCCGCCGCGAGGGCGGATCCGACCAGGGCTGGCACGTCAAGCTGCCCGGCTCCTCCGGCCGCACCGAGATCCACGCGGAGCTCACGGCCTCGCGCACGGTCCCGTCCGCCGTCCGCGAGCCGGTGCTCGGGCAGGTGGGGCGCGCGCCGCTCGAGCCGCTGGCGCTGCTCGAGACGGTCCGCTCGATCACCCGCGCCCTCGACTCCCACGGGCGGGAGCTCGCCGAGATCGCCGACGATCTGGTGACCGCGCGCGACCAGCGCACCGGCCGCGAGCGGCGCTGGAGGGAGTGGGAGGTCGAGCTCGTCGACGTCCCTGGGGACGAGGGCGAGCGGGTCCTCGACGCGATCGAGCAGCGCCTCCTCGCCGCGGGCGCCCGCCCGGCCGCCAGCGCCTCCAAGCTCGCCCGGGCCACCGGCGGCCCGATCGAGGAGGCGGTCCCGGATCCGCGGAACGGCGGGGAGGCGGCGCTCGCCGCGGTCCGCTCGCTCCTGCGCGAGCTGCGCGCCGTCGACCCGCGGGTGCGCCTCGAGGCCGACGACGCCCTGCACCGGATGCGCGTGCTCGCGCGCCGGCTCCGGTCCGTCCTCGCCGCCTCCCGCTCCGTGCTCGACCGTGCGGCGACCGACCCCGTGCGGGACGAGCTGCGCTGGCTGGGAGGGGTCCTCGGCGCGGCCCGCGACCAGGAGGTGCTCGCCGAGCGGTTCCGCACCTCCCTGGCGGCCGTCGAGGGCGCCCCGAGCACCCCCACCGCCCTGCTGGAGGAGATCGAGCACCGGCACGCCTCGGCGCTGCGCCGCGTCGACCGCACTCTGCGCGGCGGCCGCTACCTCGCGCTCCTCGCCTCGCTCGACGCCCTGCTCGCGGATCCGCCCCGCACCGCGCGGGCGGGCTCGAGCGCGACGGCGCTGGTGCGCCGCTCCGTCGCGAAGGACCTCGCGCGCATCTCCGCGGCGGGCTCCGCGGCGGCCGGCGGCTCGCTCGAGGCTCGTCACGACCTGCGGAAGGCGGCGAAGCGGCTCCGCTACACCGTGGAGGCGTGGCGGGCGGTCGTCCCCGAGGCCGTCGGCGCCCGGCGCCGCTCGCTCGCCGAGGCGGGCGAGGACCTCGCCGACGCCCTGGGGGAGGAGCGCGACGCGCTCGCCGCCCGTGCGCTGATCCTGAAGGAGGCCGATCGCAGCGGGGAGGGGGCCTTCGCGCTGGGGGTCGTCGCCGCCGAGGAGCGGCACCGCGCCAGGCGGGCCGCGAAGGCCGCGGAGAAGGCGGGGGACCGTCTGGGGTCGCTCTCGCGCTGACCGTGCGGCCCCGCGGTCGCTGTCAAGCCGACGGCCCGGTCACACGGACGAAATCCACGGCGGATAATGTGAATCATGCCTTCCGTCCGTGCTCTTCCGTCACCGCTCCTGCGCCCGCGCCACTTCGACCGCGACGACGTCGTGGTCCATGCCGGCCTGTTCTCGCTGGTGAACTCGAGTACGACGCCCCGCGCGGCCTGGACCGAGGACCTGATCGCCATCGGCGAGGTCCTCGATGCCGCCGAATTCCCCTACCGCCTCATCCGCGGCACCGACGGCTCGCCCTTCCTCGCGGTGGACCGCGTGCTCGGCGCCGAGCTGGCGACGCTGCTGGCGCGCGCCTTCGCGACCGAGCCCTTCTACGCCAAGACGGTCGACAAGCGGGGCACCCCGCCCCAGCTCCTGGCCGAGGGCGTGCTCGCGCCGTATCCGCGCGCCTCCGTCTTCAAGCTCTTCCGTCCGCGCGTCTCCTCCACGGGATCGCTGCGCTACGGCGCCCGCAGCGGCGTCCGCCTCGAGCTGTGGAAGGTGGGCGAGGAGGAGATCATCACTCCCGCCGAGAACGCGCTCATGCGCAACAGCCTCCCCGTCGCCGAAGCCATCGACGCCCACGTCGAGGCGTACGGCCGCACCTGGCCGACGTTCGAGGGCATGTTCGAGCCGCTCGTCAGCGACATCCGCTTCGAGGTCGACATCGTCTTCTCGTGGGTCGACGGCACCGACCTGGAGTTCCAGCGCGCCCGTGCGGCCCGCATGGCGAGCTACGTGGTGGGCGAGGGCGACGACGCTCCGGCGCGCTTCCGCCAGATCGACGAGCTCAAGTACGCCCTGCGCAGCGTCTACATGTACGCGCCGTGGATCCGGCACATCTACATCGTCACCGACTCCCCGCGCCCGCGCTGGCTGGACGAGCACCCGGACGTCACCCTCGTGCGCAGCGAGGACCACTTCCGCGACCTCTCGGTGCTGCCGACGCACAACTCCCACGCGGTCGAGAGCCAGCTGCACCGCATCCCGGGGCTGGCGGAGCACTTCCTCTACTCCAACGACGACATGTTCTTCGGGCGCCCGGTCGACCCGTCGATCTTCTTCTCGCCCGGGGGCATCACGAAGTTCATCGAGGCGACGACGCGCATCGGCATGGGCGACTCCAACGCCTCCCGCAGCGGCTTCGAGAACGCGGCCCGCGTCAACCGGCGCCTGCTCCGCGAGCGCTTCGGCGCGATGACGACCCGTCACCTCGAGCACGCCGCCACGCCGCTCCGCAAGACCGTGATGGCCGAGCTCGAGGCCGAGTTCGAGCCGGAGTTCACCGCGACCGCCGCGAGCCGCTTCCGCTCCGCGAGCGACGTCTCCGTCACCAACTCGCTCTACCACTACTACGCGCTGATGACCGGCCGCGCGGTCGTGCAGGAGAACGCCTCGGTGAAGTACGTCGACACGACGATGCACCAGGGGCTGAAGGACATGCGCAAGCTCCTCAAGAACCGCGGAGTCGACTTCTTCTGCCTCAACGACGGCAGCTTCCCCGAGATCTCGGCGGAGGCGCGCACCAAGGCCGTCATCGGGTTCCTCGAGGAGTACTACCCGATCCCGGCTCCGTGGGAGCGCGAGGACTGACCGTGGGCTGGGCCGTCGGGGGAGCGGTTGCCGGGCTGCTTCTCGGCCTGGCGAGCTCGCTCGTGTTCCCGGGCATCGGAGTGGGAGCGGGCGTCGGCGTGGGCGTCGCGCTGGCCGCGGCGCTGGCGTTCGCCGGATGGCTGTTCGCGCGGGACCGCGCCGGCGGGCGCTGATACCGCCGGCCGTGTCCGAGGACGCGGTCGACGCGGCGCCCGGAGGCGTCGGGGCGACCCCGACGCCCCGTCGCGTCGCTACGCGCTGACGCCCACCGGCTCCACGAGCGGCGGGTACAGCGCCTCGTCGCGCGCGACCGGAGCCGCCGTCGCCGCGGCGATCTCGACGCCGCGGTCCGCGAGGATCCGCTGCGTCTCGTCCGCCGAAACGTACGACACCTCGGTCGAGGCGCCGATCGGCACCACCGAGTGCAGCACCGTGCCGTCGTAGACGTGGATCAGGTTGAACGCCTGGGCGCCGTTGCGGGCGCGTGTCGCGCCGACCGGCACGTTGAGGTCCTGGGTGTAGCAGGTGGCCGACGCGACCGAGACCGGGATGCCGGCGAACATCGCCGTCGACGAGTAGTGCAGGTGGCCCGCGATGATGCTGCGGACGTCGGAGCCCTCGAGCACCTCCGCGAGGGCGGGCTGGTCGCGCAGCTCCACGAGGACCGAGAGGTCGAGCACGCTCGGCACCGGCGGGTGGTGCAGCGCGAGGATCGTGCCGTGCGGGGCCGGGCTGGAGAGCTCCTCCGCCAGCCAGTCGAGCTGCGCGTCCGAGATCTCGCCGTAGTGGGCGCCGGGCACGGTGGAGTCCAGCGCGATGATCCGGAGCCCGTTGACGTCGTGCACGCGGTCGACCGGCTGCGTGGTCGGGAGCTGGTCGAGCAGCCCCGAGCGGAACGCGCCGCGGTCGTCGTGGTTGCCCATCACCCAGATCACCTCGGCGCCGAGGCGTGCGGCCGCGGGCTCGACGACGGCGCGCAGCTTCGCGTACGCCTCCGGCTCGCCCTTGTCGGCGAGATCACCCGTGATGACGACGGCCTCCGGACGTCCGCCGGACGCCTCCAGCTCGTCGAACAGGAGCCGCAGCTGGGCCTCGCTGTCGACGTCGGAGCCGTACAGGCCGCCGTCTCCGGCGATGAAGTGGGTGTCGCTCAGGTGAAGGATGAAGTGGTTGGGCCGGGGGTACTCGGCCTGGCGGAGGGACATGATCCTCGGGTTCCACGATCGGCGGGAGCCGGATCACGCGACCCGGCGTCGGCACTTGCGCACTGCTCCAGCGGAGGCGACCCCGCTGCGATCAGTCCATCATCGCGGGGTGAACTCCGGGCCAACACCGGTCGGCGCGTCATCGAACGGTTCTCCCAGGTTGTGCCAGGGACGCCGCTCCGATGTCCTCCTCCGACCCGGCGGTCCCGACGCCGGGCTCAGAGCCGCGCGAGCAGGCGCGCGTAGAAGGCGATCGCGCGCTCGAACTGGTCGGCCTCGACCGACTCGTCGACCCCGTGGATCCCGAGCTGCTGCCGCGGGCTGATCTCGAACGGGATGAAGCGGTAGACGTGGTCGCTGATCGCGTGGAAGTGCCGCGCGTCGCTGCCGCCGGTCTGCACGTACGGAGCGACGACCGCCTCCGGGAACGACTCCTGCACGACCGCGCGGAGCAGGTCGTACGGCCCGCCGTCGCCGCGCTCGCCGGTGGGGGAGACGGGGGAGGGCTCGTGGGCGACCTTCACCTCGACCTCGACCTCCGGGTCGTCGATGACGGCGCGGATGCGCTCGACCACGCCCGCCACGGTGCCGCCCGGGTTGATCCGCACGTTCGCGGTGGCGCTGGCGCTGGAGGCGAGGACGTTCGCTCCGGTGCTGCCGCGCAGCTCGGTGATCGCGACCGTCGTCCGCAGCATCGCGGCCGAGCGGTTGGAGTGGGCGGCGAGCGCGCCGACGACGGCGTCCGGGTGCTCGTGCGGGCGGGCGTACCAGACGGCGTGGGCCGCGTCCGCGTGGTCGGCCGCCGCGCGCACCAGCTGGGCGATCGGCTCCGGGAGGGTCGAGGGGAACGGGTTCTCGGTCAGGCGGTGGATCGCCCTCGCGAGCCGCTGGGTGGCGAGCAGCCCGGGCGGGGGCGGCGGAGCGGAGGCGTGGCCGCCGACGTCGCGGCAGGTCAGCTCGAGGTTCATGATCCCGCGCTCGGTGACCCCGATCACGGCGAGGGGGGTCGTGACTCCGGGCAGGATGCCGCGCCGCACGTTCCCGCCCTCGTCGAGCACGAGGCGCGGGCGGACCCCGCGCGCGCCGAGCAGGGCGACGACCGAGGGGGCGCCGTCGCCCGCCGTCTCCTCGTTGTGCGTGGAGAGGAGGTACACGTCGTGCCGGGGCCGCTCGCCCCGCAGGACGGCCGCCTCGACCGCCTCGAGGAGGGCGACGAGGGAGCCCTTGTCGTCGAGGGCGCCGCGCGCCACGACGGAGGTGCGGCCGTCCGCGGCGACGACCGTCTCGGCCGCGAACGGGTCGTGCGACCATTCCGCCGCCGTCACGCTGACCACGTCGTAGTGGGCCATCAGCACGGCCGGCTCGCCAGGCTCCTCGCCCCGCCAGTGCCAGAGGAGGGAGTGGCCGGCGACGGTCTCGGACTCCAGCGCCGCGTGCAGCGCCGGGTAGAGCTCGGCGACGAGCTCCCGGAAGGCGTGGAAGCGGCTCCAGTCGGTCGCCGACTCGTCCGAGTGGGACACGGTGTCGACGCGCAGCAGGGCCTGGAAGCGCTCGAGCGCGGTCGTCGTCACCGGGCTAGCCTACGACGGCGGTGCCGGGCTCCCGGCCCGTCGGAGCGGAGGTGCGCGGTGGGGCTGCCCGAGGTCTGCGTCGTCTACGTCCTCCGCGACGGCCCGCGGGGCGCGGAGGTGCTCCTCGGCTGCAAGCGCAGGGGCCTCGGCGAGGGCCGCGTGGTCGCCCCCGGCGGCAAGCTCGAGCCCGGGGAGTCGCCCGTCGACGCGGCCGTCCGCGAACTGCAGGAGGAGGCCGGGCTCGTCGCCCGAGCGGCCGATCTGGAGCCGCGCGGCGTGCTCGACTACTCCTTCCCGCACCGGCCGGCCTGGAGCCAGCGCTCGCACGTCTTCCTCTGCCGCCGCGTCACCGGCGAGGTCACCGAGTCGAGCGAGCTCGCCGCCGCCTTCGTCCCGGTCGAGGAGGTGCCGTTCGAGCGGATGTGGGATGACGCCCGCCTCTGGCTGCCGGGCGTGCTGCGCGGGGGCGCGCCCGTGCGCCTCCGGGTCGAGTTCGGCGCCGACCTCGCGAGCGTGGCCTCGTGGGGGCCGGCCGACGCTCAGACGAACGTTCCCGCCACCAGCAGCGCCAGCAGCGAGATCACCGAGGCGATCGAGAGCGTCAGCGAGTAGGCGGTGAACGTGCCCCGCACGGTGAGGCCGAGCACGGACTTGAAGAGCCAGAACGCGTTGGCGTTGACCATCCCGAGGAAGAGCGCGCCGGAGCCGGCGGCCAGGGCGATCAGCGCCGGGTTCACGTCGAGCACGGGGATCAGCGGGGCGACGATGCCGACCGCGGTGATCGCGGCCGTCGAGACCGAGCCGATCGCCGCGTGCAGCACGGCCGCGACGACCCAGGTGAGCAGGATCGGCGAGAGGGCCCGCCCGTCGAAGGCGCCGGCGAGCGCGTCGCCGACCCCGGTTCCTCCGACCACGGCGGCGAGGCTGCCGCTGACCCCGGTCAGGACGACGATCGGGCCGCTGCGGGTCAGTGCTCCGCCCAGTGCCGTGGCCACGGCGCCCTTCGGGAGCGTCCGCAGTGCCGTCGCGTAGGCCAGCACCAAGCCGGCCAGCAGCGCGATGTGCGCGTCGCCGAGGAACCGCAGGAGGGGGACGTCGAGCTCGGCCAGCTGGGTGAGCGAGTTCGCGGCGATCAGCACGATGGTGAGGGCGATCGGAGCGACGGCCAGCGCGAGCGGCACCCGCCGCGTCGCGAGCGCCGTGCCTCCCGTGGCCGCGCCCGCCTCGGGCTCGAGAGCGGGCCCCGGGACCGCCCCGCCCTCGAGGTCGCGCTCGTCCCGCCAGCCGCCGCGCTTCACCAGGGCGCTGTACACCAGCACGGTCAGCACGATGGTGACGATGCCCAGCGGGGCGCCGATGGCGACCATCGACGGCAGGGGAGCGCCCGCGATGCCTGCCGTGGCCAGCGCGGCGGCTCCGGGGACGACGAAGACCACGCCCACGATCATCCCGACGATGGAGGAGCCGGCCAGCAGCCCGTAGCCACCGGCACCGAGCCCCCGCGAGGCCAGACGAGTCAGCGGTGCGCTCATCACGACCAGCACGTCGGAGTAGATCGAGGGGAAGGCGACGCCCAGGGTCAGCGCGTAGGCGACCGGGAGCGCGCGCCGACCGAAGCGCTTCACGAGCCAGCGGGCGAGCAGCGGGGCCACGCCCAGCGCCTCCAGGAGCGATCCGAGCAGCAGGCCGAGCGCGATCAGCAGGCCGATGTCGCCGAGGACCGCGCCGAATCCGGACGTCATCGCGGTCACCGTCCCCTCGCCGCCCTGCCCCGAGACGAGGCCGAGCCCGAGGGCCGAGACGAGGAGGGCGATCACCGGCTCGACCTTCAGCACGACGATCAGGACCACGACGGCCACGATCGTGAGCAGGATGAGGAGCACGGGCCAGTAGTCGGTCATGGGCGGTCCTTCTGTCGAGGAGCGGGAGGGCCCGGAGACCGGGTCGCCGCGAGCCGTCCAGCCCCGGCCGTGGTGCGCCGCCAGACGGACGATCGCGCGGATCCGCGGAGCCGGGAGAACGCCGCGGAGACGCGGCGCGTCAGCGGAACATACCGATCCCCGACCCTGCTCCCCGACGTCGACGACTTCTTTCGTCATGCAGCGTCGCGAACACGCGGGCCGGATGCGCACCCTGCTACTTTCACCGGGCAGACGTCCTCGGGGGGAGGACGCAGCCGCATCTCTCCTCCGTGGTCACCCGCATCCGGACGGCCTCCGCCGTCCGACCCGCCAGGCGCCCTCCGTGGGGCGCCGCCGTCAGCGGGCCACACGACAGCGACGCGATCCGGCCCCGCCCGGACGCGCCCGAGCGCAGCAGGAGCACTACCCATGACGGCACAGATCATCGACGCGACCGATCTCGACGAGCTCCGGCGCGTCGGGCAGGAGCTCCGCGAGGGCGCGACCGTCATCGCGCAGACCGACACGAACTACGGCGTGTTCGCCAGCCCCTTCTCGCGCAGCGCCTGCTTCCGCCTCTACGACATGAAGAAGCGGGACGGCGCGAAGCCGCTCACCCTCTTCGTCTCCGCGCCCCGCGACTGGGCGACCTGGGCCTTCGCCCCGGAGACGGCCGACATGGACGCGCTCGTCGCAGCGTTCTGGCCGGGGCCGCTGAACGTCATCCTGCGCCGCAAGCCCGTCGTCCCGGACTGGGTCACCTCGGGCCAGGACACGGTGTCGGTCGTGCACAACCTCAGCGCCCCGATCAACCTGCTCTCGATATTCGCGGGCCTGCCGCTCGCGGCCACCTCCGCCAACATCAGCGGCACGGTGTCGACCGGACTCGTCGACTTCGACCTCGCCGCGGAGCACCTCGGCGGCGACAGCGACTACCTGATCCGCAGCACCACCGCCCCCGACTCCACGATGAGCAGCACGATCGTCTCCCTCGTGGGCGGCGCGTCGATCGTCCGTCAGGGCGACGTGGGCGCCGACGCACTGCGCGTCGTCGTGCCCTCCCTTGTCTGACCTCGGGCGCGGGGACGCCCCGCGCGGCCGCAGCGCCGCCGGGCTGATCACGGTCTACCGGATCGTCTCGCGCGCCTACTTCCACCTGCCCGTGGTCGCGGTGTTCCTGCTGGCGCGGGGCTACCCGATCCTGGCCGTGGCGCTGCTGCTGGCGCTCTACGGAGTGGTGGCGGCGCTCGCCGACGGCCCGCTCTCGCCGCTCACACGCCGCCTGTCCTCGGCGGGCGCGCTCGTCGTCGGCGAGGGCGTGAAGGCACTGGGCCTCGTCGTGATCGTGCTGGACGCGGATCCGGTCGCCGTCGTGATCAGCCAGCTGCTCGCCGGCTGCGGCTTCTCGCTGACGGCCGGGCGGGACGCCGCGCTGGCCTCCTCGCTGCGCGCCGGAGCCGATGCTCGCCGCCAGGAGACGCGGGTGCAGAGCGGAATGTTCCTCGCCTCCTTCGGCGCGGGAGTGCTCGGGGCCGCCTCGCTCGCGCTCTGGGACCGGCTGCCGTTCCTCCTCAGCGCGCTCGTGTCGTGCGCCGCGCTGGCCGTGGTGCTCCTTGCCCGCCTGCCGCTCGGCGCGAGCGCCGCCTCGGGAGTGGCGGCGCGCGCCGTGCGGCCGGCCGTCCTGCCCGCCGCGGTGCGCTTCTGGTCCCTCTACTACTCCGTGAACCGCGCCGTCCTGCTCGCCGCTTACACCTTCGTGATCCCGCTGCTGCTGTTCCAGGAGCTGCGTCTGACGCTGCCCGCGTTCGGCCTGGTGCTCGGCCTCTACACGCTCGCCGGCCTGGCCGCCGCCCGGCTCTCGCCGCTCATCGCCGGCACGCCCCTGGTCTTCCGGCTGACGGCGCTCACCCAGGTGCTGGGCCTCGCCCTGACCACCCTCGGGGTGCTCGGCGCCGCGATCGCCGGACTGGCCCTGCTCGGGATCGCGGGCGGCTTCGTGCGGCCCGCGACGATGATCGCCCTGGCGCCGGCGATGAACGGGCTCGAGGACGGCGCCCGGGTCGCGGTGATGCGCGGACTGGAGCGCAACCAGGGGATCCTCCAGGCCGTCCTGCTCGTCGGCGCCGGGATACTCGTCCCCCTCACGGGAGGGACCGCGCCGACCCTCATCGTCCTCGTCGTCCTCGCGGTCCTCGCGCAGACGATCGGGGCCGTCTCGATGCGACGACAGGAGAGGAGGGCCGTCACCGCGGAAGCGGAGTGACAGAGGAAGTCCGGGAAGAGCCCGCCGGCGGCGTCCCTCATCCACGTGCAAGGAGTGAAGCAATGCAGCCCATCTACACGTTCTCCGATTCCGACAGATCGACCCTCCAGCAGTCGCTGCTGGCGGTCGCCATCGACCCCTACAAGGACTACGACCGCTTCCGCGACGCGATCGCCGCGCTGATCGACAGCGGCGACGTCCCGCAGGGCTTCGTCGACGCGCTCGCCCGCATCCGGCGCGAGCGCGACGAGAAGATCACCTACGCGCACCTGATCTCGAACAACCCGGTCGACGACGAGATCCCCTGGCTCGACCAGGACGACGCGCTCGAGGACAAGTACCGCAAGAAGCTGACGTTCGTCGGCGAGGGCCTGCTCGAGCTGCAGTCGCAGTACCTCGGCTCGCCGCTGCTCGCGTACGCCACCCGCAACAACGGCGACTTCTTCCAGGACGTCTACGCCGACAACCGCTTCTCGAACACCCAGACGCAGAAGACCGACGGCGAGCTGTACTGGCACAACGAGCGGACCGCGCACCCGGTGCGCGCCGACTTCATCTCGCTCCTGGGACTGCGCACGCCCGAGACCGACCTCGTCTACACGAAGTACGTCGACGGCCGCGAGATCCTGCGCTTCATCTCACCCGAGAACCAGGCGCTCCTGCGCGAGGCGGTCTACATCACCCCGTTCGACGAGCTCTCGCGCGCCCAGAACAAGAACCAGATCGTGTCGGACCAGCACGCTCTGCTCGAGAACGAGCACAGCTTCCGCTACTACGACACCCGGACGGTGCCGGCCGACCCGGACGACCTGCCGCACCTGTGGGCGCTCTGGCAGTTCCGCGATGCGCTCTCGAAGGTCAGCGAGCAGTACCACCGGATCCGCGACGCGGACCTGCTGATCATCGCGAACCAGGACGGCCTGCACAGCCGTCAGCTCGTCGACGTCCAGGACCGCGACAAGACCCGCTTCCGCTGGCTGCTGAAGACGTACTCGTTCCGCGAGGCGGCGACCGCGGACCGCCACTCCGACTACTGGCTCGACGGCGTCCGCGGCCGAGTCACCGACTGAGAGAGAAGGAGAACGACATGACCGATCTGACCAGGAGCACGCCCCCGCACCCGCTCGACTTCCTGCCCGCGACGGCGCCCCTGGAGGTGTCCAGCGACGACGTGACCGACGGCGAGCGGCTCGCCGAGGCCCAGGGGAGCGGCGACACCAGCCCGTCCCTGCGCTGGAGCGCCGGCCCCGAGGGCACGCAGTCGTACGCCGTGACCGTGTTCGACCCCGATGCGCCGACCCTCGGCGGCATCCACCACTGGGTCCTGGTCGACATCCCGAAGGAGGTCACCGAGCTGGCCGCCGGCTCGACGGAAGTGGGGCGCCCGGCGCTCAACGACCTCGGGTCGCTCGCCTACGCCGGTGCGGCCCCGCCGCCCGGTGACCGCCCGCACCGCTACCTCTTCACGGTGCACGCGCTCGGAGTGCCGACGCTGCCGGTCGACGAGTCGACTCCGGCCTCGCTGGTCGGCTTCCATCTGACCGTCAACACGCTCGCGCGAGGCTCGCTCACGGCCCTCGCCTGAGCCGTCCCGTCGGCGCGCGCGGCGCGGACGGGCGCGCACCGGGCACCGGAGTCGATCCGGAGCCCGGTGCGCGTCCGTTCGCGGCATCACCGCCGCGGACGACGGGAGGCGATCCGCTAGGCTTCCGCTCGGCCGGGGCCCCGCCCATGGCGTCTCTGGACACCACGAAAGGGAAAGAATGACCAGCACGACGGTGATCGAATGGCGTGAGCAGGCTCCTGCGGAAGCGGTGGACGCGCTCTACGCCCCCGGTGGACTGGTCGTCTGCGCGACCAAGGTCGGCTACATCCTGATGACGACCGACGGAGCGGGCCTCGAGCGCAAGTTCTCGGCCAAGCAGCGCAACCGCAACAAGCCGGGCGTCGTGCTCTGCTCCAGCATCGAGCAGCTCACCGAGCTCGCCGAGCTCAACGAGGAGGTCCTCGCCTTCTACCAGAAGCACTGGGACCAGGACGTCCTGCTCGGCTGCATCCTCCCGTGGAAGGCCGAGGCCGTCGACCTGATCGACGAGGACGCCCGCGAGCTGGTCCGCGACGGACGGGGCACCAGCTGCTTCGTCATCCGCTTCGGCCGCCCGGCCGAGCAGCTGGTCGCCACCATGTGGGAGCGCGACCGCACCCTCACCTTCGCCAGCTCGGCCAACCCCTCGGGCGTGGGCAACCGCGGCCGCGTCGCGAACATCGGCGAGCGGATCGAGAACGAGGCCGACGTCATCGTCTCGGCCGACTCCTACGTCTCCTCGATCCAGCCGGACAAGGACGAGGACTCCCGCCACGAGCAGGGCGTCATGGTCTCGATGGTGGACGCCTCGGGCGCCCTCATCCCGGTGCAGGGCGGCGAGCGCTCGATCACCCCGGGTCCCGTGCTCATCCGCCGCGGGCTCGACTACGAGCGCATCATGCTGAACCTCGCCGAGCAGTTCAACTCCTGGGACTACCGCCAGGGCGAGTACTACTGATCCGCTAGCGGATCGCGACGACGGCCGGGCCGGGGCTCGCCCCCGACCCGGCCGTCGTCGTCCCCGGCGTCAGAGCTCGAGCACGTCGCCGGGCTCGAGCGCGTGGTACTCCCCGCCCCCCTCGCGCACGGCCCAGCCGAGCCGGTCGTGGCCGAGCGCGCGTCCCGCCTCCGAGAGGACCTGCTCGTGGGTCGCGAAGGCGTGCCGCGGCGCGATCTCGAGCACGTAGTCCATCGCCTCGGCGATCTTCATCCACGGCGCGCCCGACGGGGCCGCGAGGACCTCGACGTCGACGCCCTCGGGGACGGTGAAGGAGTCGCCGGCGTAGTAGACGCGGCCGCTGACGAGGACGCCCACGTTGTCGATGACGGGGATGCTCCGGTGGATCACCGCGTGACGGGAGCCGAAGAAGCGCAGCTCGAACGGGCCCACCGTCACGACATCGCCGTCGGCGACCGTCTCGACGTCGAAGCCCTCGGCCGCGGCGGCGACCCCGGCCGGGCCGAGGATCCGGAGCGACGGGGCCGCGTCGCGCAGGCGCCGCAGCTGCTCCGGGGTCCAGTGGTCGGCGTGCTCGTGCGTGATCACCACGGCGACGGTCCCGGCCGTCCCCTCGACGGGCCGGGTGAAGGAGCCGGGGTCGAGGACGAGCCGGGCGCCGCCCTCCTCGATCAGGACGCTCGCGTGCTCGAGTTTCGTCAGTCTCATCCTCCGAGCCAACCGCGTCGGCGAGCGGCGGGCAAGGGCCTGCGGGTCGGCGAGCGGATCGGCGGGCCGCTCGATTTGCACGGATGCGGATCCGTGTGCAACACTCTTCGAGTTGCAAAAACGCGGCCCCATCGTTTAGCGGCCTAGGACGTCGCCCTCTCACGGCGGTAACGCGGGTTCAAATCCCGCTGGGGTCACCACGGCAACACGAGAAGAACCCCCGGTCATCCCGGGGGTTCTTCTCGTTTAACGCTCCGGTGTCCACCCCGGTCCGGCTTTCCCGCCCGCGGCGGTGCCCGGCCGGATCGGCGCTAGGATCGCATCCGCGAAGGGGAGTATCCCGACCTTTCCGCTCCCGTCAGTACGCACCGCCCCTGCGCGGCGCCGGGGCGGGACGGGTGACGCGGACCGGCACGGCCGTCCGCTCCCCGGGGAGAGACTTTCGGCCCCTCATCCACTCGGAAGGCCCCCATGCTCGATCTGCCCGTCTGGTTCGTGATCGGCTCGTTCGTCGTCCTGAGCCTGATCCTCGCCGCCGACCTGCTGCTGGTCTACAAGCGCCCGCACGTGCCGAGCCTGAAGGAGTCGGGGCTGTGGGTCGGCTTCTACGTGTCGCTGGCGCTCGTGTTCGCGCTGCTGATGCTGATCCTCGGCGGCGGCGAGCTGGCCGGCCAGTTCGTCGCAGGCTGGCTGACCGAGTACAGCCTCTCGGTCGACAACCTGTTCGTCTTCGTCATCATCATGGGCCGCTTCGCGGTGCCGGCGAAGCTCCAGCAGGAGGTGCTGATGGTGGGCATCATCATCGCGCTGGTCTTCCGCGGCGTCTTCATCCTGCTCGGCGCGCAGCTCATCGAGAGCTTCAGCTGGATCTTCTACCTCTTCGGCGCGTTCCTGGTCTACACGGCCTGGAACCAGGCGTTCGGCGCGGAGGACGAGGACGAGGGCACCGACAACCTGCTCATCCGGCTCCTGCGCCGCCGCGTCAAGATCTCGGACTCGTTCGACGGCTCCAGGATCCGCACCACGATCGACGGCACGCGCCACTTCACGCCGATGCTGATCGTGTTCCTCGCGATCGGCTCGACCGACCTGCTCTTCGCGCTCGACTCGATCCCGGCGATCTTCGGCATCACCGAGAGCCCCTTCATCGTGTTCACCGCGAACGTCTTCGCGCTGATGGGGCTCCGCCAGCTCTACTTCCTGCTCGGCGGGCTGATCGACAAGCTCGAGTACCTCAAGTACGGGATCGCGTTCATCCTCGCCTTCATCGGCGTGAAGCTCGTCCTGCACGCCCTGCACGAGAACGACCTGCCCTTCCTCAACGGGGGCGAGCCGGTGCCGGTGTGGGACATCGACACGATCACCTCGCTCGTGGTCATCGTGCTGAGCATGACCGTGGCGACGCTGGCGAGCCTGGCGAAGATGCGCCGCGAGCACCGCCACATCCAGCTGCACGACGGGCACCCCGAGGTCGTCGCGGACGACGCCCGGTCCTCCGCCGAGGAGAAGTGATCCCGCGATGACGACGACCACGGTCGACCTGCCCCAGGGGGCGCTGCGGCTCGCCGTCAGCAGCAGCACCGACGTCGGCGCCGTCCGCCGCGTCAACGAGGACGCCCTCCTCGCCGACGAGCTGCTCCTGGCAGTCGCGGACGGGATGGGCGGGCACGCACGAGGGGACCTCGCGAGCGCAGCCGCCGTCGAGGCGCTGCGCGAGAACCGGCCGACGAGCCTGGGTCCGGTGGACGCGGTGTTCGACCTGGTGGAGGGCGCCAACACGGCCGTGCGCGCGCTCGACGTGGGCGGTGCGCTCTGCGGCACGACGCTGACCGGGCTGATGCTCGTGCTCCCCGAGCCCGCGGGCCCGGCCCGCTGGGCGCTGTTCAACGTCGGGGACTCCCGCGTCTACCGCTGGGACGGTGCCGAACTCCAGCAGCTGACGGTGGACCACTCCGCCGTGCAGGAGCTCGTCTCGGCCGGCCTGCTCACCCCCGAGTCGGCGGAGTCGCATCCCGACCGCAACATCGTCACCCGCGCCCTCGGCGCCGACGAGGAGGTCGAGACGGACGTCTGGACGCTGCCCGTCGTGCCGCGCGCCAGCTACCTGCTCTGCTCCGACGGGCTGACGAAGGAGCTCTCCGACCAGCGGATCGCCGCCCTGTTCGCCCGCCGCGACTCCGGCGACCCTGCCGACCTCGCTCAGGCGCTCGTGCGTGCGGCGGTCGAGGCCGGCGGACGGGACAACGTCACCGTCGTCGTCGTCGACGCCGTGCTCGACGCCCGCGCCTGAGCCGGGCGACTCCGTGCCGCGCCCGCCCGGGAGGCGGGGGAGCGCGGTGCTATTCTCGGTCCATGCTGAGTGGCCCGCACCTCCTTCCGTGCCGCGACGAGACCTCGAACTGACGGCCTCCCTCGTCGCGGTGCCTCGCCCGGCCGAGCAGCGACTCCAGGAGGAGAAGGAACCGTCATGATCGAGACCACACCCGGCACAGCCGCGCCCGCGTCGAGTGGAGCAGGGACCGGCAGGAGAGCCGAGAAGCCGCGCACCCTCGCCGAGAAGGTCTGGGACGACCACGTCGTCGTCGCGGGCGAGAACGGCGCTCCCGACCTGCTCTACATCGACCTGCACCTGCTGCACGAGGTGACCAGCCCGCAGCCGTTCGACGGCCTGCGTGCCGCGGGGCGCCCGCTGCGCCGGCCGGACCTCACCATCGCCACCGAGGACCACAACACGCCGACCCTCGAGATCGGACGCCCCATCGAGGATCCGATCAGCCGCACCCAGATCGACGCGCTGCGCCGCAACGCCGGCGAGTTCGGCGTCCGCCTGCACTCCCTGGGCGACGTCGAGCAGGGCATCGTGCATGTCGTCGGCCCCCAGTTGGGCCTGACGATGCCCGGCGTCACGGTGGTCTGCGGCGACTCGCACACCTCCACGCACGGCGCGTTCGGCGCGATCGCCTTCGGCATCGGCACGAGCGAGGTCGAGCACGTGATGGCGACGCAGACGCTGCCGCTGCAACCCTTCAAGACGATGGCGATCACGGTCGAGGGCACGCTGAAGGAGGGGGTGACGGCCAAGGACATCATCCTCGCGGTCATCGCCCGCATCGGCACCGGCGGCGGCCAGGGCTACATCCTCGAGTACCGCGGCTCCGCGATCCGCGCGCTCTCGATGGAGGGCCGGATGACGATCTGCAACATGTCGATCGAGGCGGGTGCGCGGGCCGGCATGGTCGCGCCGGACGAGACGACCTTCGCCTACCTGCACGGCCGCCCGCACGCTCCGGCGGGCGAGGACTGGGACGCCGCGGTCGCCTACTGGCGGACGCTGCCGAGCGACGAGGGCGCCGTGTTCGACGCCGAGGTCGTGATCGACGCCGACGCGCTCGAGCCGTTCGTCACCTGGGGCACGAACCCCGGCCAGGGCGTCTCGCTCTCGCAGGCGGTACCGGACCCTGACGTCCTCGACGATCCGAACGAGCGCGCCAGCGCTCTGCGAGCGCTGGAGTACATGGCGCTGGAGCCCGGCACGCCGATGAAGGAGATCCCGGTCGACGTGGTCTTCATGGGCTCCTGCACCAACTCGCGGATCGAGGACCTGCGGGCCTTCGCTGCCGTCGTCGAGGGGCGCACCAAGGCCCCCGGCGTCCGCGTGATGGTCGTCCCCGGCTCCGCCCGGGTGCGGCTCGAGGCCGAGGCCGAGGGGATCGACCGGATCGTCACCGCGTTCGGCGCGGAGTGGCGCTTCGCCGGCTGCTCGATGTGCCTCGGGATGAACACCGACCAGCTCGTCCTGGGGGAGCGCGTGGCCTCCACGTCCAACCGCAACTTCGAGGGTCGTCAGGGCAAGGGGGCGAAGACCCACCTCGTCTCGCCCCTCGTCGCCGCGGCCACGGCCGTGCGCGGCACCCTCTCCAGTCCCTCCGATCTGGAGCCGGTCCGCGAGAGAGCAGGAGTCTGACCGTGCAGAAGTTCGAGACCGTCACCGCGATCGCCGCGCCCCTGAAGCGCGCCAACGTCGACACCGACCAGATCCTCCCCGGCATCTACCTCCGCCGCATCACGAAGACCGGCTTCGAGGACGCGCTCTTCCACGGCTGGCGGCAGGACGCGGACTTCGTCCTCAACCAGGAGCGCTACCGCGGCGCCGGCATCCTCGTCGCCGGCCCCGACTTCGCCATCGGCTCCAGCCGCGAGCACGCCGTCTGGGCGCTGCGCGACTTCGGCTTCCGGGTCGTCATCTCCCCCCGCTTCGGCGACATCTTCCGGGGCAACGCCGGCAAGCAGGGACTGCTCGCGGCCGTCGTCTCGGAGCCCGACGTCGAGCGGCTGTGGGAGATCATCGAGGGCACCCCGGGAATAGAACCGACGGTGGATCTGGTTGCGCGTACGGTCACCGCCGGTGGCGAGACCTTCGACTTCGAGATCGACGACTACACTCGATGGCGCCTGATCGAGGGCCTGGACGACATCGGCCTGACCCTGCGCGACGAAGCGCTCATTTCCGAATTCGAGACCCGCCGCGAGAGCTGGCGGCCCAAGACATTGCCGGTGAAATAGCGTGAACACACTTCTTCAGGACGCCAAGGCCCTGCAGGACGCCAAGGCGTCGGGAGCACGGGTGGGAATGACGACCGAGCGGATCACCATCAACGGCGGGCGACCGCTGGTGGGCCGGATCGAGCTCAAGGGGGCCAAGAACCTGGTCACCAAGGCGATGGTCGCGGCGCTGCTCGGCGAGACCGCCTCCACCCTCCGCGACGTGCCCGACATCAGCGACGTCCGCGTCGTGAAGGGCCTGCTCGAAGTCCACGGCGTCAAGGTGAAGCAGGGCGCCGAGGTGGGCGAGCTGATCCTCGACCCCTCCAACGTCGAGTCCGCGCACTTCGCCGACATCGACGCGCACGCCGGCTCCAGCCGCATCCCGATCCTCTTCTGCGGCCCGCTGCTGCACCGCCTGGGCGAGGCGTTCATCCCCGACCTCGGCGGCTGCCGCATCGGCGACCGCCCGATCGACTACCACCTCGAGGTGCTGCGCAACTTCGGCGCCGTCGTCGAGAAGCTGCCCTCGGGCATCCGGATGTCGGCACCCGAGGGCCTGCACGGCGCCAAGGTGTCGCTGCCCTACCCGAGCGTCGGAGCGACCGAGCAGGTCCTCCTGACCGCGGTGCGCGCCTCCGGCATCACCGAGCTCTCGGGCGCGGCGATCGAGCCCGAGATCATGGACCTGATCAACATCCTGCAGAAGATGGGCGCCATCATCTCGGTCGACACCGACCGGGTGATCCGCATCGAGGGCGTGGACCGGCTCACCGGCTACTCCCACCGCGCGCTCTTCGACCGCAACGAGGCGGCCTCCTGGGCGGCCGCGGCCCTCGCGACCGACGGCGACATCTTCGTCGGCGGCGCCCGCCAGCAGGAGATGACCACCTTCCTCAACGTCTTCCGCAAGGTCGGCGGCGCGTTCGAGATCGCCGAGGACGGCATCCGCTTCTACCACCCGGGCGGCGAGCTCAAGCCGGTCATCATCGAGACCGACGTGCACCCCGGCTTCATGACCGACTGGCAGCAGCCGCTGGTCGTGGCGCTCACGAAGGCCAAGGGCGTCTCGATCGTGCACGAGACCGTCTACGAGCAGCGCTTCGGCTTCGTCGACGCGCTCGTCGAGATGGGCGCGACCATCCAGATCCACCGCGAGTGCCTCGGCGGGCAGGCCTGCCGCTTCGGGCAGCGCAACTTCATGCACTCGGCCGTGATCTCGGGACCCTCGAAGCTGCACGGCGCCGACATCGTCGTGCCGGATCTGCGCGGCGGCTTCTCGCACCTGATCGCGGCGCTCTCGGCCGAGGGCACCTCGACGGTCTCGAACGTCGGCATCATCAGCCGCGGCTACGAGAACTTCCTCACCAAGCTCGAGCTGCTGGGCGCCGACTTCTCGCTCGACGCGTAGCCGCCCACCGGGACCCCGGTGCCGCTGAGGACGACCGTCCTCAGCGGCCCGGGGTCCTGTCGCGCCCGGGCGCGCCCCACGCGGGCGGTTCCGCGTCCTCCTCCAGGCGTCCCCGGATCCGCTTCTCGAGGAGCGCGAGCGTCGTCTCCGGCGCGGGACGGAGGCTCAGCGGTCCGGGCGACTCGACCAGGACCAGCGTGAGGCGTCCGCGCCGCGTGCCGGCCAGGACGACCTCGAGGGCCTCGCGCGGACGCAGGCCCACCAGCACCCACCGCCGCTCCAGCCGCGCGATCCGCGCCCAGGGCACGACGACGCCCCAGTCGCCGAAGGAGACGGTCAGTCCCCGGCGGCGCGGCACGACCACCGCGTAGGGCCGCAGCGTCGGCAGCGGGAACCGCGGCTCGACACGACGGAGGCCCGCTCCGAGCCGGCCGCGTCCGAGGACCGCGACGCCGCCGGTCGCCTCCGCCTCGACGTGGGCGAGCGGTGCCACCGCCACGCGCCAGAGGGCGTCGACCCCGCCGATCACGAGGGCGACGGCCGCCGAGCCGCCGACGAGGACCGCGAGCGTCAGCAGGAGGCCGTCGCCGAGCGCGGCCGCGTCGCGTCCGGCCTGCGTGGCGAGCAGCACGACTCCCCACACGAGCAGGAGCACCAGGCCGGACTGCGCGATCGGCGAGTCGGCGAGGCGGCCGAGCGCTCGGCCGACGGCGTCCCACGGCGACGGGCGGCGACGCGGACGGGGCGTGCCGGTACCGTACCCGGCGGCCGGGCCGCTCCTCCCACCGCGGGGCCCCGCTGCTCCCGGGCGTGGGGACGCGGCCCCTCCGATGCGGGATGCGAGGATGGGCGGGTGTCTGAGCGAAGCCGTCCGTCCATCTTCTGGTTCCTCGCGGCGGCGGTGATCCCCGTGATGACCGCCTCGGTCGACCTGCGGATCCGGAACGGCGACAAGATCCCGAGCACCGGAGCCTTCGTGTTCGCGCCGAACCACTACAGCGAGATTGACCCGATCATCACGGGCTGGACCCTGTGGCGCGCCGGCCGCGCACCGCGCTTCCTCGCCAAGGCCTCGCTGTTCTCGGTGCCCGTGCTCGGCTCGATCCTGCGCGGCTCCGGGCAGATCCCCGTCGAGCGCTCGGGCTCGGTCCGCGGCAGCGAGCCGCTGAAGACCGCCAAGGCTCTCGTGGACGAGGGCCGCTCGGTCATCATCTACCCCGAGGGCACCCTCACCCGCGACCCCGAGCTCTGGCCGATGCGCGGCAAGACGGGAGCGGTGCGGATGGCGCTGCAGTACGGCCTGCCCGTCGTCCCGGTCGCGCACTGGGGCGCGCAGCAGCTGATGGGCCGCTACTCCAAGCGGATCACCCTCTTCCGCCGCAAGCGCGTCGACGTGATCGTCGGCGACCCCGTCGACCTGTCCGCCTTCCGCGGACGCAGCCTCGACTCCGCCACACTCAACGAGGCCTCCGCGGTCGTGATGGCGGCGATCACCGCCCTGCTCGAGGAGCTGCGCGGCGAGGCGGCGCCCGAGAAGCGCTGGAACCCCTCCGAGCACAACCAGAAGGGCACGGGTCGCTTTGAGTCCGAGCAGTAGGAAGGCGCCCATCCCCGTGCCCCGCCGCGTCGCCGTCCTCGGCGCCGGCAGCTGGGGCACCACGTTCGCGAAGATCCTCGCCGACGGCGGCTCCGACGTCGTGATGTGGGCGCGCCGCGCCGAGCTGGCCCGCGAGATCACCGAGGCCAAGCGCAACAGCGACTACCTCCCCGGCATCAACCTCCCGCGCAACATCCGGGCCACGCCGCGCATCGAGGAGGCGCTGGAGGGCGCGGACCACGTCTACCTCTCCATCCCGTCGCAGTCGCTGCGGAGCAACCTCGAGGCGATCACGCCGTTCCTCACCGAGCGCACGGTGCTGGTGAGCCTGATGAAGGGCGTCGAGAAGGGCACCGGCCAGCGGATGAGCGAGGTGATCGCGCAGATGCTGCCGGTCTCTCTCGACCGGATCGCCGTCGCCTCCGGGCCCAACCTCGCCCTCGAGATCGCCAAGGAGCAGCCGACCGCGGCGGTCATCGCCTCCGAGAGCCTCGTCACCGCGCAGGAGGTGGCTCTCGCGGCGACCAACCGCTACTTCCGCTCCTACGTCAACACCGACGTGATCGGCACCGAGTTCGGCGGCGTGCTGAAGAACCTCATCGCCGTGGCGATCGGCATCGTCGACGGCGTCGGCTACGGCGAGAACACGAAGGCATCGATCATCACGCGCGGTCTCGCCGAGATGACCGACTTCGCGGTCGCGTACGGCGGACGGGCCGAGACGATGGCCGGACTCGCTGGGCTCGGCGACCTCATCGCGACGTCGAGCTCGTCCCTCTCGCGCAACAACACGGCCGGGCGCCTGCTCGGCCAGGGCTACAGCTTCACCGACGTGGTGAAGTCGATGCAGCAGACGGCGGAGGGGCTCGCCTCCGTCGCGCCGGTCCTCGAGCTGGCGCGCGCCAGGGGAGTCGACATGCCCATCGTCGAGCAGGTGTCGCAGGTGCTCGCCGGTACGCTCGATCCGAAGGACATCGCGCCGCACCTGACCACGGATTCGGACGAGCCACAGGGTGAGAGGAACCTCGATGACCAGCAAGCTCCGCGTGGCCGTTCTGTTCGGGGGGCGCTCCAGCGAGCACTCGATCAGCTGCGCAACGGCGGCCGGGGTGCTGCGGGCGATCGACCGTGACCGCTTCGAGGTGATCCCCGTCGGGATCACCTCCGACGGCGCCTTCGTGCTCGAGGAGGACCGTCCTGAGAAGTTCGCTCTCGATGCCGCGTCGCTGCCCCGCGTCGAGGACGACGGCTCCCGTGTGCGCTGGCCGGAGTCGGCCCTCTCGCGTGAGCTCACCGTGACGACCGAGGACGGCGCGACGCGCTCGCTCGGCGAGGTCGACGTGGTGCTGCCGATCCTGCACGGCCCGTGGGGCGAGGACGGCACCGTCCAGGGGATGCTCGAGCTCGTCGGGCTGCCCTACGTCGGCTCGGGCGTGCTCGCGTCGGCGCTCGGCATGGACAAGCACTTCACCAAGACGGTGCTGCGGGCCGCGGGCCTCGCGGTGGCGCCCTGGTACCTCGTGACCGAGGCGGAGTGGCGCGCCGACCCGGGCGACGCCTCCTCGGCCCTCGACGAGCTGGGCCTGCCCGCGTTCGTGAAGCCGGCGCGGGCCGGCTCGAGCGTGGGCGTCAGCCGGATCGACGAGCGCGAGCAGCTCGAGGCCGCGCTGGAGGAGGCGTTCGCGCACGACTCGCGGGTGCTGATCGAGTCGGGCATCGTCGGCCGCGAGGTAGAGATCGGCGTGCTCGGCGGCCGCCGCGGTGCTCCGGCCCGCGCCTCCGTCGCCGGCGAGGTGGTCGTCACCGGCCGCGGCTTCTACGACTTCGAGGCGAAGTACCTCGGGGCGTCCGGCATCGAGCTGGTCTGCCCGGCCGATCTCACCGACGGCGAGCTCTCCGAGATGCGGTCCCTCGCGATCCGCGCCTTCGACGCGATCGGAGCCGAGGGCCTCGCCCGGGTCGACTTCTTCCTCACCGCCGACGGCTTCGTCGTCAACGAGATCAACACCATGCCCGGCTTCACGCCGGTCTCGATGTTCCCGCGCATGTGGGGCGCGAGCGGCGTGGACTACCCGGACCTGATCAGCGAGCTGCTCGACTCGGCGCTCGACCGCGTCCCGGTCGCCGCCCGATGACGTCGGCGCTCGCGCTCCGCGTCGAGGCGGGCGCGGCCGCGGCGCCCTTCGAGCAGATCCGTGAGCAGATCACCGCTCTGATCGCCGCGGGCGAGCTGCCGGTCGGCACGCGGCTGCCGCCGGTGCGCGCGCTGGCCGAGACGCTGGGCGTCGCCGCGGGGACGGTCGCCCGCTCCTACCGGGAGCTGGAGTCGGCGGGCCTGGTCGAGACGCGCGGCCGGGCGGGCACGGTCGTCGCGGGAGGCGTGGACGCGCTGGAGCGCGAGCTGCAGGCCGCGGCCGCCGTGTTCGCGTCCCGCGCGCGCGAGCTGGGGGCGACCTCCGATGGTGCGCTCACCGCAGCGAGTCGAGCCCTCGGCGTCTGACGCTGAAGCTCAGCCGGTGGGCGTGTCCGTCGGATCGAGGGTGTCGGCGTCCGAGACGTCGGTGCACTCGCGCGTCTGCGGGACGTAGGAGACGGCGTTCGCCAGGTCGAGCGCGGCGGAGGATCCGGACGCGCGGCTCTGGTCGACGGTGATCTCCACCGCGGGATCGCGACCGTAGGTGGTCAGCGTGTAGATGTCCTCGTCCTTCTGCGTCTCGTCGATGATCCAGTCGACTCCGCTGACGTTCACGCAGAGGTCCGTCGTCGGGCCGGGCACCTCGACTCCGCAGTGGAGGATGACGGCGGCCGGGGTGCCCCAGGCGGCGGTGCCCTGAGCGTTCGTCTCGCGCTCGGGCTGCTCCGCGACCACGTCGGGCAGGCGCACCGAGACCTCCGCGCAGCCGGTGCTCGTCGCATCGGCGGCGGGCTCGAGGGCGACGCTGGCCGAGCAGCCCGAGAGCAGCAGGACGGCGGCGGCGGCGAGAAGGGGGGAGCGGAGTCGGCGGGGGGACATCGCCGTCAACGCTAGCGTGTGAACCATGGCAGAGGATCGGAGTCCCACCCTGGCCGAGCTCAGCGAGGGCGAGGTGCTCGCGAGGGTGCTGGCCCGGCTCGGCGGCCCGGGCGCGGAGACCCTGGTCGGGCCCGGCGACGACTGCGCGGTGCTGCGCGCTCCCGACGGCCGCTTCGTGGTGACCACGGACATGATGGTGCACGGCCCCGACTTCCGGCTGGCCTGGTCGCGCCCGGCGGACCTGGGCTGGAAGGCGGCGGCCTCGAACCTCGCCGACGTCGCGGCGATGGGGGCCCGTCCCACCGGGCTCGTCGTCGCGCTCGCGGCACCCCAGTCGCTGGGCGTCGACGTGCTGGAGGGGATCGCGGGCGGCCTCGCCGCCGGCTGCGCCGCGATGGCGCCGGGATGCGGAGTCGTCGGGGGAGACCTGTCCGCCTCCGCGACGCTGACGCTCTCGATCACGGCGTTCGGCTCGCTCGACGGACGACCGCCGGTGCTCCGCAGCGGTGCGAGGCCGGGGGACGTGCTCGCCGTGGCCGGTCCGCTGGGACGAGCGGGGCTCGGGCTGCGCCTGCTGTTCGAGCAGGCGCGGCGGGACGGGGAGCCGTCGGCCGACCTCGCCGCCCGGCTCCGCGAGCGGCATCCGTCCCTCCTCGAGGCGCAGCTGCGCCCGACCGCGCCGATCTCCGCGGGCGAGGCCGCGGGCGGGACCGCCACCGCGATGATGGACGTCTCGGACGGCGTGGTGCTCGACGCCCGTCGGATGGCGCGTGCGAGCGGAGTGGCGATCGACCTCGATGCCGCGGCGGTCGACGTGCACGCGCGCGGGCTCACGGGCGTGGAGGGCGTGGACCTCGACCTGGCGAGGGCGTTGGTGCTGGGAGGCGGCGAGGACCACGCGATGCTCGCGTGCTTCCCGCCCGCCGCGGCGCTGCCGGAGGGCTTCGTCCCGCTCGGGGTCGTCCGCGAGGGGGACCCGGAGGTGCGCCTGGGCGGGGTCGCGCTCGAGGGGCGCGGGGGCTGGGACCCGTACCTCGGCTGGGACGGCGCCGCGGGCTGAGGCCGGTCAGCCGGCCGCGGAGGAAGCGGGCGAGACGGGCGACGCCGGTGAAGCCCACCAGATCGTGGTCTCGCCGTAGTCCTTCCTCCGCTCCCGCTCCAGACCCGCGGGCCAGCGCGGCTCCGGGCTGCGGGAGCTCCGCTCCACGACGACCACCGCGTCCTCGCGCAGCAGCGGCAGCACGCCGGCGAGATCGGCGGCGAGGTCGTCCTCGCCGAGGTCGTAGGGCGGGTCGAGGAACACCGTGTCCGTGTTGAGGGCCGGGGACCCGTCGAGGAAGGAGCGGACCGAGCCGGTCACCACCTCGATCCGCGGGGCGGGCCGCTTGTTCTTGGCAGCCGCGGTCACGATCGCCCGTGCGTTCTCGCCCGCGGTCCGGGCGGCCTTCGGGTCGCGCTCGACCAGGACGACCGCGCTCGCTCCGCGGCTGGCCGACTCGAGCCCGAGGGCGCCGGAGCCCGCGTAGAGGTCGACCACCGTCGCGCCGTCGAGGGCGTCCCGGGCCTCGAGGGCCGAGAAGACGGCCTCGCGCACGCGGTCGCTGGTGGGGCGGGTGCCCGCGCGCGGGACCCGGAGGGTGAGCGAGCCGGCGAATCCGGCGATGATCCTGGTCACCGGATCGAGCATAGGGCGGCACCCCTGCCCACGGCGTCCGGCGGCCGCCGCGCGCTCCCGCCTGGCGGCACACTGCGAACTCTCGGAACCTGGACCCTTTTCCCGTCAGGACTGCGAGAATCCCTAGCTATGACGTCGCTCGAAGACACCCGCTCCGCTGTCGGCCGCCGAGCGGCTCCCGAGACGCCCCTGACCCGCGAGGAGTTCACGGCGCACTGCGGCGCCGTCCTCGGGAACCTCACCCGCGTGATCGACGGCAAGTCGGCCGAGGTCTCGATGGCGCTGACGGTGTTCCTCGCCGGTGGGCACCTCCTGATGGAGGACGTCCCCGGCACCGGCAAGACGGTCCTGGCGAAGTCGCTGGCGGCCTCGGTCGGCGGCAGCGTCGCGCGCATCCAGTTCACGCCCGACCTGCTCCCCTCCGACGTCACGGGGGTCTCGGTCTACAACCAGGCGACCCGCGACTTCGAGTTCAAGCCGGGCCCGGTCTTCGCGAACATCCTGATCGGCGACGAGATCAACCGGGCCTCGCCCAAGACGCAGTCGGCGCTGCTGGAGTGCATGGAGGAGCGCCAGGTCTCGGTCGACGGCACCACCCACCTCCTCCCGCGCCCCTTCGCCGTGATCGCGACGCAGAACCCGGTCGAGATGGAGGGCACCTACTCGCTGCCCGAGGCCCAGCGCGACCGCTTCATGGCCCGCCTCTCGCTCGGCTACCCCGATGAGCGCGCCGAGCTCGAGATGATCCGCACCCGCGACTCGGCCAGCCCCCTCGAGGAGCTGCGGCCCGTCGTGGGCCTCGCCGAGCTCGAGCGGATGATGGCCTACGTGCGCTCCGTGTACGTCGCACCACCCGTGCAGGAGTACGTGGTGGCGATCATGCAGGCCACGCGGGTCGACCCCGAGCTGCGGCTCGGGGGGAGCCCGCGCGCCACGCTCCAGCTGATCGCCGCCGCGAAGGCTCTCGCCGCCCTCAGCGACCGCGACTTCGTGGTGCCGGACGACGTCGACGCGCTCGCCGTCCCCGTGCTCGGCCACCGCCTCCTGCCCGCCACGCGCCTCCCCGGCCGCTCCGGCGCCGGATCCTCGCACTCGGTCACCGAGATCGTGCAGCGCATCGTCGCGGCCACCCCCGTCCCCTTCGGCAACCGTGGCGACTGAGGCCCGCGCCGCCGAGACGCCGTCGTCCCGTCTCGGCGGTCTGCCCGCGCTCCGCGGGGTCGCGCTGACGCTGCGCGGCTGGGCGCTCGTTCTGCTGGGCGTCGCGGGAGTGGTGATCGCGCCGCTGACAGAGTTCCGCGAGCTGCTGTTCGTCGGCCTGGTGCTGCTGGGCCTGCCCCTGGGCGCGCTCGTCTCCCTGCTCCTGGCGCCGGCGTCGTTCCGAGTGCAGCGCCGCTTCGCTCCCCAGACCGTCGCGGCCGGCGACGTGGTGGAGGTCGACGTGCTGCTCGAGAACCGCGGCCGCGCCGTCCGCAGCGGGGCGCGCGCCCACGACCGGCTCGAGCGCGTGGAGCGCGGGGTCGTCGTCGGCCGGCCGGTCGCCGAGGGCGTCTTCGGGCTGCCGGGCGTCCCGTCGGGCGGCCGCGTGCGCGCCCGCTACCGTCTGCCCGCCGAGCGGCGCGGGATCCACCGCATCGGCCCGCTGCGCCTGGTGCGCGGCGACGGCCTCGGGCTCGCGCTCCGCGAGAGCGTCGTGGGGGCTGCGCAGCCGTTCGTCGTGACTCCGCGGGTCGTGCCGCTCCAGAGCGACGTCCTGGACGCGCACGGAGCAGGCGGATCGAGCCCGGTCGCGCACGCGACGGCCGGCGCCGGCACGGACGACGTGATCCCGCGCGACTACCGCCCGGGGGACGCCATGCGCCGGGTGCACTGGCGGGCGAGCGCCCGCTCCGGTGAGCTCATGGTCCGCCAGGACGAGCAGAACACCGATCCGCACGCGTGGATCCTCCTCGAGACCCGGGCCGAGCGCGTGCTCGAGCGGCGCGGCGACGACCGGCTCGAGTGGGCGGTGTCGATGACGGCCTCCCTCGCCGTGCACCTGCTCGACCGCGGCTTCGAGACCCACCTCGTCGAGACGGGTGCGGACGGCGAGCCGGAGCACTCGGAGGACGAGCGCGAGGTGGCGCACGACGTGCTGCTGCGCCTGGCCGAGCTGGCGCCCTCGCGCGAGTCGGTCGACGCGGTGACCCGGATCTCGGCCGACATGCGCGACACCGGGGGAGTGCGACCGGTCTTCGCCGTCCTCACCCGACTCCTCGAGTCGGACCTCGACGCCCTCGGCTCCCTGGCCGCGCAGTCGCGCCCCGCGATCGCCTTCGTCGTCGCCGGCACCGCTGAGGAGGAGGCGGCTCTCGCCTCGCTCGGCTGGTACGCGGTGTCCGTCGACCCGAGTGCCTCCGTCGAGGAGGCGTGGGCGCAGGCTCTCGCTCTGCGGGTGGTGGCGTGAGCCGCCGCGTCGAGAGCGATCCGCGCGCCGGGTCGGCTCCTCTGAGCGGTCTGCTCTTCCTCGCGATCACGGCCGCCGCCGCCGGGATCGGGCGGCTCCTCGTCGGCGTCGACTGGCTGGTGCTCCTCGCGAGCGCGGTCGCCGTGGTGCTCGGCGTCCCGGCCGCCGCCCGGGCTCTGCGCGTGCACCCCGTCGTCCCGCCGATCCTCGGCACGCTGACGATGGTCGGCGTGCTGACCGCGATGTTCGTGCCCGGTCGGGCCCTGCTGTTCGTGATCCCCACGCCCGGCGCCGTCGCGCAGGCGGAGGCGCTCGCGCAGGGCGGCTTCCAGTCCATCGCCCAGCAGGGGCTCCCGGCCATCGCCGACGACGGCATCTCGTTCCTCCTGATCGGCGGGGTGGTCGTGCTCGCCTGGGCGGCCGACCTGTTCGCCTTCTCCGTCCGCCTCCCCGCCCTGGCCGGTCTGTTCCCTGCGGCGCTGCTCGCGGTGCCGGCGATCGTGGACCCCTCCGAGGTGTCCTGGGCGAGCCTCGTCGTCACTGCGCTCGCCTACGCGGGCGTGCTCGCCGCCACGGCCGCCCCTCGCCGCCCGAGCGGCCCGAGCGCGGCCGCGGCCGTGCTGCCCGCCTTCGCGGCCGTGACCGTCGTCGTCCTGGGCGCGGGAGTCGTCGCCGGGTCGGCGGCAGGCTACGCGCGCACCACCGCCCCCTCGGGCGTCTCCGGCAGCCTCTTCAACGGCGCGATCGACCCGGTGGTCGCTCTCGGCGCGGACCTGCGCCGCCCGAACCCCGTGACCGTGCTGCGCTACGCCACCGACTCCGACCTGCCCGTCTACCTCCGCGTGCTGACCGTCTCGGACTTCGACGGTGACGACTGGGCGCCGAGCGAGACGGAGCAGACCGCTCCGATCGAGGCGCCGATCGCGCCCGAGGGGCTCTCCGAGAGCGTGCCGCGCGAGGCGGAGGAGGTCGACGTCTCGGTGGAGACGCTGCGGAGCCAGTGGCTCCCCGTGCCGTATCCGGTCTCGTCGCTGACGGGCGTCGGCGACGGCTGGCTCCAGGACGTGCAGGACGGCTCGATCCGCGGCGACGCGACGACCCGCTCCGGAGACGACTACCAGGTGCAGGCGCTGCGGCTCGAGCCCGACCCGCAGCAGCTGCTCGCCGCGCCCGCGCCGTCCGGCGTCGACCGGTACCTCTCGCTCCCCGACGACGTGCCCGAGATCGTCCGCACCACCGCCGAGGAGGTCACGGCGGAGGCTCCGACCGCCTACGACCGGGCGCGCGCGCTGCAGACGTACTTCCGCTCGTCCGAGTTCCGCTACTCCGAGGACACCCCCGCGGAGGAGGGCTACGACGGCGACGGAGTCGGCGTGCTCTCGGCGTTCCTGACGACGAAGGAGGGCTACTGCGTCCACTTCGCCTCGGCGATGGCGGTGATGGCGCGCGAGCTCGGGATCCCGTCGCGGCTCGCCATCGGCTACCAGCCCGGCTCCGTCGTGCCCTCCGGCGGCAGCGACCTGACCACCTACCGCGTCCTCTCCTCCGACCTGCACGCCTGGCCCGAGCTGTACTTCGAGGGAGTCGGCTGGCTGCCCTTCGAGCCGACGCCCAGCCGCGGCGCTCCGGCCTCCTACACCCTGCCGAGCGCGACGGCGTCCTCGGGCCCCACCGCCCCGGGCTCGACCGCGACCACCGCGCCCGGTGCGACCAGCGCTCCCGCCGCGACACCCACTCCGACGGCCGCGTCGGCGACGCCGACCCCCGGTGCCGTCGGCGCCTCGAGCACCACGGCGGCTCCCGCGGCCACGCTCTGGGTGCTGCTCCTGCTGCTCGTGCTCGTCCCCTGGCTGATGCGCGCCGTCCAGCGCGCGCTGCGGCGCCGGTCCGCGCGCTCCGGCTCCGTCGAGGCCGCGTGGGCCGAGCTGCTGGCGACCGCCCGCGACCTGGGCGTCCCCGTGGAGGACACGGAGTCTCCGCGCGCGCAGGAGGCCCGCATGGCTCCCGCCCTCGACCCCGGAGCGGCGGCACGTCTGCAGGGGCTCCGGGAGCGCGTCGAGCGCCGGCGCTACTCGCCGTCCGCGAGCGAGTCGGAGGCGTGGGACGACGCGACCGCCGTGGCCGCCGCGCTCCGCGGCTCCGCGGGTGCCGGTCGTCGGGTGCTCGCGTCGGTCGTGCCGCGCTCGGCGCTGGACCCGGTCGCCCGGCTCGCGCGTCCGAGGTCCGACCTATGATCGCTAGGTGATCCCGGACCCCCTCGACGCCTCGCTCGCGCCGCTGATCGGGCCGCGCACGGCGACCGCGGTCGAGAAGGCCTTCGGGTACCGCACGGTCGGCGAGCTCCTGGGCCACTACCCGCGCCGCTACGCGAAGCGGGGCGAGCTGACGGCGCTCTCGCGTCTCCCCGTGGGAGAGAGCGTGACGATCGTGGCGGAGGTGCGCGAGGTGCGCGAGCGGCCGATGCGCAACCGGCGCGGCACCCTGCTCGAGGTCGTCATCTCGGACGGCTCGGGCACGCTCTCGCTGACGTTCTTCGGACAGCCCTGGCGCGCGGCGAAGCTCCACCGCGGCGTGCGCGGGATCTTCGCGGGCACGGTCTCGATGTTCCGCGACACCCCGCAGCTCACGCATCCCGACTACCGCCTGTTCGACGACGAGGAGGCCGCCGCGACGGAGACGGGAGGCGGTGAGCTCGCGAAGGACTGGGCCGAGCGGCCGATCCCGATCTACCCGGCGACCAGCGCGATCTCGAGCTGGCAGCTCCAGGCCGCGATCGGCGTGCTGCTGGACGGCTTGCGCGACGTGCCCGACCCGATGCCCGAGCAGGTGCGCGCCGGCCGCTCGCTGCTGGGCCTCGGCGAGGCGCTGGAGCTGATCCACCGCCCGCAGCGGGAGGGCGAGGAGGCGCAGGCGCGCGAGACGCTGCGCTTCCACGAGGCGTTCCTCCTGCAGCTCGCCCTGCTCGAGCGCCGGGCCTCGGCGCGCAGCAGCCCCGCGACCGCCCGCGTGCCCGGCCCCGGCGGGCTGCTCGAGCGCTTCGACGCCGCGCTGCCCTTCGCCCTCACCGGCGACCAGACCGCGGTGGGGCACGAGATCGCCGCCGACCTGGCCGCCGAGAGCCCGATGACCCGGCTGGTGCAGGGCGAGGTCGGCTCCGGCAAGACCCTCGTCGCGCTCCGGGCGATGCTCGCCACGGCCGAGAGCGGCGGGCAGGCGGCTCTGCTCGCTCCCACAGAGGTGCTCGCGGGGCAGCACCTCCGCTCGATCGCGAGGACCCTCGGCCCGGAGCTCGCGGCCGAGCTGGTGCCGACCCTCCTCACCGGCGGGCTGGGGGCGGCGCAGCGCCGTGCGGCCCTCCTCCGGATCGTCTCGGGCACGGCGAAGATCGTCGTCGGCACGCACGCCCTCCTCGGCGACGCGGTCTCCTTCTACGACCTGGGCCTCGTCGTGATCGACGAGCAGCACCGCTTCGGCGTGGACCAGCGGGACGCTCTGCGCCGGAAGGGCGCCACCCCGCCGCACGTGCTGGTGCTGACGGCCACGCCCATCCCGCGGACCGTCGCCATGACGGTCTTCGGCGATCTCGACACCTCGACCATCCGCGAGCTGCCCGCCGGGCGCCCCGGCATCACGAGCCACGTGGTCCCGCTCGCCGACCACCCCGCGTGGATCGCGCGGGCCTGGGAGCGCGCCGAGGAGGAGATCCGCTCGGGGCACCAGGTCTACCTCGTCTGCCCGGCGATCGAGCCGGGGGAGCCCGCCGAGGGCGCGCAGCCGCCCGAGGAGGACGCCGCCGCGCCGCTCACGACCGTCGCGGCGACGCTGGAGGGCGTGCGCGCGCATCCGCTGCTCGGGAAGCGCCGGTCGGCCGCGCTGCACGGGCGGATGACGACGGAGGAGAAGGACGCCGTGATGCGCTCCTTCGCCGCGGGGGAGATCGACGTCCTGGTGTCGACGACGGTCATCGAGGTCGGCGTGGACGTGCCGAACGCCTCGATGATGGTCGTGCTCGACGCGGAGCGGTTCGGGGTCTCGCAGCTGCACCAGCTCCGCGGGCGCATCGGGCGCGGCGGCGTCGCGGGGGTGTGCCTGTTCGTGACGGCGGCGGAGGCGGGGACGGTCGCGCGCGAGCGGGTGGAGGCGGTCGCCGCGACGCTCGACGGCTTCGCGCTCGCCGAGGTCGACCTCGAGCTGCGCCGCGAGGGCGACGTGCTGGGCGACTCGCAGTCCGGCGGGCGCTCGTCGCTCCGCCTGCTGCGGGTGGTGCAGGACGCCGACGTGATCGTGGAGGCGCGGGCGCTGGCCGAGCGGCTCCTCGCGGAGGACCCGTCGCTCGCCGCGCACGACCGGCTCCGTGCCGCGCTCGAGCGCCGCGTGCAGGACCGCGACCGGGAGTTCCTCGCCAAGAGCTAGGCGGTGCCCGCCCGCTACTCTGTCGGCATGGCCCGCATCGCCGTCGTCCCCGGCTCCTTCGACCCCGTGACCCTCGGTCATCTCGACGTGATCGAGCGGGCCGCGCGCCTGGTCGACGAGCTGCACGTCGTGGTGGTGCACAACCCCGCCAAGACGGCGCTGCTGCCGATCGCCCAGCGCGTCTCGCTGATCGAGCAGTCGATCGCGGAGGCCGGGCTCGAGGGGCGGATCGTCGTCGCCTCGTGGAGCATGGGCCTGCTCGTCGACTACTGCACCGACGTCGGCGCGAGCATCCTGGTGAAGGGCATCCGCTCGCAGGTCGACGTGGCGTACGAGACCCCCATGGCGATCGTGAACCGCAACCTCGCGCACGTCGAGACGGTGTTCCTCCTGCCCGATCCCGCGCACGCCCATGTGTCGAGCTCGCTGGTGCGGCAGGTCTCCTCCCTCGGCGGCGACGTCGCCCCCTACGTGCCGCCCGCGGTCGCCGCGTACCTCGCCGCCGGCTGAGGCGCCGCCGATCGTCCACCCGGGCGATCCCGGGCCGTGGACCCGTGCGCCCGCGGCAGCCGGGAGAATGGACCGGTGAGCGAGACGCGCGTGCAGGCCTGGGCCCTCGACGGCATCCCGGAGGTGACTCCCGGTGACGACCTGCTCGAGCTGATCCTCGCGGCCGTCGCCGCCGCCGCCGAGGAGGACCGGCCCGCGGACGGCGACATCCTCGTGGTCACGAGCAAGATCGTCTCGAAGGCGGAGGGGCGCGTCGTCGCCGCGGCCGACCGCGAGGACGCGATCACGGCCGAGACCGTCCGCGTCGTCGCCACCCGGGCGCACGGCTCCGGCGTCACCCGCATCGTGGAGAACCGCCTCGGGATCGTGCAGGCGGCGGCCGGAGTCGACGCCAGCAACGTCGCGGAGGGGACGGTCCTCCTCCTCCCCGTCGACCCGGACGCCTCGGCGCGGGCCCTCTGCGCGGGTCTCCGGGAGCGGCTCGGCGTGGAGGTGGGTGTGCTCGTGAGCGACACCCTGGGCCGCGCGTGGCGGGTCGGACAGACCGACGCGGCCATCGGAGCCGCGGGCGTCCTCGTGATCGACGACCTCCGCGGCGGGGTCGACGCCCTGGGGCGCACGCTCGGAGTGACCATGCCGGCCGTGGCGGACGAGATCGCCGCGCTCGGCGACCTGGTGAAGGGCAAGGCGAGCGGTCGCCCCGTCGCCGTCGTCCGCGGGCTCGCCCGCCTGGTGACGGGGATCGAGAGCCCGGGCGCCCGCACGCTGACCCGGACGGGCCCCGACGACATGTTCCGCCTCGGCGCCGACGAGGCCTTCGCCGAGGGCTTCGCGGCCGGAGCCGCCTCGCGCGAGGAGCGCCCGTGACCGGCTGGAGCGCGGTCGTCGTGTTCAAGGGCCGCGGCGGCTCGAAGACGCGCCTCGACGTGCCGGGCCGCGCGGCGCTGGCCGAGGCGTTCCTCCTGGACACGCTCGCCGCGGTGGCCGCCGCGGAGCCGGTGACGAGCCTTCTCCTGGTCACCTCCGACGCCGGTGCGGCCGACCGCGCACGGGCGGAGCACCCGCAGCTGGTGGTGGTGCCCGACCCGGGGACCCTCGACGCCGCCGTGTCCGGGGGAGCCGAGGCCGCCCTCCACCGCCGGCCGGGCGCCCCGGTGATCGTGCTGACCGGGGACCTGCCCGCCCTGCTGACGTCGGACCTCTCCGAGGCGCTCGCGACGCGGTCGCTCCCGGCCGTCGTCCCGGACCGCGAGGGGAGCGGCACCACGGCGCTCCTGCTGGCGGCAGGGGCCCTGGTCGCTCCGGCGTTCGGCCCGGGCTCGCTGGCCCGGCACCGCGACGCGGGCTGCGCCGTCGTCGTGCTGCCCGGCTCGTCGACGCTGAGGCTGGACGTCGACACGCTCGCCGATCTCGGAGACGCGGAGGAGGCCGGGGTCGGCCCGCACACGTCCCGCGCGCTGGCCGCAGCGGCCTGAGGCGCAGGGAGTCCGAGCCGCGGACGCGGTCAGCCGGCGAGCAGCCCCGCCTCGAACGCCGCCGTCAGGCCCGCGTCGATCGCGAGCGGTGCGCCGTCGACCGAGCGGACGGGGATCGCCCGCCGGGTGCTCGACACCAGCCACGCCGCATCCGCACCGGTGAGCGCCGTGACCGGCAGCTCGCGGCGCGACGACGCGAGCCCGCGGCGCTCGCCCAGCGCGAGGACCCGCTCGACCGTCGTGCCGGCGAGCACGCTGCCCGAGAGCGGCGTCGCGAGCACCCCGTCGCCGAGGAGCACCAGGCTCGACGTCGCCCCCTCGAGGAGAAGCCCGTCGCTCGTGCGCCAGACCACGTCGTCCGCGCCCCGGGACGCCGCCTCGCGCAGCGCCGCCCGGGTGACGGCGCCCGAGGTGGTCTTGACGCCCGGGAGCAGCCACGGCGCGAGCGGACCGCTCGCGTACCCGCGGTCCAGCACGACGACGGCCGCGCCCTTCTCCCGGAGCGCGCTCGAGTCGGGAGTCGGAGCCGCGCGCACGGTGCACCGGGCGGAGTCGCTCGAGCCGTGGGCGGCGATGAAGCGGACCGTCAGGTCGTCGACCCGGTCGTGCTCCGCCACGGCGAGGTCGACCGCTCGGGACCAGAGGGGCGCCTCCGGGATCGTCAGCCCGACGGCCCGGGCCGATCCGGCCAGCCTCTCGAGGTGCTCGCCGAGCGCACGGGGACGTCCGTCGAGGACCGCGACGGTCTCGAAGACCCCGTCGCCGCGGAGGTAGCCCGCCTCGTCCACGCGGACGAGCGGACCCTCCGGGTCGCGGAGGACGACGGCGCCGGAGGTGATCTCGACGAGGACGGGGGTGCTCATCCGCCCATCCTGCCCCCGGCGGAGCCTCAGCGGGGGAGGAGGCCGCTCGCCACGTCGGACGGCTCGACGATCTCGCGCCACGGCTCCGGCCGGAGTCCTGCCGAGCCGAGCACGTCGGCCCCGGCGAGGAGGTCCACGTCGAGACCGGTCAGCTCGCCGATCGCGGCGACCGGCAGCTGGAACGTCCTGAAGCCGCCGAGCGGCACCAGGCCCTCGCGCACCCGCTCCACGAGCTCGCTCTGGTCGAGCAGGTACGCGCTCGTCGCGAGCGTCGATCCGTCCGGGCTCCACGCCGCGATCTTCCAGAAGCGGCGGGGGATGCCCGTACCGCGGTAGACCGGGTCGTCGTCCGCGAGCACGGGCCCGGTGAAGACGCTCAGGCGCGTGCGCCAGGTCTGCGCGTACTCGAGCACCAGCGTCTCGAGCCCGAGCCACAGCTCCTGCGACTGGTTGAAGCCGCTCGCCTGGGGCGCGGCGTTCGTGTAGCAGAAGCTGTCGCGGTTGGCCGCGGCGGCCTCGTCCCGGTCGCCCCAGACGGGGTCGCGGCGGCGGACGAGGTGGCCCCGGTCGAGGTCGTTGCGGGCGTACACCTCCGGCCCGGTCTGCTCGGAGGCGGGGATGCGGTCGTCGAGGTGCCAGTCGTCGCCGCGGCCGAGCTCGACCAGGCGCGCGCCGTCGATGTTCACGGCCGTCGAGGCGGCCAGGCGCCGCTCCGGATCCAGCAGCACCTCGAAGTGCGTGTACGGCAGGAGCCGCACCGGGCGCTCGACCCTCAGGCGCGGCGCACCCGCGGGGACGCCGAGGAAGTCCGCGTCGAAGCTCACTCCTCGACCTCCGCCGTCGGAGTCGCCGTGGCTGTCGCTGTCGGGGTCGCCGTGGGCGTCGCCGGGGGAGCCTCGGTCGCGGGGACTCCCGTGCCGGTCGGAGCCGGAGCCGGTGCCTGGGTGGCGGGAGCCGGGACCTGCGAGCCGTTGCTGATCAGCAGGGCGATGTCGGAGTAGCGCGCGACGGTCGTGCCCGCGGCCGGGTCGGTGCCCGCCACCACGCCGGCCGGGAGCGACGAGTCGATGGTCGCCCCCTCCTCGACGTCGAAGCCGAGGTCCTCCAGCGCCTCCGTGGCGTCGTCGACCGAGCGGCCGGAGACGGTCGGCACGGCGATCTGGCGGCCGTTCAGCAGGGCGCTGCTGGGCTCCTCGAAGTCGTCTCCGCCGTACTTCTGGTCGGCGCGGGTCATCACCGAGTTCCAGATGTAGTGGCGGATGTTGGAGGCGTACGGGCGGCTCTCGAGCTCCGAGTTCGGGAAGCGGACCTCGCGCATCGAGGTGTGGCCGTCGATGTTGCCCACCCAGACCACGGTCGCGACGCGAGAGCTCGCCCCGTCCATCCAGGTCGACTCCGCGTTGTCGGTGGTGCCCGTCTTGCCGATGTGCTCGATGCCGTCGTCCGGGTCGGACTGGGCGGCCGTGCCGCCGGTGACGACGCGCTGCAGGGCGTAGTTCGCGACCGCCGTCAGCTCGGGGCTGAGGGCCTGGTTGCAGGTGGAGGTCGGCGGCTGGACGGCGGCGCCGGTCGCGTCGGTGATCGAGTCGATGGCGATCGCGGAGCAGGCGGTGCCGTTGTTGGCGAAGCCGGCGAAGGCGGTGACCATCGAGAGGGGGGAGATGAGCGTGTCCGAGCCGAGGACGGCGGACGGCTTGTAGTCGACCTCGCCGCCGTCGGCCGCCTTCACGCCGAAGCCGACCGCGCGGTCGCGGATCGCGCAGAGGTCGAGCTGCTGCGCCATCGAGACGTAGACGGTGTTGATCGACTGCATCGTGCCGGTCAGCACGCTGTAGCTGCCGTTCTCGCTGTCGTCGTTGTTGACCTCGTAGGAGGTGTCGAGCTCGCCGCCCGGCGCGCAGCTGGCGGGGAAGCCCGAGAAGGTGCGCTCGCGGCCGTTGATCGTCTCGTTCAGGGTGCGTCCGCTCGCGAGCCACTGCGCGAGCGTGAACACCTTGTAGGTCGATCCGACCTGGAACCCGGCGGAGCCGCCGTAGGCCGTGTCGGTGTTGAAGTTGACGGCGGAGAAGTTCGCGCCGTTGACGGCGCCGGCCGCGTCGTAGTCCTTGTTCTGCACCATCGCCAGGATCCGGCCGGTGCCGACCTCCATCGAGACGGTCGCGCTGCCGATGTTGGTGTCGAGGGTGGGGACCTTGGGGACGGCGTTGTTCGTCGCGTTGGCCGCGGTGTCCTGCAGGTCGCGGTCGAGCGTCGTGTAGATCTTGTAGCCGCCGCGCTGGAAGTTCGCGAGGCGGGTGTCCGCGTCGTCGCCGAACGCCGGGTCGTTCTGGACGACGCGGGTGATGTAGTCGCAGAAGAAGGCCGCGTTGCCGGCGGTCTGGCAGCCCGTGGGCGTCTGCGTGATCGCGGGGACGACCTCCTCGGCGACGGCGGCGTCGTGGTCGGCCTGCGAGATCTTCCCCTCCTGCAGCATCTGGTCGAGGACGTAGTCGCGGCGGATCTTGTTGTCCGGGATGTTCTCGGGCTGGTCGATCCTGAGGCCGTTGGGGTTGTTGACCGTGGCGATCAGGCTCGCGGCCTGCGCCAGGCTCAGGTCGGCCGCGGTGGTCGAGAAGTAGTACTCGGCCGCCGCCTGGATGCCGTAGACCTGCCCGCCGAAGCCCGCGATGTTGAGGTAGCCGAGGAGGATGTCGTCCTTGCTGTACTTCTTCTCGAGGTCGACGGCGAGCTTCATCTCCTTGAGCTTGCGGCTCGGAGTGGTCGCGGTCGCCTCCTCGTAGGCGGCCTCGGAGGCCGCCTCGTCGGTCGCGCTCAGCGACTCCGCCTTCTGCACGAGGACGTTCTTGACGTACTGCTGAGTGATGGAGGATCCGCCCTGGAGGTCCCCGCCGACGATGTTGCTGAGCACCGCGCGGATCGTGCCCTGCAGGTCGACGCCGCCGTGGTCGTAGAAGCGCGGGTCCTCGGTCGAGACCGCCGCGTCCTTCACGGACTGGCTGACCTGGTCGAAGGCCACCTCCTCGCGGTTCTGCGCGTAGAAGGAGGCGAGCAGCTCGTCCGAGCCGTCGGTGCGCTTGGCGTAGATCTCGGTCTTCTGGGCCAGCTGGCCGAGCTCGAGGTACTCGGGCACCGTCTCGAACAGCCCGATCGGGTTGTTCTCGGCGAGACCGGTGACGGCGAGGGCGGGAGTGACCCCGACCGTGATCAGCAGGCCCCCGGCGAGGCTGGCTCCGACGATCCCGAGGACCCGGGCGAGCACGCCGCCGCGGGCGGTTCCTTGCGCAGACATGGCTACGAGAGTAGGCGACGAGTCTGGATCCGTCGTGCGGCCGCGCCCGGGGGCCCGGATGCCCGCCCTCCCGGCCCCGGGGGCGGCGGCCGCCGGTACGGTGAGCGGGTGACCAGAGCCCGAGCATGACCGCCTCCGCCGACCCCGCCGAGACGCGCCGCCGCGCGGTGCTCGTGGTGGCCGTCCTCGCTTCCTTCGTCGCCTTCCTCGACGGCACCGTCGTCAACGTCGCCCTGCCCGCCATCACCCGCGAGCTCGGCGGCGGGCTCGCGGTGCAGCAGTGGGTGGTCGACGGGTACCTGATCACGCTCGGCGCGCTGATCCTCGTGGCCGGCTCGCTCGCCGACCGCATCGGCCGGGCCCGCAGCATGACCATCGGCCTGATCGGCTTCGGCGTCACCTCGCTGCTGTGCGCGCTGGCCCCCACCGCCGAGGTCCTCATCGTGGCGCGGATGCTCCAGGGTGCCGCCGGCGCGATCCTCGTGCCCAGCTCGCTCGCCCTCATCATCGCGACCGTCCACGGCGCCGCGCAGGCTCGGACCATCGGTGCGTGGACGGCCTGGACCGGCACGGCGACGATCGCCGGGCCCGTGCTCGGCGGCCTGCTGGTGGACGCGGGCTCGTGGCGGTACGTCTTCGCGCTCAACCTGCTGCCGATCGCGGTGACGCTGGCCCTGCTGCGCAGGCTCGGCGCGGTCGACTCGGGGACCCGGGTGCCGATCGACGGCGTCGGCGCGGTGCTCGGGGTGATCGGCCTGGGAGGGCCGGTGTTCGCGCTGATCGAGCAGGAGCGGCTCGGGATCCAGCATCCGCTCGTGCTGACCGCCCTGATCGGGGGAGTCGCCGCCCTCGTCGCGTTCGTCGTGTGGGAGCGGCGCGCGGCGCATCCGATGCTGCCGCTGTCGCTCTTCGCGTCGCGGAACTTCACCGTCGGCAACGTCTCGACGGCGTTCGTCTACGGCGCGCTCTCCTTCGGCTTCTTCGCGCTGGGCCTGTTCCTCCAGCAGACCCTGGGCTTCTCGGCGACCCTGGCCGGGCTCGCGACGCTCCCGCCGACGATCCTGCTGCTCCTGCTCTCGCAGGTCTCCGGGTCGCTGTCGGCGCGGTTCGGCCCGCGGCTCTTCATGGGCGTCGGACCGCTGATCGCCGCGGCCGGGTTCCTCCTGCTCTCCTTCGTCGACGAGGGCGCCGACTACGCCACGCAGCTGCTGCCGGGGATCCTCCTCTTCGGCTTCGGCCTCGCGGTGACGGTCGCTCCGCTGACCTCGACGATCCTCGGCGCGGTGGAGGACGGGCACAGCGGAGTCGGCTCCGCCGTGAACAACGCCGTCTCGCGCATCGCCGGGCTGGTCGCCATCGCCGCGACCTCGCTCGTGGTCGGCGACTCGCTCGACGTCGAGGGCTTCTCCCGTGCCGCCGTCGCGACCTCCGCCCTCCTGGTCGCCGGGGGCGTCGTCTCCCTCCTCGGCATCCGCAACCCGGCTCCCGCCGACCGCTGACGACTGCTCGGGGAGCGTCTCCGACCCCCGTCCGGGGTGCGGCGCTTCGTGTTCACGCGGTGTCCGCCGATCCTTCGACGGAACGTGGATGAAATAGTTGTCGCTACATGGAATACTGATCGACGTCGATGCGCTTGCATACATCGGACGGGGACGCTCTCCCCGCGACGACCGTCACACTCGAGGAGAAACCATGACCGACACCGTCACCATCCCCGGCTACAAGGCCGGCACCTGGGTCATCGACCCCACCCACAGCGAGGTCGCGTTCAGCGTCCGCCACCTGATGATCAGCAAGGTCAAGGGCAAGTTCGAGCGCTTCACCGCCACGTTCACCACCGGCGAGAACCCGCTCGACTCCAAGGTCGAGGCCACCGCCGAGGTCGCCTCCGTCAACACCAACGAGCCCAACCGCGACGGCCACCTCCGCACCGGCGACTTCTTCGAGGCCGAGAAGTACCCGGAGATCCACTTCGTCTCGACCGCCGTCCGCCCGAACGGCGACGACTTCCTCGTCGACGGCGAGCTCACCATCAAGGGCACCACCAAGCCCGTCACCTTCGAGGTGGAGTTCGGCGGCTTCGGCACCGACCCCTACGGCAACTACAAGGCCGGCCTCACCGCCAAGGCCACCATCGACCGCACCGACTTCGGTCTGACCTACAACGCGGCCCTCGAGACCGGTGGCGTGCTCATCGGCGAGAAGGTCACCATCACCCTCGACCTGCAGGCCGCCCACCAGGCGTAGTCCGAGCCGATCGACCGGAGCCGTCCCTCCCCCCGGGGAGCGGACGGCTCCGTCGTTCCCGGAGCCGGTGCGGGATCAGAGGATGCCGAGCTCCGTCAGCTGCTCGGAGATGCCGGCGCCGTCGGGCGCGAAGACCCAGGTCGTGCCGCTGGTCAGGGAGCGGTCCTCGGCCTTGGAGCGGCCTCCCGCGAGCACCGCCTCGCCTGTGGAGAGCTGGCGGATCGCGATCGCCGCGACCTTGTCGGGGTGCTCGTCCGCGAAGTCGGAGTAGATCTCCTCGTCGTGCTGCCCGTCGTCGCCGACCAGCAGCCAGCGCACGTCCGGGAACTCGGCCGCGAGTCGGCGGAGGTTCATCTCCTTGTGCTGCTTGCCGCTGCGGAACCAGCGGTCGTGCGTCGGGCCCCAGTCGGTCAGGAGGAGCGCTCCGGCCGGGTACAGGTGCCGCGACAGGAAGCGGGTGAGCGCCGGGGCGACGTTCCACGCGCCGGTGGAGAGGTAGATGACCGGGGAGCCCTCGTACTGCCGGGCGAAGCGGTCGAGGAAGACCGCCATGCCGGGCGTGGGCATCCGGGCGTGCTCGTCGAGCACGAAGGTGTTCCAGGCGGCGACGAAGGGGCGGGGGAGCGCGGTGACCATCACTGTGTCGTCCACGTCCGACACGACGCCCAGCCGCGCCTCCGGACGCACGATGAAGACGGGCGCCTCGACGGGCTTCGAGCCCGCGGTCGAGAAGGTGATGGTGTGCCAGCCGGGCTCGAGCGTGATCGGGAGGTCCGCGTCGACGACTCCGCCGCGGTCGGCCGTCACCCGGTGGGTCTGCCCGTCGGCCTCGACGGTCACGACGGCCCCGCTCACGAAGACGCTGGTGAAGCTCCGCCAGCCGCGCACGCCCTCGACGGGGCGGACCTCCTCGACCCCGGGAGGGGTCGGCCGCGTGTAGAGGACGCGGGCCAGGACGCGCAGCTGCGTCGTCGAGCCGTAGCCGGTGTAGGGGATGACCCTCGGGACGTAGCCCTTGCGCTTCACGCGCCTCATCCGGAAGGAGTGGAGTCGGTCCTCGAGGCGGGCGGCGCGGTGCATGACCTCCGCCTTGCCTGCGCTCAGGGGCTTGCTCTCGGGCGTCAGCGGCATCCGCCCAGTCTGTCAGACCGGATGCCGGACCGCGGATCGCGCTCTCACGCGATCGTCAGGCTCCGGTGGGCTCGATCAGCTCGGGGCCGTTCGCCGAGACGGAGCCCACGGCTGCACCGACGCCGTGCACCTCGAGCTCCTCGGCCAGCTCGGCCGCACCCTCGGCGGCCGCGCGCAGCAGCTCGCCGTCCCCGGGGGGCGCCGGGTCCAGCCAGTCCTCGATCAGCTCCGGCTGCAGCAGCACGGGCATCCGCTCGTGCACCTCGGCGAGCGGCCCGGCGGAGGGGCGGGTGAGGACCGTCGCCGAGAGCAGCCACGGAGAGCCCGGCTGGGCCGAGCGCCACCACTCGTAGAGACCGGCGAACAGGAGGAGCGAGCCCTCGCCCGGCGAGACGTAGACGGGTGCCTTCGCCCCGTCCGCGCCGACCCGCCACTCGTACCAGCCCGAGGCGGGCACGATCGCGCGCCGGGAGGCGTAGGACTCGCGGAACGACGGCTTCTCGGCGACGGACTCGATCCGCGCGTTGAACAGCGGCGGCCCCGCGGACGGGTCGGCGGCGGAGCGGGGCACCAGGCCCCAGCGGGCTCCGGCGAGCCGACGCCGCGGCGGGCTGCCCTCCTCGACCCCCTTCATCGACTCCGCGACGACGGCGATCCGCTGCGTCGGCGCGATGTTCCAGGACGGCTCCGGAAGGTCGGCGCCCGGCTCGTCGATGTCGAAGAGCGCCACCAGGTCGGCGGTGGTCTGCGAGAGGACGAAGCGTCCGCACATGGTTTCTCCCGGGTGGATCGGACCCGCGGAGCCGTCGCCCTTCCGGGGGCGCGAAACACGAGGGACTTTCGATGAGACGACCCCGACCGGCGGTCGCCGTGCGTACGATTGTAGGAACCACGACCGAAGGAGCCCGCCGTGCCTCTTGGAAACCTCGTCGATCGACCGTTCGGTGAATCGTCCCAGGTCCGCAACGAGCCGGTGCAGGTGCGCAGCGCCGCCCGTCTCGCCTCGCTGCTCGACGCGGCGGCCGCCGTCGTCGACGAGGTCGGCTTCGACCGTCTGACCACGGCGATGGTCGCCGAGCGCGCGGGAGCCGCGATCGGCACGGTCTACCGCTACTTCCCGGACCGCATCGCCGTCCTCCAGGCGCTGCGCGAGCGGGCCCTCGAGCGCTTCCGCCGCCGCGTCATCACCGAGATCCGCGACACCCACCCGGGCAACTGGTGGGGCGCGGTCGACTGCGCGATCGACGCCTTCTGCGAGATGCACCGCAACGAGCCGGGCTTCCGCTCCATCCGCTTCGTGGACACGATCCACGCCCCCGAGGTCGCGGGCGAGGCGTTCGAGGCCGGCTTCTTCGCCCGCCGCTTCGCCGAGATCCTCGCGTCCGAGTACGGCCTCCCGGGCGGCGCGCAGCTGTCCTTCCGCCTCGAGGTGACCATCGAGGTCGCGGACGCGCTGCTCACGCGCGCGTTCCTCATCGACCCCAACGGCGACCAGCGCTTCATCGACGAGAGCCGCTCGCTGCTGCGCCACTACATGACCTCGCACTACGGAGCCGTCGAGGAGTCCTGACCGGCTAGGACTGTCAAGGCCCTAGTCGCTCCCGGAACATCCCGCAACACTTCGCGGTCCGGGTTGGCAGGCGGCTGCTATTGGTGTTTTCCTTGCCGCCTGGCCCCGTTCGGGGCCGCGGGCCGTGCAACGGCCGGACGCGCGGAGCGAGAGCGGGCACAGTCGTGGACCAGGGACAGATCGGCGCGCACACCGCCGGACGGCGGGCGGCCTCGTGATCGAGTTCCGCAACGTCAGCAAGCAGTACCCGGACGGCACGCGGGCGGTCGACGACTTCTCGCTCGTGCTGCCCTCCCGGCAGACGACCGTCTTCGTCGGCTCCTCGGGCTGCGGGAAGACCACGATCCTCCGCATGATCAACCGGATGATCGAGCCGACCTCCGGCACCATCGAGATCGACGGCGAGGACATCTCGTCCCTGCCCGCCGTCGCGCTCCGCCGCCGCATCGGCTACGTGATGCAGAACTCCGGCCTCCTGCCGCACCGCAAGGTCATCGACAACATCGCGACCGTGCCGCGCCTGAACGGGGTCGCCAAGAAGCAGGCGCACGCCCGCGCGCTCGAGCTGATGGACACGGTCGGACTGGACCGTGCGCTCGCCGCCCGGTACCCCAGCCAGCTCTCCGGCGGCCAGCAGCAGCGCGTCGGGGTGGCGCGCGGCCTGGCGGTCGACCCGAACATCCTGCTGATGGACGAGCCGTTCGGCGCGGTCGACCCTCTCGTGCGCGCCGACCTGCAGCGCGAGACCCTGCGGCTCCAGGACGAGCTCGACAAGACCGTGGTCTTCGTCACCCACGACATCGACGAGGCGTTCCTCCTCGGCGACCAGGTCGTCATCCTCGAGAAGGGCGGCCGGATCGCGCAGAAGGGCTCGCCCGCCGAGATCCTGGCGAACCCCGCGAGCGAGTTCGTCGCCGGCTTCGTCGGTGCCGACCGCGGCAAGCGCTCGCTCCGGATCGAGGAGCGCGACGGCGCCCGCATCGTGGTCGACGGCGACGGGCGCCCGACCGGAGTGCTGCGCGCGCAGGACGGCCCCGCCGCGTGAACTGGGTCGTCAACAACACGGACGCGATCGTCGCGAACCTGCTGGCGCACCTGGCCCTGTCGGTCCCGCCGATCCTGCTCAGCTTCCTCGTCTCGCTGCCGTTCGGCTGGTTCGCGAACCGCTACCGCTGGAGCCGCGGCACCCTGCTGACAGGGCTCGGCGTGCTCTACGCCATCCCCTCGCTGGCCATGTTCATCCTGCTGCCGGTCCTGCTGGGCATCCCGCTCCGCTCGACCGCCAACGTGATCACGGGCCTCACCCTCTACGGCGTCGCGCTGATGGTCCGCACCACCTCGGACGCACTGGGCGCGGTGTCGGACGACGTCCGCCAGTCGGCGACCGCGATGGGCTACTCCGGCTGGGCGCGCTTCTGGCGGGTCGAGTTCCCGCTGGCCGGTCCGGTCCTGCTCTCGGGCCTGCGCGTGGTCACGGTCAGCACGGTCAGCCTGGTGACGGTCGGCGCGGTGCTCGGGATCCAGAGCCTCGGCCTGCTCTTCACCGACGGCTTCCAGCGCGGCATCACCGGTGAGATCGTCACGGGCATCGTCCTCACGATCGTCCTCGCGCTGGTGCTCGACGGACTGCTGGTGCTGATCGGCCGTCTCCTCATGCCCTGGACGGCTCTGGACCGCACGCGCCGCTCGCGCAGACCGGTCGCGGTCGAGAGGGCGGTGACGTCGTGAACCTCATCGCCGAGGCCTTCGCCTGGATCGCCGACCCCGCGCACTGGACCGGGGTCTACGCGATCCCGACCCGTGTCGCCCAGCACGTCGGCATCAGCCTGCTGGTGCTCGTGATCGCGGCCGCGATCGCGATCCCGATCGGCTACCTGATCGGGCACACCGGGCGCGGCAAGGGCATCGCCGTGCCGGTCGCAGGCGGCCTGCGCGCCCTGCCGACGCTGGGCGTGCTCGTCCTCGCGGCGATGAGCCTGGGGCTCGGCCTCGGCGCTCCGGTGATCGCCCTCGTCGTGCTCGCGATCCCGTCGGTGCTCGCCGGCGCGTACTCCGGGCTCGAGGCGGTCGACCGCCGCACGGTCGACGCGGCGCGCTCGATGGGCATGACCGAGTGGCAGATCCTGACGAAGGTCGAGATCCCGCTGGGGCTGCCGCTGCTGATCGGCGGGCTCCGCTCGGCGGCGCTGCAGATCATCGCGACCGCCACGCTCGCCGACTACATCGGCGCCGGCGGCCTCGGGCAGTACATCTTCCGCGGAGTGAAGTCGGGGGACTACCCGCAGATGCTCGCCGGCTCGATCCTGGTGATCGTGCTGACGCTCCTCAGCGAGGTCCTCTTCGCCCTCCTCCAGCGGCTCGCCGTGCCGCGCGGAGTCGTGCTCGGCCTGGCCGGCACCGCCGGCCGCACAGGTTCCCGCGCCTCGTCGCCCCGACGACGCGCGGTGATGGGAATCCCCATCGAAGAAGGGAAATAGCAATGTTCACAGCACATTTCACGAAGGGCCGTGTCGCGCTCAGCGCACTCGCGGTCGGTGCCGTCGTGGCACTGGCAGGGTGTTCCTCGAGCGATCCGCTCGATGAGGGATCGGGTGCGACTGCGGGCAGCGAGACCATCGTGGTCGGCTCGCAGGACTACTACTCGAACGAGATCCTCGCCGAGATCTACGCGCAGGCGCTGGAGAACGACGGCTTCACCGTCGACCGCCAGCTGCGCATCGGCCAGCGCGAGATCTACCTGCCCGAGATCGAGAGCGGATCCATCGACGTCTTCCCGGAGTACGACGGCAGCCTCCTGCAGGCGCTCGAGCCCGACGCGACGGCCACGACCGCCGACGACGTGTACTCCGCGCTCGGCGACGCGCTGCCCGACGGCCTCCGCGCCCTCGACGCCGCCGAGGCCAGCGACCAGAACTCGTACACCGTCACCCAGGCCTTCGCCGACAAGTGGGACCTGACCGACATCGCGTCGCTCAAGAACGTCACCGACCCGATCGTGGTCGGCGGCAACTCCGAGCTGCAGACGCGCCCCTACGGGCCCGACACGCTGCAGTCGAAGTACGGCATCACGACCACCTTCCAGGCGATCGAGGACAGCGGCGGATCGACCACCGTCGACGCGCTCACCAGCGACCAGATCCAGCTGGCGAACGTCTACACGGCCGACCCGAACATCCAGAAGAACGACCTCGTCGCTCTCGAGGACCCGGACGGACTGTTCGTGGCCGACAACGTCGTGCCGATCGTCTCGAGCAAGATCACGGACGACGCGGCCGAGGTGCTGAACGCGGTCAGCGCGAAGCTCACGGCGGACGACCTCGTCGCCCTCAACTCCGAGAGCGTCAACGAGCAGAAGTCCGCGTCCGCGATCGCGGGCGAGTGGCTGAAGTCGGCGGGTCTCGTCGACTGATCCTCCCCGGATCCACGCCCGGAGGCGCGTCACTCGTCGAGGTGACGCGCCTCCGCTCTGTTCAGGAGCTTCTTCCCGAGGAGCACGAGCAGGGCGAAGACGACGATGACGCCCACGAAGACGTAGCCGGCGCCGTGCAGGCTCTCCGAGAGCTCCCGGTAGCTGCCCGCCGCGGCCGCGCCGACGCCGACGTAGGCGGACGACCAGAGCACGCACGCCGGGATCGTCCAGGCCATGAAGGTCCGATAGCGCATCCCGCTCATCCCCACCGTCAGCGGGATCAGCGAGTGCAGCACCGGCAGGAAGCGCGAGAGGAACACGGCGAACCCGCCGCGCCGCGCGAGGTAGCGCTCGGCCTTCAGCCAGTTCTTCTCGCCGAGCCGGCGTCCCAGGCGCGACGCGCGGATCCGCGGCCCGAACCAGCGGCCGAGGTAGAAGCCGACGGACTCGCCGCAGAGGGCGCCGATGACGACCGTGACGGCCAGCGCCGCGAACTGCAGCGGGCTGGTCACGCCGGTCGCGCTGACGATCACGATCGTGTCGCCGGGGACGACGAGGCCCGCCAGGATCGTGGTCTCGAAGAAGATCGCGAGTCCGGCGAGGAGCGTCCGCCAGACCGGGGGGACGCTGACGACGAAGTCCAGGATCCCGGTGAGGGTGTCGTTCACCGGGCGCCCCTGCCCGCCGGGGACTCGATCGGGGGCTGGGGCCGACGGCGGCTCCGGATGCTCGGCATGGCTAGATCGTAGGGGCGCACGGCTGGGCGGCGGCAGGGCTGCGCCCGGGAGGCCGGTGGACGCCGGGCGGTCAGGGGACGGCGACGAGCGCGGAGGCCGCCGGGCCGGTGCCGTTCGCCGTGACCGCCTGCACCGAGAGGGTGTAGCTGCGGCCCGGGACCAGCTTCGTGAAGGTCTGCGAGCGCTTGGTCGCGGCGACCACGGCGCTCCAGGCTCCGGCTCCGCTCGTGTCGGACCCGTCGCGCGACACCCGGTAGCCGGTGACCGCCGAGCCACCGGTCCCCGCGGGGGGCGACCACGCGAGCGTCGCCGTGCCGTCCGAACCCGCCGTGGCGGTGACGGCGGTCGGAGCGCCGGGGAGCCCGGCGGCGACGAGGGTCGCCGTCAGCGTGGTGCTGCTCCCGGGAGTGACGACGCTGTGCGAGGCGGCGCCGCCGTCCGACCAGGACGAGAACCGGTAGGCCGTGCCCGACGCGTCGGTCTGGTCCGGGACCTCCAGCTGGAGGGCCGAGCCCGCCCACGAGACGACGGTCGTGCCTCCGGCGACCTCGGTGCCGTTGACGACGACCGTCCGGCCGGCGGGAGCGGTGGCCAGGGTGACGGAGACCTTCTGCGGGGAGAACGTCCGCGTCGCTTTCGTCGACACTCCGCTCGAGTCCGTCGCCGTGACGCTGATCAGGAGGTCGCTGTCCGCGGCGGCGGCGAGGTCCTCCGGGCCGGGGGCGACGAAGGAGAGGTCGTTCCCCGTCAGCGGCCCGAGGAAGGGATGCGTGTGCTGAGCGTGGCGGCGCTGGACGGTCCAGGTGAGCGCCGAGGCGGGCAGGACGCCGTCCTCGGCGTCGGTCGCCGTAGCGCGGAGGCCGTAGCTCCGGCCCGTCACGAACACCCCTCCGTCGGCGGGTGCGGTGATGCTCACCGTCGGGGCACTGCCGCCCGAGGTGATCCTCGTCGTCGCGGGTGCGGAGACGGCTCCCTTCGGATCGCGGACGCGGAGGGACGCGGTCCAGCTGCCGGCGGCGTAGCTGTGGGTGAAGGTCGGGCCGGTCGTGATGCGGTCGGGGGTGCCGTCGCCGAACGACCACAGGTAGGTCAGGGCACCGCCCTCCGGGTCGCTGCTGCCCGAGCCGTTCAGCCGCGCGGCGAGAGGAGCCGCGCCGGAGGAGGGGGCGGCGGTGAGGGTCGCGGTCGGGGCGCGGTTCGCCGCGGCGGTGTAGGCGAGGCGCCGGACCTCGCCGCCGTTCGCGTAGCTGGTGTAGAAGAAGTCCTGGGTCCCGCGCGAGGGACCGAAGGCCATGGCGACGGCGCTGCTGCCGCCGAGGCCGGTCACGAGGTCGCCGGCCGCGCCGGTGCGGCCGAGGGTCCGGATCTTCCCGCACACGTAGTCGCCGAAGAGGTACGCGCCGTCGTAGGCGGCCGGCCAGACGCCGCGGGGGACGTAGGCGCCGCCCGTGATCGAGGCGCAGCCGCTGCTGTGCGCGTAGTCGTGGACCGGGTCGGTGAGCCCGGCGGGCGCCGCGGCTCCGCAGTTCGAGGCCGAGCCGGTCTTCGCGCAGTGGCCCTCACGGGTGTTCCAGCCGTAGTCGGCGCCGGCGACGCCCTGGTCGATCTCCTCCCAGGCGTCCTGGCCCACGTCGTTGATGCGGAAGACGGTGCCGGTCGCGTTCGGGTCGAAGGCCATCCGGAACGGATTGCGCAGGCCGCTCGCGAACGTCTCGCGGCAGCGCAGGTCCGCGGCGGCCGGGGCGAGCCGGCAGGAGGCGGTCCCGGTGCCCAGGTAGGGGTTGCCGGCCGGGACGCCGCCGGTGAGGGTGATCCGGAGGATCTTGCCGTTCAGGATGTTCGGGTCGCGGGCGGCGTCGTTCCGGCCGCCGCAGCCGCTGCCGCCCGGCGAGCCGACTCCGCCGCGGTAGTCGCAGCCGCCGTCGCCGACGCTGACGTAGAGCAGGCCGTCCTTGCCGATGGCGAGGTCGCCGCCGTTGTGGTTGCTCGCGGGAGAGTAGATGCCGTCGAGGAGGACGCGCTCGGAGGCCGGGTCGATGCGGTCGTCGGTGCCGAGCTGGAACGAGGAGACGCGGTTGCGCGGGGCTCCCGCGGGGTTCACCGTGCCGCCGGCGTTGGTCGGGCAGGAGGAGTCGGAGCCCTTCGCGGTGTAGTAGACGACGACGGTGCGCGAGCCCGGTGCCGGGTCGACCGCGAGGCCGAGCACACCGCGCTCGCCGTTGGCGCAGACCTTCGAGCGCAGGTCGAGGGCCGGAGTGGCGACCAGGCCGCCGGCGCGGATCACCCGGATCGCTCCGGTCTGCGAGGAGACGAGGGTGCGCCCGTCGGTCGTGAAGGCGAGGGCGGTCGGCGCGGGGACGGCCGCCACCCGCGAGTCGGTGAAGCCGGCGGGCACGACGGGAGCGGCGGACGCCGGACCCGCGGGCCCGGCGACGAGCGCGGCGGCCGTGATCGCCAGGACGGTGAGCAGGGCGAGACCGCGGGGGCGGATCCTCGAGCGGGGCATCGGTGACTCCGAGACGGTCGGCGCTGCTGAGCGAGCGGCGGTCTGCGGCGGTGCAGAGGGCGCTGTCGGCGATGACGCGGGGCCAGGATAGGCGCGCGCGGCGGAGGGGCCGTGTCCCCCTTCAGGGTCAACACTGGGGGCTCCGGGCGCGGTGTCCCCGGGCCGCTCACGTCGAGCGGGGCTGCAGCGCGTCGGCCCGCCGGTTCACTCCAGAGCGGGCAGGACCACCGCGCGGACCGCCTCCGAGAACCGGGCGTAGCCGACCTCGTCGAAGTGCAGGCCGTCGTCGACGAAGAGGGAGGGGTCGACAGAGCCGTCGGGAGTGACGAGCGCGTCGGCGGTGGGGACGAAGGTGACGCGGTCGTCCGTCTCGGCGTAGGCGCTGACCGCGGTGTTGGCGGCGCGGACCTCGGCGCCGACGGAGGCGCGGGCGGGCGTCTCCGCGATCTCGACGTAGAACAGCTCGGCGTCGGGGGCGACCTCCTCCACGCGCTGGAGGTACTCGACGACGGCGCCGGCGGTCTGGGCGCCGGTGCGCGAGCCCTCCTCGCCGCTGATGTCGTTCGCTCCCACGTACACGATCACGGCGCGGGGATCGAAGGGGGCGACCATGCGGTCCAGCCACGCGAGGTGATCGGCGACGGTCGTGCCGCCGATCCCGATGTTGTAGGTCTCGAGCGGACGCAGGTCCTCCTTGGAGGTCGTCCAGCGGCCGATCGTGGAGCTGCCCGTGAGGACGATGCTGTGCTGCGGGAACCCGGCGGCGAAGCGCTTCTCGAGACCGGCGACGCGCTCGGCCATGTCGACGGAGGAGGTCGGGCCGGGGTCGGGGGAGCTCGCGGCCGGAGCGCCCGCGCCTCCGCTCCGCGAGGCGAGCGAGAGGGCGATGCCCGCGCTGGCGAGGACCAGCGCGAGCACCAGCAGCGCGACCAGGAGGCGGAGGCGGATGCGGCGGGGGCCGGGGGCGGAGCCGGAGGGCGTCGCTCGAGTCATGGCTCGATCCTCGGGCATCGGCGGGGGCGCGTCGTCCACGATGCGGCCGTCCGAGGACCCGCGCACCCGGTGGCCGTCTCTCCGTCACCGGATCGCCGTGATCGGATCCGTGCAGAACATCACAGAGGATGCACAGCCGTGCAACACTTGCACATCGCCATCGCCATCGTCGCCGCCGGCCGACTTCCGATGGACGATCACGACGAGGACTCATGGCACGCGCACGCATCACCTGGGTGGACACGGCGAAGGGCATCGCGATCATCCTGGTCGCCCTGGCCCACTCCGTGCAGTGGACCACGACGGCCGGGATCGCCCCCGACTCGTGGAACGAGATCAACCTCCTCCTCATCACCTTCCGGATGCCGCTGTTCTTCCTCGCCTCGGGGCTGTTCGCCGGCTCCGTGCTCACCCGGTCGTGGCCGGAGCTCTGGCGTTCGCGGCTGAGCCTGCTGGTCTGGGCCTTCCTGCTCTGGTCCGTGGTGCGGTTCCTCTTCTTCCTGGTGGTGCCCAACCCGGGCGGCACCGACGAGTCCGACCCGCTCGCGCTGCTCCTCCAGCCGGTGATGCCGCACAACGGGCTCTGGTTCCTCTACGCGCTCACGATCTTCTTCGTGGCCGCCAAGCTCGCGCAGGGCCGGATCGACTGGCGGGTGCAGATCGGCATCGCGACCGCGATCGCCGTGGTCTGGTACGCCGTCCGCTCCAGCACCTCCGAGGGCACCGGGAACATCGCCTGGGACGGCATGGCCCGCTACCTGATGTTCTTCCTGCTCGGCCTCTACCTGCGGAACGCGGTGATCGCGTTCGTGGAGCGCCGCGGGATCCTCAGCGGAGTCGGCTTCGGCGTGCTGTTCCTCGTGCTCGCCGGCGTGATCCTCGCCGTCCGCGCCCGCTTCCCGCTGCTGACGATCGGGCTGGTCCTGGTGAGCGTGCTGGCGGTCCTCGCCGGGCTCGTGGTCGCCCGCTTCCTCTCGAACCGGCGCGGCGCGGGCTGGATCACCTTCATCGGCCGCAACACGCTCCCGGTGTACGTGGTGCACGTCCTCTTCGTCTCGCTCGCCACGAGCACCCTGCTGCTCTTCGACGGCGAGCGCTGGCTCGACGTCATCGGACCGGTCGTGCCGCTCCTGGTCTGCGGGATCGGCGTCGCGGCGGCGCTGGGCTACTGGCGCCTCACCCGCGACCTGCCCGTGCTGAAGTACGGCTTCCAGGCGCCCGCCTGGTTCTCCGGCTCCCGCTCGCGCGTCGACGCCGGCTGACCGCGGGGCGCCCGCCGACGGCACATCGGCATCGGCTCCGGGAGTCTCTTCACCGGGCGAGTCCGTCGATGGCGTCGCGCAGTGAACGGATTCCCAGAGCCGATCTCGCGGATGTGCGCCTGGGAATCCGCTGAAGGCCCGTGAGAGGAAGTCTCAGCGCTCCGTCGCCCGCCTGATCGCTCGGCGTCGAGAGGCCGGCGGCGGCTGGTCCGACGGAGGCGAGCCCCGCTCGGCAGTCGCCGCGCGGGGGACTCCCTCGACGTCGAGAGGGACTGTCTCGACGTCGAGCGACCGGTCGGCGGGAGCGCTCGGAGGGGCGTCCGGGGCCACCCCGGAAAGGGTGCCGCCAGGAGCTCGCGGAAGGCCGCACATCCGCCCCAGTACTGGGATCGGAGGCCGTCGGACCCCTTCCGCCGACCTACTCTCGGAGCTGTGAACGAACTCCTGGACCCGCTCCTGCTGTCGAGATGGCAGTTCGGTCTGACGACGATCTACCACTTCCTGTTCGTGCCGCTCACGATCGGCATGGCGCTCACCGTCGCGATCTTCCAGACCTGCTGGGTGCGCACCGGGAAGGTGCACTACCTGCAGCTGACGAAGTTCTTCGGGAAGCTCTTCCTGATCAACTTCGCGATGGGCGTCGTGACCGGGATCGTCCAGGAGTTCCAGTTCGGGATGAACTGGAGCGACTACTCCCGCTTCGTCGGCGACGTCTTCGGGGCCCCGCTGGCGTTCGAGGGCCTGCTCGCCTTCTTCCTCGAGGCGACCTTCATCGGCCTCTGGATCTTCGGCTGGGACAAGCTGCCCGAGAAGCTGCACCTGGCCACCATCTGGCTGACCACGCTCGGCACCACGCTCTCGGCCTACTTCATCATCGCCGCGAACGCGTTCATGCAGAACCCGGTCGGCTTCCGCATCAACGAGACCAAGGGCCGCGCGGAGCTCACCGACATCTGGGCGCTCCTCACCAACAAGGTCGCTCTCGCCGCGTTCCCGCACACGATCTTCGCCTGCTTCATGGTCTCGGCCGCCGTCATCATCAGCGTCGCGGCCTACCACCTCTCGCGGAACCAGCACCTCGAGACCATGCGCCCCGCGCTGAGGTTCGGCGCCTGGATGATGCTCGTCAGCGGCGGCCTGACCCTGTTCACCGGCGACTCGCTCGGCCTCGCGATGGTCGACACGCAGCCGATGAAGATGGCGGCCGCGGAGGCGCTCTACAGGACCTCCACGGGCGTCGACGCCTCCTTCTCCGTCTTCACCTGGGGCACGCCGGACGGCTCGAGCGAGCTGTTCTCGATCCGCATCCCCTACCTGCTCTCCTTCCTCTCGACGCACACCTTCACCGGCACGGTCGAAGGCATCAACGACCTCCAGGCGCAGTACACCCAGGTCTACGGACCCGGCGACTACACGCCGATCATCTGGGTCACCTACTGGTCGTTCCGCTGGATGATGGCCCTCGGCGTCCTGGCCATCGGCATCGCCGCGGCCGGCCTCTGGTTCACCCGGAAGGGCCGCGAGCCGAAGCAGTGGATGTGGAAGGTCGCGATCTGGGCCGCCCCGCTGCCGCTGATGGCGATGATCGTGGGCTGGGTCTTCACCGAGATGGGCCGCCAGCCGTGGCTCGTGTTCGGACTGCTGAAGACCGCCGACGGAGTCTCGCCCGGAGTGAGCGGCCTCGAGGTCCTGATCTCGCTGCTCGCCTTCACCGCGATCTACGGCACGCTCGCCGTGGTCGAGTTCCGCCTGATCAAGCGGGCCGCGCAGGCCGGCCCCGACGACGCTCCCGAGGTCGACGAGGAGAGCGGTCGCCCGCAGCTCGTCGGCACCGTCTACTAGGAGGCACCCCTCATGGATCTCGCCGTTCTCTGGTTCTGGATCGTCGCGTTCTTCTTCATCGGCTACTTCGTCCTCGACGGGTTCGACTTCGGCGTCGGCATGTCGCTCCCGTTCCTCGGGCGCGACGACACCGACCGCCGCGTGCTGATCAACACGATCGGCCCGGTGTGGGACCTCAACGAGACGTGGGTGATCGTCGCCGGCGCCGCCCTGTTCGCCGCGTTCCCGGAGTGGTACGCCACGCTCTTCAGCGGGTTCTACCTGCCGCTTCTGCTCATCCTGCTCGCGCTGATCGCCCGCGGCGTCTCGTTCGAGTACCGTCACCAGCGTCCGGAGGCACAGTGGAAGCGGCGCTTCGACACGATGATCGTCGTCGGCTCCGCGGTGCCCGCCTTCCTCTGGGGCGTGGCCTTCGCGAACATCGTGCAGGGCGTCCCGATGGACGCCGACCACAACTTCACCGGCACCGTCCTGGACCTGCTGAACCCCTACGCGCTCCTGGGCGGAGCGACGACCCTCCTGCTCTTCTTCACGCACGGAGTCGTCTTCGTCGCCCTGAAGACGGAGGGGGAGATCCGCGAGCGTGCGCGCCGCCTGGCGACCCGCGCGGGGCTGCTCACCGTGGTCGTCGCCGCGGTCTTCCTGGCCTGGACCAACCTCGGCCAGGGGAGCACCGCCTCCTGGGCGCTCTCGGCGGGCGCGGCCGCGACCCTCGTCGGCGGCTGGCTCGCCATCACGCGGGGCCGGGAGGGACGCGCCTTCGCGCTGCTGGCCGGCACCATCGCGCTCGCCGTGCTCGCCCTCTTCGCGACGCTGTTCCCCGCGGTGATGCCGGCCTCGAACGTCCCCGCCTACGGGCTGACGATCGAGAACGCCTCCAGCACGCCCTATACGCTGACGGTCATGAGTTGGACCGCCCTGGTGTTCGTGCCGCTCATCGTCGGCTACCAGGCCTGGACCTACTGGATCTTCCGCAAGCGCATCAGCCGCGCGCACATCCCGGTCGACGCCCACTGACGTGAAGCCCCTCGATCCGCGCCTGCTCCGCTACGCCCGGGCGGCCCGCGTGTTCCTCCTGCTCGGCGGGGTGCTCGCGCTGGCGAGGACCCTGGCGATCGTCGCCTTCGCGTGGCTCGTGGCGCAGCTGGTGGCCGGTGCGGTCGACGGGAGGAGCGCCGACGATCTCGCGCCGCTGCTGGCCGCCCTGCTCGCGGTCGTCGCGGCGCGGGCGGCTCTCGCCTGGGCGACCGAGGTGAACGCGGTGCGCGGAGGAGCAGGAGCGAAGGCGCAGCTGCGGCAGGCGGTCCTCGCCGCACTGGTCGAGCTCGGCCCGGCGGGCCGCTCCGAAGGGGGCTCGGGCGGGGTCGTCGCGCTGCTGGGCGGCGGACTGGACTCCCTCGACGGCTACTTCGCCCGCTACCTCCCGCAGCTGATCGCCACCGCGGTGGCGACGCCGCTCCTGACACTCGTGGTCTTCCTCGCCGATCCGCTCAGCGCGGTGTTCCTGGTGGTGACCCTGCCGCTCATCCCGGTGTTCATGGTGCTGATCGGCTGGGCGACCCAGGCCGTGCAGGCGCGGCAGTGGGAGCGGCTGCAGGCGCTCGCGTCCGGCTTCGTCGACACCGTCGGCGGCCTCGCAACACTCAAGATCTTCGGGCGGGCCGAGCGGCAGGCGACGCGGATCCGCGCGCTGACCGAGGACTACCGCGTGCACACGATGAAGGTGCTGCGGGTGACCTTCGTCAGCGGCTTCGTGCTGGAGCTCGCCGGCTCGCTCTCGGTCGCGCTGGTCGCCGTCTCGATCGGGCTGCGGCTCGTCGACGGCTCGCTGGGGCTGGCCGTCGGGCTGTTCGTCCTGGTGCTGGCGCCGGACGTGTTCCTGCCGGTGCGCCAGGTCGGTGCCGAGTTCCATGCGGCGGCGGACGGGGTGCAGGCGGCGGACCGCGCCTTCGCCGTCCTCGAGCGCGCGGCGGCCCTGCCCGCTCGCGGGAAGGCCCCGGCGGCGACGGGGGCGCTCGAGCTGCGGGGTCTCGCGGTCGACGACGGACGCGGGCGGACGCTCGCTCCTGTCGACGCGGTGCTCCCCGTCGGGTCGATCACCGTGGTGACCGGGCCCAGCGGGTCCGGGAAGTCGACGCTGATCGCCGCGCTCGCGGGCTTCGTGCCCTTCTCGGGCACGCTGCTGCTCGGCGGGTCGCCGGTCGCGGATCTGCGGTCGACGCTCGCCTGGGCGGGCCAGCGGCCCGACCTTCTCCCGGGGAGCGTCGCCTCCGCCGTCGGGCTCGGAGCACTCTCGCCGGACCCCGAGCGCGTGCGGCGGGCCCTGGCGATCGCCGCCGTCGACGTGGACCCCGAGCGCCGGCTCGACGCCGAGGGGACGGGCCTCTCGGGCGGGCAGAGCGCCCGTGTCGCCGTCGCCCGCGCTGTGCACCGCCTGCTCGAGCGCGGGTGCGCGGTGCTGGCCCTGGACGAGCCGACCGCCGCCCTCGACGACGAGTCCGAGCGGGCGCTGCTCGCCGGACTCAGGTCGCTGGCGGAGAGCGGGACGATCGTCGTCGTCGCCAGCCACCGGCCCGCGACCGTCGCGGCGGCCGACGCCGTGATCGCCTTGGCGCCGGCGGAGGCGGTCGCGAGGTGAACCGCTCCGACGTCCTCCGCGCCGCGATGCCCGGGCCGCGCCGCTTCCTGCCGGGTCTGTCCTTCGGGCTGCTCTCCTCCTCCGCCGTCGTGGCGCTGCTGGCCTGCTCCGCCTGGCTGATCGTCCGCGCGGCCGAGCAGCCGCCGATCCTGTTCCTCTCCATGGCCGTCGTGGGCGTGCGGGCCTTCGCGCTGGCGCGGGCCTTCTTCCGCTACCTCGAGCGGCTGACCGGCCACGACGCCGCCTTCCGCGCGCTCGCGGAGCTCCGGGCGGGCGTCTACGAGCGCCTGGTGCCGGTCGCGCCGGACGGGCTGGGCCGCGTTCGCCGTGGCGACCTGGTCTCCCGGGTGGTGGCGGACGTCGACGCCCAGCAGGACGTGCCGCTGCGCGTCGTGCAGCCGCTGGTCGTCGCGGCGCTGGTCGCTGCGGTCTCGGTGGTCGGCGTCTGGCTGCTGCTGCCGGCGATGGGCGCCGTGCTGCTGGCGCTGCTCGTCCTCGCCTTCGCCGGTGGGGCCCTGGGCGCCGGCCGGCTCTCCGCGCAGGCGGATCGCGAGCTGGCGCCGCTGCGCGGGGAGCTCGCCGAGCGCCTCAACCTGCTGGTCACCCGCCTCGACGTGCTCATCGCCTTCGATGCGGCGGGTGACGCTCTGGCGGACGTGGCACGCGCGGAGGAGTCGCTCGCCCGGGCGGCGCGTCGGCGGGCGGCCTCCGCCGGACTGGCCGCGGCCGTCCTCGCCCTCTGCTCGGGCGGTGCGGTCTGGGCGGGCCTCGCGCTCGGGATCCCGGCGATCGGCGACCTCGGCGGTCCGGCGCTGGGAGTCGTCGCGCTCGTGCCGCTCGCGGTCTTCGAGGTCGCCGCCGCCGCGCCGCTCGCCGTGCAGGCGGCGCGCACCGCGCTCTCGAGCGCTCAGCGCCTGGCCGATCTGGACGCCGAGGCGGCGTCGCCGGCGCTCGCGACCGACGCGGACGTGGACCCGGATGCCCCGGCTCCCCGGGGCGCCGGCATCGTCCTGCGCGACCTGTCGGTGAGCTGGCCCGGCGCGCACACGCCCGCGCTGCGGGGCGTCTCGCTCGACCTGCCGGAGGGTGCGCGCGTCCTCGTCACCGGCGGCAGCGGGTCCGGGAAGACCACGCTCGCGCACGCTCTGGTGCGCTTCCTCGACCACTCCGGCAGCTACCTCCTGGGCGGAGTCGAGGCGCGCACGCTGCCGCAGGCGGAGGTGCGGAAGCGGGTCGGGCTCGTGGAGCAGCAGCCGTACCTCTTCGACGACACGATCCGGCAGAACCTCCTCTTCGCGCGGCCCGAGGCCGATGGCGCCGTGCTCGAGGCGGTGCTCGAGCGGGTCGGGCTCGGGCCCTGGGTCGCTGCACGCGGCGGGCTCGACGCGCGGGTGGGGGAGCGGGGCTCGCTCGTCTCGGGCGGCCAGGCTCAGCGGATCGCCCTCGCACGCGCACTCCTGGCCGATTTCCGCGTCCTGGTGCTGGACGAGCCGACGGCGTCGGTGGACGCTCCCGTGGCCGACGCCCTGCTCGGGGATCTGCTCCGCGCCGCCGAGGGGCGGACGGTGGTCCTGATCGCGCACCGGGTCGATCCGGGCCTGGAGTTCGACACGCGGATCCGGGTGGCGGACGGCACGGCGGCTCAGGAGTACCGGGCCGCCTGAGCAGGCGTCCGGTTCCGCGGGGCGGTCGGTCCGAGCGGCCGTTCAGCCGTGCTCCGTCCGGACCGAGGCCCGCGCCAGGGAGGCCGCGCGCGCCAGGCGCCCGCCCTCCGCCTCCCAGCGGTCGAGGACCGCGTCCGCCCGGGTCCGCGCCGCACCGCGCAGCCCGGCCAGGAGCGGAGCGACGACGTCGCGGGCCAGCGGGTCGCTCAGCTCGTCCACGCGGGAGTCGCGGACGAAGCCCTCGAGCCGGGTGAGGTCGGAGCCGCGCAGCCACTCGGCTCGGGACTGCAGCAGCACGACGGCCGCCAGCCGCGGCTCGAACACCGCCTGCTCCCACAGCTCGGAGGAGAGGGCGGTCACGTCGTCGTGCTCGAGCGAGCGGAACTTCCTCAGCGCGTCGCGGACGGTGCCGCGGACCGCCCCGACCGAGGCGCCCGTCGAGTCGAGCCCTGATCCCAGGCGCTCGCGCACGTCCTGCGCGCGCCAGACGTCGCCCTCGTACTCCAGGGCCGAGCGGATGAAGTCGCCGGGGTCGCTCACCCCTCCATCATGCGTCGCGCGTCAGCCCCGGCTGGCCCAGACGGCCCGTCCGATGCCGTCGTACTCGACGAGGCGGCCGTCGTCCTGCAACACGAGGCGGTAGGGCGCGACGACGCCGCTCTGGCCGATGCCGAAGGAGATCCTCGGGAACCGCAGCCAGAGGATCCGGGAGTCGGCCACGTCGAGCCGGCCCTCGGAGCTCATCGAGAAGGCGGCACCGGAGGCGGAGGAGGTGTTCGTCGCCCAGTCCGCGCCGTTCGGCCCGTAGACGACGAAGTTGCCGTCGCGCTGCATCTCAGCCCGCCACTGCCCGCTCGCCGAGGTCAGCCGCGTGCCCGCGACGACGAGGCCGCTCGGGGAGAGCGAGTCGCGCACGACGAGCGCGGCACTGCTCCAGAGGACGCCGGAGTCGTCCGCGATCCGGAGATCGCCCTCGCGGAGGACCATCGTGGCGCCCGGCTCGCCGGACGTGTCCGAGGCCCACACGGGCGCGCCGTCCGCGGTGTAGACCACGGCGTTCCCGTCGTCCTGCATCCGGAGGACGTTGCCCCGGCCGCGGGTGCCGCTCGCCCAGAGAGCCCCGCCCTGCCCGTAGACGACGAGGTTGCCGTCCGCCTGCATCACCGCCGTGGTGCCTCCCTGGGTGGCGAGCCGGTTCCCCGCGTAGAGGGTGCTGCCGCGGCGGAGGGTGTCGGTGCGCGGCTCGTCGATCCGGCCGCCGATGCTGCTGGCCCAGGCGGCCGAGCCGCTGCGGCGGTAGATCACGAGATTGCCGTCGTCCTGCATCCGCAGCTCGCCGCCCGGGTCGGCCACCGTGCCGCTCGCCCAGACCGGGCGCCCGTCCGCGGCGTACACGACGAGGTTGCCGTCGTCCTGCATCCGCAGGCTGTCGCCGCGCCCCTGCGTGCCCGAGGCCCAGGTGGGACGGCCGCCGGCGGCGTAGACCACGGCGTTGCCGTCGGTCTGCATCACGAGGGAGGTAGCGCCGTCGGGGGACACCAGGCGCTCGCCGCGCGCGAGATGCTCGCCGGCACGGAGGACCGCGGCGGAGGCGACGGCGGAGGACGCCGAGGGCGGGGCCTCGACCGCGGCGGCGGGCAGCGAGCCCAGCAGGAGCGCGCCCGTGGCGGCGAGCGCCGCGAGGGAGGCGGTCAGGGAGCGGCCGGAGGGGAGGTGCGTCATCGCAGGGGTCCTGTCGGGGAGGGCGGCGGGGTCGGGGAATCGTCCCACGGCGGGGGAGACGACGACGCCCCCCGGTCCGGGGACCAGGGGGCGTCGTGGCGGAGGGGCGTCAGCCGCGGCTGGCCCAGACCGCGCGGCGGCTGTCGTACTCGACGAGGTTGCCGTCGTCCTGCATGACGAGCTTGTAGGGGCCGACCGATGCGGCGGGCGGGACGACCGACCATCCGCTCGTCGTCTCGGTGCCCACGGCGATCTGCCCGCTGGTGTCGAGGGCGAAGAAGCCGCCTGCGCGGGTGGTCTTCGACGCCCAGATCGGGCCGTTCTTGCCGTAGACGACGAAGTTGCCGTCCGCCTGCATCACCGCTCGGTAGACGCCGTTCGCCGAGCGGAGGAAGCTGCCCGCCTCGAGCGAGTTCGCCGCGTAGAGAGTGGTCGAGGGGAAGGCGGCCTGGCTGGTCCAGATCACGTCGTCGGACGGGTTCACGATGATCAGCGAGCCGGCGTTGTTGATGCCCAGGCGGAGGTCCTTGCCGCGCGTGCCCGAGAACCACTTGACGGAGCCGTCGGAACCGTAGATGACGGCGTTGCCGTCCTTCTGCATGGTGATGCGGTTGCCGGAGCCGCCGGTGCCGGTGCCCCAGACGGCGCCCTGGGGGCCGTAGCCGACGAAGTTGCCGTCGTTCTGCATGACGGCGCTGAAGCGGCCGTCGGCGGAGGTGAGCTGGTGGACGGGGCGGAGGGTCTGCTCCGTGAACAGCGTGTCGGTCACCGGCTCGGCGATGACGCGGCGGACGCTGCTCGCCCAGGCGGGCGAGCCGTTCTCGCGGTAGACGACGAGGTTGCCGTCGGGCTGCATGATCACCGAGGCTCCCGCCTCGTTGATCGTGTTCGTGCTCCACACGGGGCCGCCCTTGGCGGAGTAGACGACCATGTTGCCGTCGGTCTGCATGACCAGGTGGTCGCCGCGGCCCTGGGTGTTCGTCGCGAAGGTGGGGCGGCCCTGCGGGTCGTAGACCACCGCGTTGCCGTCGGTCTGCATCCGGAACGAGTAGCCGTTCGTGCCCGAGACGATCCGCTGTCCGGCGGCCAGCTCCTCGCCGCCGACGAGGGCGTTGTAGTAGCTGACGGCCGCGCGGGCGGTCTGCTGGGCGGCCTCGGGCGACTCGCTCGCGGGAGCGAGGCCGGTCGGCGCCTCCTCAAAGGAGGACAGGGGCTTCTGCGGGTTCTCCGCGGCGAGGGCCGGGGTCGCGCCGAAGAGCAGGGCACCGGTCGCAGTCGTGCGTCCGCCGTGCGAGCATCGAGTACCCCCTCTTCCGGCCCCCGCCGGCCACTCGAGAA